>NZ_RZTG01000091.1:0-223 GCF_003997175.1 Mesorhizobium sp. Primo-A
GGAGGTCCAGACGCGCCGGTATCGCCGGGCGCTCCAGGTGTCCCGTCCGATCCGGGCAGTCCGACAGGCCCAGCAGGTCCGCCAGGTCCCTCCGCGCCGGGCGCGCCGGGAGGTCCAGACGCGCCGGTATCGCCGGGCGCTCCAGGTGTCCCGTCCGATCCGGGCAGTCCGACAGGCCCAGCAGGTCCGCCAGGTCCCTCCGCGCCGGGCGCGCCGGGAGGTC
>NZ_RZTG01000011.1:0-301217 GCF_003997175.1 Mesorhizobium sp. Primo-A
GAGTAGGGGAGTAGGGGAGTAGGGTGGGTTCGAGAGAATTCCAAACACACTCCCTTATTCCCTGCTCCCTTACTCCCCTGAATTCTAATTCCCCAGCGCCAACTGATCCGTGATCTCAAACCGCTCCGAGACGCCGACACGGATCATGTTGAGGCTGCCTTCCCTGGTGAAGCGGAAGTCGCCGGGCGCGTCGGAACCGGCCGGCTGGCCGGCACGGAAAGAGATGATGCGCGTGCCGCCATCGGGCCAGGTCACAGTGATGTTCGCCTTGTCGGCGGTGTGCACCACGCTGACCTTGCAGCGCTCCATCGGCTGGCCGACATAGCGGGCGCAGGGAATTTCGGGGCCAGAAGCCAGCGTCGGAGCGGAATCAAGCGGGACGTCAGGCGCCGCCAGCGCCAGTAGGTACGCATCCTGCATGGCGGCGTGGCCGATTTCCTCTGGCGATTTCGGCGTGCTTTCGGCTGCCGGACCGGCGCCGCCAAGCCGCGCCGTCAGGTCGGGCGGTGCGACCGGCGCGCTGTCGGCTGAGCCGGTGGCCTGCGATTGGTCCGGTGCCGAGGCCTGCTCGGCCCCACTGCCGGTGGAGGCAACCACCGGCGCACCGGCCGGTCTTGGCTCACCTTCGACATAGGGGTTCGGATTGAGGGGGATGAGATAGCGCGCCGGCGCCCAGCCGCTCAGCTTCTCCTTGCCCGTGCTCTCGACCTTGCACCATTTGTAGCCGTTGATGTCGTTGCAGCCGAGATTGGTGACCATGTCGCCACTGCTCAGCCGCGCCTCGACCGTGGCGACCGGCGATGCGGTGGTGCGGACCTTGAGAAGGTCGTCCGGCGCCAGGCCGGTAACGACGGAGATGACGAGCTCCGGCGCCTCTTGGGCCATCTCTTCAGCCATAGCGGGGGCAATCACAGGCCACGCCGTCATCAGCAGCGGAGCAGCAATCAGCGCATGGAGGATTGTTCGGAGCGTAACTGTGCGCCTCATCGTTTGGCCGTGCGCTGATACCGTGCCGCGGCGGATCGAGCCCGCCGCAAGCCCGGCCGGTTTTATAAGGGACGACGCGGCGCCATGTAAGCCCGAAAATTCGGGCCGCCGTTTCGCCAGCCTTCAGCCGGGCAGGGGCATGAACCCGGTTCTGAGCGCGTGAGCCCATTCCGGCCGGCCCGCTTGTTCGGCCTGCCTGGCGGCCGCCTCGTGGTCGTAGTCGACGGCGATGGCCTCGAAGCCGTCGGGCTGGCCGTTGCTGCCCAGGGTGACAATGCCGTAGCGCGCATGCGGCGAGCCCTGCTCGGAGACATGCGCCGGCGGCGTGGAATCGTCATAGGCAGGGCAGCCGATGCTGCCCGGATTGAAGATGACGGGACCGTCGGGGACGCGGATCAGTTCCGCGCGGTGGCTGTGGCCGCACAGCGCGATGCGGCAAGCCGGGTCGAGCGCCTTCAGCCGCCGCCGGATCGCCGTCAGCGGCGCGCGTACCAGCTGGCCATTGACGATCGTATCAGTGAGATATTTCTCGTCATGGTCGGGACGGGCGTGGAAAGCGATGATTCCGGGTGCGATCTCCAGCGTCAACGGCTGGGCGAACAGCACCTGGCGCTGTGCCTCGGTCAGCCGCTCCTGCGCATAGACGTCGGAGGGCCACATGGTGTCATCAGCGGGGTCGGCGGCAACACGGCGGTCGTGGTTGCCGCGCACCGTCGGCAGGTTCAGCGCCTGCAGCCGTTCCATCGTTTCGCGCGGCCATAGCGGGCCGGAAACGCTGTCGCCGAGATTGACGGTCAGGTCGGCGCCGCCGCGCCGGCGCAGGTCGTCAAGCACGGCGTCGAGCGCCAGCACATTGCCGTGGATATCGGCGAGGACGGCGATGCGCATTTCGGGAAGCTCCTGTGTGACGCCGCTTTTCCTTTTCCCCACGTTCGTGGGCGAGGAACCCAAGTCCTTCAGGGTCGGGCGTGCACTTCGATATCGTGGCCGCCAACCGCCGGCAGTGCGGGATCGTCGCCGGCGGCGGCGATGACGCTGTCGAGCAGGCCGGGGAAGCGGGCGTCGAGATCGGCGCGGCGCAGTGTGATCATGCGGTTGGTGCCGACCACCTCGGCGCGGGTGACGCCGGCCTCGCGCAATTTGGCGAGGTGGTAGCTCAGATTGGTCTTCGAGCCGAAATCGAGGAACTGGCTGCAGTTCAGCGGCACGCCCTGCTTGCTGGCGAGATAGCGCACGATGGCAAGCCGCGTCGGGTCGCCGAGCACGCCAAGCACGATCGGCAGGCTGATCTGGTCCGTATTGGGGTGTGGCAAGGTCATGGCTCGAAACTAAGCACAGTCGGGTCCGATTTCAACGCATCCATCATTGTTGGCTCCACGTGGCCTTTCTCCGTCTCGCGCGAACCCCGCCCGGCCTGTGCTGACACAGGGCTGTCAGGAAGGTTCAGCTATTTTTCCCTGGCTTCATTGACATGATGCCCTGTTATGTCCAATTGTTCAATAACTTTTGAACTAAGGACATCCCGCCATGGACAAGCGCCTCTTCTGGCTCGCGCTCGGATCGTTCACGATCTCGACCGAAGGCTTCGTCATCTCCAGCCTTCTGCCCGACATCGCGGCGGATGCCGGCATCTCCATTCCGCTGGCCGGCACGCTGATTACCGCCTTCGCGCTCGCCTATGCGGTCGGCACGCCGATTCTCGCGACGCTGACCGGCGAATGGGACCGGCGCCGCGTCATCCTGTGGACGCTGGTGTTCTTCGTCATCGGCAACATCGCCGCCGCCTTGAGTTCCTCCTTCGAACTGCTGCTGGTCGCGCGCATCGTCATGGCGCTGTCGTCGGGCCTGTTCGCCGCAACCGCGCAGGGCACCGCAGTAGCGCTGGTCGATGATCATCACCGGGCGCGTGCCATCGCCGTCGTTGTCGGCGGCACCACTGTGGCCGTTGCGCTCGGTGCGCCGCTCGGCGCGCTCGTTGCCACCGTCGCCGGCTGGCGCGGCACCTTCTTTGCCATCGCCGGCCTTGGCGCGCTTGCAGGCGCGATCCTGTGGTACCGGCTGCCGCAGGGCATCGTTGGCACCAGGCTGCCCTTGAAGCGCAGGCTGGCGGCAGCGCTGCGTCCCGGCGTGATGCCGATCCTGTTGACGACAGTGCTGGCGCTGATCGGCGCCTTCACCGTCTTTGCCTATGTCGCGCCGCTTGCCATCGAGGGCGGCGGTCTCAGCCAGATCGCGCTGCCCGGCATGCTGCTCGCCTTCGGCGTCGGCGCCGTCATCGGCAACATTGGCGGCGGCCAGGCCGCCGACCGGTTCGGTGCGACCCGCACCGTCGGCTGGTCGCTGGCGCTGAGTGCCGGCATGCTGGTCTTATTGTCGGTCATCCCGACCTTCCTGCCGCACCATATTGCCGGGCCGGCGCTGATGGCGATGATGGTGCCGTGGGGCATCGTCGGCTGGGCGTTCCCGCCGGCGCAGGCGAGCCGCATCATCAAGCTGGCGCCCGATGCCGCCCCGATCGTGCTGTCGCTCAACGCCTCGGCGCTCTATCTCGGCGTGGCGCTGGGTGCCGTGGTCGGTGGTGCCGTGCTGCGCTACGGCGCGCCGGCCGATCTCGGCCTGGTCGCCGCGATCTTCCCGATCGTCGGGCTTGGCGTCGTGGTCGCCGGCCGCTGGGCGGCTCGGCCTGTAGAAATGCCTGCCGAGTAGAGTCTTTGGCAAACGCTGGCCTTAGGGCGTGGCCGGCGGCAGATCAAAATCCAGCGCGGCGATCTCATCCAGAGCCGCGCGCAAATCTTCGGCCTTGTCCTTGCCGACGACATCCTCGAAACGCTGCTGGGCGATTTGCCACAGTTTCATCGCTTCCTCGATCTTGTCCAGGCCCTTTGGCGTCAGTCGTACACGCTTGACGCGGCGGTCCTCCGGGTCGGCGAAGGTCTCGACATAGCCGTCGCGGATCAGCGGTTTCAGCGTATGGCCGAGCGCCGACAGGTCCATGATCAGCGACGTGGCGATGGCGCCCATCGCCGGCTCATCGCCCATATGGATCTGGTAAAGCAGGCCCTGCTGCGTCGCCTTGAGGCCTGACGGCTCCACCACATCATCATAAAACTTGCCGAGCTTGCGCGCCGCGCGGCGCAGCGCGGCGTTGTTGCAGAGCGTGAGGCCGGGCAGGCTGTCCTTTGACATGATGGTCCCTGGCGCCGGCGAATGAGGCCCGGCTGCTCCCCTCAAATAATCCCCGCCCGTCTCATTGACAAGATAGTGGCATATGCCTACTTCACGATTAATGGTATATGCCACTATCTTGCGGCTTTCCGGCAGCGCGGCAGATGCCACGGTGCCGGGGGTCATTCGAAACGAACAAGATCAGTTGAAGAAGGAACAGGACAATGAGTGGACAGGGCAACAAGGGCACGGCGGTCGTCACCGGTGCTTCGTCGGGCATCGGCGCGGTCTATGCCGACCGGCTGGCCGGGCAGGGCTACGATCTGGTGCTGGTGGCGCGGCGCGCCGACCGGCTGGAGGAACTGGCCGGGAAGCTGCGCCAGACCTATAGCCGCAAGGTCGGCGTGATCAGCGCCGATCTTGCAAACGACGATGATGTGCGCCGCGTCGAGCAAGCTGTAACAGCCGACGAGAGCATCACACTGCTGGTCAACAATGCCGGCATCGGCGGCCAGGCCGTCGTGGCCACCGCCGATGTCGACGCGGCCGAGCGCATGATCAAGGTCAACACCATCGCCTTGACGCGTCTAACCCGCGCCGTGCTGCCGGGGCTTTTGGCACGCAACCGCGGCGGCATCGTCAACATCGCCTCGGTGCTCGCCTTCGACACCTCCTTCGGCGGCATCTACAGCGGCACCAAAGCTTATGTGGTCAACTTCACCGAAGCCCTGCACCGTGAGGTTGAGGGCACCAATGTGAAGGTGCAGGTGGTGCTGCCGGGCGCGACCCGGACCGATTTCTGGGAACTTGCCGGCACCGATATCGCCAACGTTCCGAAGGAGATCATCATGACCGCCGACGACATGGTCGATGCCGCACTTGTCGGCTTGGCCAAAGGCGAGGCGGTCACCGTGCCCGCGCTTGCCGATGCGGCCAAGCTCGACACATTCCTCGGCGCCCGGCAAGCCTTCTACGGCAGCCTGCACGCCGACAAGCCGGCGGCGCGTTACGGGGTTTGAAGTTTGAGAGGCTGGTTCGCTTTGCGAACCAGGACCCCCACCCCGCTGCTTCGCAGCGACTTGCCGGGGCGAGCCACGGGTCTCGCCCGTCCTTCGGACCCCCATAAGGGGGAAGGTTGGGGACGCGGCTTGTCCGCCCATGCGACAATGGTCTTGTGGGGTGCGAAAAGCTGGACTCCCCACCTCCCCCTTGTGGGGAGGTCGGACCGAAGGTCAGGGTGGGGGGCTGGCGCGGGTTTTGGCTTGAGCGCTTTACACCGACCGCCACATCGGAATGATCGAGGCGGCCAGTACCAGCGCCAACACGACGTTGAGCGCGCGCCATTGCCATTCGGTCTTGAGCAGCCGCGCCAGCACCATGCCGGCCACGCACCACAGTGACAGCGAGGCGGCGGCCGCGAGGCCGAAAGTGGCGCCGAGCAGCAGCGCGAGCTGCATCGGTCCGCTGGCCAATGCCGCGAACGACGCCGCGGCGCCCAGTCCCATCGCCCATCCCTTCGGGTTCATCCATTGAATGCCGGCGCCGCCGAGAAAGCTGTTCGGCCTGGCCATGCTCACATCCAGATTAGGCGGTCCGCTGCGGCCGATCTTGATCGCCAGCCAGACGAGATAAAGTGAGCCGGTGACCTTCATCGCCAGTTGCAGCGAGGGCACGGCGAGCAGCAGGCCGGCAAGCCCGGCGGCAGCGGCACCCGTGACGGTGGCGAGGCCGGCGGCGCTGCCGACCAGCAAAGGCACGGAACGGCGAAAGCCGAACTGCGCGCCGGACGCGGTCGACAGGGTCGTGGCGATGCCGGGCGTGGTGGTGGCGACGATGGCAAACAGGATGAGCGGGAAAATGGGCTCGAGCATGCGGCGTCCTCGGTGGGAGGGCTGCCATCGTAGCTGCGCACGAACTTCAGTAAATGCAATGTTTGCTATGGTTGACATTAGCAAGCATAATGCCAACCATGATCCGAAATCTCGACATGGCGCTGATCCGCACCTTTATCACCGTCGCCGACAAGGCCAGCATGACAGCGGCGGCCAATGCACTGCACCTGACGCAAGGTGCTGTCAGCCAGCAGGTCAAACGGCTGGAGGAGGCGTTCGGCTCGAGCCTCTTCGAGCGCGACCGGCGCGGCTTGCGGCTGACGCGCGCCGGTGAACAGCTGTTCGGCAGGGGCAAGCGGCTGCTGGCCTTGAATGACGAGATCTGGGCCGAAATGGCTGGGAGCCCGGTGGCCGGCCAGGTGCGGCTCGGCGTGCCCTACGACCTTGTCGGCACCTTGCTGGCGCCGGTGCTGAAGACCTATGCCGAGACCTATCCGCAGGTCGAGATATCGCTGGTCTGCGCCTCGTCGCCAGAATTGACTGCTGCCCTTGCGGCCGGGACCATCGACCTTGCCGTGATCGAGGAATGCGCCGGCCCGTCGGCCGGCGAATGCCTCGTCGTTGACCGGCTGGTCTGGGTCGGTGCCAAGGGCGGCGTTGCCCGCGCCAAGCGGCCGCTGCCGGTCTCGATCGTCGCCGACACCTGCGCTTTCCGGCCGGCTGTGTTGGCGGCGCTCGGTGAGCATGGGCTGGAGTGGCGCACCGTGTTCGAGAACGGCAACATCGACGCGACGACCGCGACGGTGCGCTCCGACCTCGCCGTCACCACCTGGCTGGCCTCCACGGTGCCAGCCGATCTCGACATATTGCGATCGGAGTCCGGCCTGCCGCCGCTGCCGAATTTTGCCATCAACCTGCATCTGCCGAGGCATGGGGTAGGGCCCGCGGCGCAGGAATTCGCACGGCATATACGGGAAGGGCTGGCGCGGCGACCAGTCGCTGCTTGAAGCTTCTCAGAACTTGGGTTCCTCTCCCCCGTCGATCGGGGAGAGGTGTCGAGCGAAGCTCGACCGAGTGGCGGGTCGATCTTTCATCGTGGGGCGAGGAACCCAGGTCCTGCTTACTTCCAGTTCTTCCGCCGCTCGAGCTCGGCTTCCGACGGCTCTCCCGTGACAAACGACCCGACCTTGACCTCGCCCGCGCGTTCGTAGGTCGCCATGATGACGCCGGTGCCGGTTGCCTGCGACTTAATGAGCTTGAAGGCGGCCGGGATCGCGCTGTCGCCGAACAGCCGCTTGCCCTTGCCCAGCAACAGCGGGAAGATCATCAGCCGGATCTCGTCGATCAGCCCGTTGGCGAGCAGCGTTTGGATCAGGTTGCCCGATCCCTGGATGAGCAGGTCGGGTCCATCCTCCTGCTTGAGGCGGCGCAACGCCGCAACGATATCGGGCCCGAGCGATTGCGTGTTCTGCCAGGTGAGGGTGTCGGGCCGATGCGTCGCGACATATTTGGCCGCAGGGTTGAAGGCATCCGCGATCGGATCTTTCTGATATGGCCAGTAGGCGGCGAAGATATCGTAGGTCCTGCGGCCGAGAAGCAGGGCGAAAGGCTTGGAGAACAGTTCATCCATCGCCGCGCCCCCCGCCTCGTCGAAGTAATGGAAGGTCCAGCCGCCGAACTTGAAGCCGCCGACCGGATCCTCTTGCGGGCCGCCGGGCGCCTGCATGACGCCGTCGAGGCTGATGAATGTCGCAGAGATGATCTTTCTCATTCCAATGCTCCCGTTCTTCGGTCCACGCCGTCGTGGCGGACTTCAGCCCAAGGACGGGCGACGAGCCACCGGTCCGACAGGACAGGACGAAATTTTGGAAAATCACCGTTGCTTGCGAGGCTCGGTGTGGAGATTTTCCGACGAGAACCAGACATCGCCTGATATGGCGGTGGCGGTGTCGTCCGGCGCCCTGTCCTGCGCCAGCCAGATCGAGCGGCTGCGCGCGGCCTGCTCGCCGGTGGGGATCATCGCCGCGGGGTCCGCGACCGAGGCGCCGACACAGGGAATGAACCACGACCGCATGAACGGATCGCAGGCGAAGCCTTTTTGCGTGCGTGTCACCATCACCGCCAGCGGGACGCGCTCGGCCGGCCGCCAGGGAAAGATCATGCGGCCGCCTGGCCGCAGCGCCTTCAGCCATCCGGCCGGGGGCGCTGCGACCCCGGCATTGACATAGATGATGTCGGATGGCGGCAGGGGCGTCGTCACGGCATCGCCATGGACCACCGTCGCATTGCCATAGGCTTCGAGATTTTGACGCGCCAGATCGGCCAGCTTCTCGTCGAGTTCGAAAGCGGTGACGATGCCGCCTGGCGAAACCAGCCGGGCCAGCACGGCGGTGTAGTAGCCGGTGCCGGCGCCGATATGGCAAACCGCCTCACCGGGTTTCGGTTCAAGCTTTCCAATCCACATGGCGTGCAGGAATGGCTCGCCATTGTTGATGCCCTTGTCGTCGTCGAGCGCCACCAGCACGTTCTGATAGATATGAGCCGGATCGGCGCTTGGTGTTGTGACCCTGCCGTTGCCGGCGACGACCGTCCACGGTCCGGGACCGAGAAACGCTTCGCGCGGCACGTCGGCGAAAGCCGCTTCCAGACGTGGGTCGGGCGAGCCGGCATTGGCGGCCAGCAGCCGCGCGTAGAATTTCCTGATGTCTTCGATCCGGGTCATGATGCCGGAAAACATAGCGCGGATTGCCGATTTGTCGCGAGGCTGCCCCCTGCGCAGAGGGCAGCTGGTTTCCAGGCGAAGCGGAACTCAGCCGACCCCGAACATGGTGTCGTAGAGCAGCTTGAAGTTGAGCACCAGGATGATCGCGGCGACCACCCAGGCAAGGGCTGCGACGCCGCGCGGAATGGCGAGATTGCCCATCTTCTTCTTGTCGGAGACGAACTGCACCAGCGGGACGACCGCGAAGGGCAGTTGCATCGACAGGATGACCTGGCTGAACACCAGCAACTGGCCGGTGCCCTTTTCGCCATAGAGCGCGGTGACGACCACCACCGGGATAATGGCGAGGCCGCGCGTCAGCAGCCGGCGTGCCCAGTTGGGGATGCGCAGGCGCAGGAAGCCTTCCATAACAATCTGGCCGGCGAGCGTGGCCGTCACCGTCGAGTTCAGGCCGGAAGCCAGCAGCGCCACAGCGAACAGGATCGAGGCGATGCCGAGGCCGAGCAGCGGCGACAGCAGCTCGAAGGCCTGGCCGATCTCTGCGACGTCCTGGTGGCCGGTGTTGTGAAAGGCGACCGCGGACACGATCAGGATCGAGGCGTTGACGAACAAAGCCAGCATCAGGGCGATGGTCGAGTCCGTCGTTGCCCATTTGATGGCGTCGCGCTTGCCCTTGTCGGTGCGTTCATAGGCGCGGGTCTGCACGATCGAGGAGTGCAGATAGAGATTATGCGGCATGACGGTGGCGCCGATGATGCCGATGGCGATGTAGAGCATCGCCGGATTGGTGACGATTTCCGACGACGGCACGAACATGGCATGCAGGATCGAACCGGCCGGCGGGGCGGCGACGAAGATCTGGATGGCGAAGCAGCTGAAGATGATGATCAAAAGCGCGATGACGAAGGCTTCGAGATAGCGAAACCCCTTGTTCATCAGGAGCAGCACGAGGAAGGCATCGAGCGCCGTCAGCATGGCGCCGCCGATCAGCGGAATGCCGAACAGAAGCTGCAATGCGATCGCGGTGCCGATGACTTCGGCCAGGTCGCAGGCGATGATGGCCAGCTCGCAGGCGATCCACAGCACGAAGTTCACCGGCCGGGGATAATAGGCCCGGCAGGCCTGGGCGAGGTCGCGGCCGGTGGCGATGCCGAGCCGTGCCGCCAGCGCCTGCAAAAGGATCGCCATCAGGTTGGACAGCATGATGATGAACAGCAGCGTGTAACCGAACTGGGCGCCGCCGGCGAGGTCGGTCGCCCAGTTGCCGGGGTCCATATAGCCGACCGAGACCATGTAGCCGGGACCCATGAAGGCGAACAGGCGACGGAACCAGACGCCCGAGTTCGGCACGGCGATAGAGGAATTGACTTCGCGCAGGCTGGGCTGCTCGTCCTCGTCGGGCCTGGCGAACCGCCATGAGGAACGGGAGGCTGTGGCTTCGGCTTCGGACATGAAGGAGGGCTTTCCGCGAGACTGGACGATGTTGGCTTAAGCTATGCCATGGCTCAACATTATGCAATATGCTATATTTCATTGTCGTTGCTTTTTATCCGGCTGGCGGTCATCGGGTGAAGCGGCAATCGGAAGCCCCGGTTGCACCTGTGGCGGAATGCAAATAAACGGCCTGAAGAATCAGAGCCCGTGCTATGAAAGCATGGATGGCAAATAGTCCTGGGAGGAGCGCGTATTGGTGCTGAAGAACAGACCAGTTCCGCGCGAGCCGCTGCTCGACGCCGAAATTCATTCGGAGGGCTTCCGGCAGCAGCGCGAAGCGCGCCGCAGTGCGTTGGTCGAGGATTATGTCGAGCTGATCGCCGACCTGATCGAAGACGGCAACGAGGCGCGTCAGGTCGACATCGCCGCACGGCTCGGCGTCGCGCAGCCGACGGTGGCCAAGATGCTGACCAGGCTGTGCGCCGACGGTCTGGTGTCGAGAAAGCCCTATCGTGGCGTGTTCCTGACCGAAGCCGGCCGCAAAGTCGCGGAGGAAAGCCGCATCCGCCACCAGACGGTGGAAGCTTTCTTGCGCTCGCTCGGTGTCAGTGCGGAGACAGCGCGCATCGATGCCGAGGGCATCGAGCACCATGTCAGCGCCGAGACGCTGGAAGCCTTCCGCAAGGCGATGACGGCGCGCTGAGCGCCAGAGTTCCCGCGTCGCCGGAACCGTCGCACGCCAGACACGTTTGCACCAGATCCGTGCGATTGGCGCGCGAAAGGGAGGAAACGATGGGCATCGAACAAACGCCGGCGGCAAAGGGCAAGCAGGCAGCCGAGGGACTGAAACAGGCGGCGGCCAGGGATGAGCGCAAGACCGAAGCCGAAACCGGCCATCCGCTGAAAAAGGGCGCGGCGCGTTTCGAGGAGCGTTCGAAGAGCTCCGACGGCAAGAGCGCCGGCGCCAAGCAGGAAGATTAGCTCTCTGTCGGGCTTACGTGATCGGCTGTAGGCCACGGGGACGATTGCCACGCCGAGCCGCTCGCCACAACGAACTTGGCCGCAAGGCAACCCGTGTGGCCAAAAAGGCCATCGAAAAATGCTGTGACTTGGCGCAACCGTTGAGATAATTGTTTGTCGCCCCGGAGCAACGGGGAGGTTTGCTGCACGAGGAGTTGCCATGCTCTGGAAGGGCCGTCGTCAGAGTGACAATATCGAGGACGACCGCAGCGACAGCGGCGGCGGCGGACTCGGCGGCGGCGGTGGCCAGTTCCGCATTCCGATCGGCGGCCGTACCGGTGGCGGCGGCAGCATCTTCCTCGTCATCCTGGTGGTGCTGGCCGGATGGTATTTCGGCTTCGATCCTTCGACGATCCTGGGCGGTGGCGACGGCGGCCTGCTGCCGGGCGGCGGCGGCCAGATCACCGACAATAGCGGCCAGGACAACGGTGCCACACCGGCCAATGACGAGATGAAGCAGTTCGTGGCGACCGTGCTGGCCGAGACCGAGGACACCTGGACCGGCATCTTCAAGTCGCAGGGATTGACCTACGAGGATCCCAAGCTGGTGCTGTTTTCCGGCCAGGTGCGCTCGGCCTGCGGCTTTGCCTCCGCGGCGGCCGGACCGTTCTATTGTCCCGGCGACCACAAGGTCTATCTGGACATGACCTTCTTCCAGCAACTCGACCAGCAGTTCGGCGCTTCGGGCGAATTTGCCCGCGCCTATGTGATCGCGCATGAAATCGGCCATCATGTGCAGAACCTGACCGGCATCATGTCCAAGTTCAACCAGATGCGGCAGAGCATGGGCGAGGTCGAGGCCAACCAGATGTCGGTGCGAATCGAGCTTCAGGCCGACTGCTTTGCCGGTGTGTGGGCCCACTACACCGGACAGAAAGGCATATTGGAGCAGGGCGACATCGAAAGCGCGCTGAACGCCGCCAAGCAGATCGGCGACGACACGCTGCAGAAGAAGATGCAGGGCTATGTCGTGCCGGAAAGCTTCAACCACGGCACCTCGCAGCAGCGGCAGACCTGGCTGGCGCGTGGTTACAAGAGCGGCAAGCTGTCGGATTGCAACACGCTGAGTGGGCCGATCTGACCAGACCGTTGTCGAGCTTCACCTGCCGGCGATGCTGCCGTCAGGTGGTGTCAGGATGAATAGATTCGGCCTGTTCCTGCATTGTTCCTTTCCGCGAGCTCGCCTATAAGGTGCGTCCGCCTGCGCCTGAGGGCGAGCAGAGGAGCTTGATCCTGCATGATCGACCCCAAAACCGCCAGACGGGGCCTTGCGCTCGTCTTCACCACGCTGCTGCTCGACATTATCGGCTTCGGCATGATCATGCCGGTGCTGCCGGCCTATCTCCGGGAATTGACCGGGGTCAGCATCAGCGGCGCGGCGATCGAAGGCGGCTGGCTGTTCTTCGTCTATGCGGCGATGCAGTTCTTCTTCGCACCGATCATGGGCGGCTTGAGCGACCGGTTCGGGCGGCGGCCGATCCTGCTCGCATCGGTGCTGACCTTCTCCATCGACAATCTGATCTGCGCCGTCGCCTGGTCCTACCCGATGCTGTTCATCGGGCGCGTGCTGGCCGGCATTTCGGGCGCCAGCTATTCGACGACATCGGCCTTCATCGCCGACATCTCGAACGATGACAATCGGGCTAAGAATTTCGGCCTGCTCGGCATCGCATTTGGCGTCGGCTTCGTCATCGGGCCGGTTCTGGGCGGGCTGCTCGGCACGTTCGGGCCGCGCGTGCCGTTCTATTTCGCCGCCGGGCTCGCCTTCGTGAATTTCCTCATCGCTTTGTTTTTCCTGCCGGAAACGCTCGATGACAAGCACCGCCGCCGCTTCGAGTGGAAACGCGCCAACCCGGTCGGCACGCTTCTGCAGATGCGCCAATATCAAGGCATCGGCTGGATCGGGCTTGTCTTCTTCCTGATGACGCTCGGGCATATGATGTATCCGGCGGTCTGGTCGTTCGTCTCCAGCTACCGCTATGGCTGGAGCGAGCAGCAGATCGGCTTCTCGCTCGGCGCCTTTGGCCTGTGCGGCGCGATCGTCATGGCGACGGTGCTGCCGCGCGTCATCCCTAGGCTTGGCGAGTGGAAGACCGCAGTCATCGGCCTGACATTCACGGCAGCCAGCGCCTTCGGCTACGCCTTCGCGTCGCAAGGCTGGATGATCTATGCGGTGATCGTCGTCGGCTGCCTGGAAGCGCTGGCCGACCCGCCGCTGCGGAGCCTCGCCGCCGCCAAGGTGCCGCCTTCGGCGCAAGGCGAACTGCAGGGCGCGATGACCTCGATCTTCTCGATCACCTCGATCATCACGCCGCTGCTCTACACGGCGATCTTTTCCTGGTTCACCGGGCCAAGCGCGCCGGTGACCTTCGGCGGCGCGCCCTATCTGCTGGGAGCGTGCTTCCTGACGCTGGCGGTCATCGTCTTTGTGACGAAAGTTGCGAGGCCGGCAGCGCGCACGAATGTCGCCACCGGTGTCGCTGAGGATGGAGCACAGGTGTGAGTCACAACCGCATTGCGCTCACCAGGGAGGGCCATCCCGGCAGGGCAATGAGGGGCGGCGCTACCGGATCGCGCTAAGCCCGTTCGGCCAGCAATTCCTCACCGCGCTTTTCGCGGATCAAATTGACGAAGCGGCGGAACAGGTAGTGTGAATCCTGCGGGCCGGGCGAAGCCTCGGGGTGATGCTGGACCGAGAACACCGGCCGGCCGGTCAGGGTGATGCCGCAATTCGAACCGTCGAACAGCGAGACGTGGGTTTCCTCGACGCCTGATGGCAGCGAGTCGGCATCCACGGCAAAGCCGTGGTTCATCGAGACGATCTCGACCTTGCCGGTGGTGTGGTCCTTGACCGGATGGTTGGCGCCGTGATGGCCCTGGTGCATCTTGGCGGTCTTGCCGCCCAGCGCCAGCGCCAGCATCTGGTGGCCAAGGCAGATGCCGAACACCGGGATGTCGGTCTTCAGCAGATCCCGGATGACCGGTACGGCATAGTCGCCGGTGGCTTCCGGGTCGCCGGGGCCGTTGGAGAGAAAAATGCCGTCCGGCTGCATGGCGAGGATTTCCTCGGCGCCGGACTTGGCCGGCACCACGGTGACCTTGGCGCCGAGGCCGGCGAGCAGGCGCAAGATGTTGCGTTTGACGCCGTAGTCGATGGCGACGACGTGCATTGTCGGTTCGATCTGTTCGCCAAAGCCTTCGTTCCACACCCAGGGTGTCTCGCGCCAGACCGAGGACTGGCCCGACGTAACCTCCTTGGCGAGATCCAGCCCGATCAGGCCCGACCATGCGGCGGCGCGGCGCTTCAGATCGTCGATGTCGAACACGCCATCGGGCGCATGCGCGATGACGGCGTTGGGCATGCCCTTTTCACGGATCAGCGCGGTGAGCGCGCGGGTGTCGATGCCCGACAAAGCGACGATGCCGCGCTTCTTCAGCCACTGGTCGAGACCAGTGCCGGCACGGTAGTTGGACGGGTTGGTGACATCGGCCTTGAACACGGCGCCGACGGCGCCGGCGCGGGCGAGCGGATTGAGATCCTCGATGTCCTCGTCATTGGTGCCGATGTTGCCGATATGCGGGAAGGTGAAGGTGACGATCTGGCCGGCATAGGACGGATCGGTGAGGATTTCCTGATAGCCGGTCAGCGCCGTGTTGAAGCAGACTTCGGCGACAGCGGAGCCGGTGGCGCCGAGACCGCGACCTTCGATGACGGTACCGTCGGCCAGCACCAGAAGGGCGGTCGGCTTTTCCGTGGCCCAAGCGGGGGTCAAGGCGGGCGTCATCTCGGCCATGCGGCACTCCTGTCAGGCCGCGCGCTGCAACCGGCCCGGCGGGCCATCTGCGCGGCAAACGGCGCGAAGCGGCGATTTCGCGGCTTCCACGCAGTCAAATTTCCGTTCATGCAAGGCCCAGTACATAGGGGAAGGGGGCAGGGCGGTCAATGATCATGCGAAATGCCGCCATATTTTATTTCGCCTAGCAAAATCAGTGGCTTGCCCCGGCACATCAGAGTTTGCCTTGGCTCGCCCGCGGCGCTATTGTCCGCGCCGATCGAAGGAGAATGCACCATGCGCGGCAAAATCGCCGAATCCCTGAAGAGCGCGATGAAGGCGCAGGACAAGCACCGGCTGCCGACATTGCGGCTGATCCAGGCCGCCATTCACGACCGCGACATTGCCAATCGCGGGTCAGGCAAGGAGCCGGCCAGCGACGAGGAGATCCTGCAGATCCTGGCCAAGATGGTGAAGCAGCGCGAGGAATCGGCCAAAGCCTTCGATGACGGCAAGCGGCCGGAACTGGCCGCGCAGGAGCGCGGCGAGATGGAGATCATCCGCACCTTCCTGCCGACGCAGCTGGATGATGCGGCGGTAACTGCTGCGGCGCGCGAGGCGATCGCCGCGACCGGTGCGGCCAGCCAGAAGGACATGGGCAAGGTGATCGCCGCACTGAAGCAGAAATATGCCGGCCAGATGGATTTCGGCAAGGCGAGCGGCATCGTCAAGGGTCTGCTGCAGTAGGGTGCTGCTCATCTCGTCGCTTGGGTGGCCGACCGGGCGGAATCCAGATCCGTCCGGAATCCAAGTCCAGGAATTGGAACCCGGATAGCGCCGAGATGTTTATCCGTCATGCAACTGGAGAGATGCCATGACTGAGAACGAAACCCGCTATGAAACCGGTGCGACGAAATATCCGGCAAAGACCGATGCCGACGCTTCCGATGAATTCTCCCAGGATGCGGCCGCCAACGAGAAGCCTGCCGGCGGAATAGGGCTCACCCGCCGGATGGGCGAAGTGGAAGACCGCACCCGCCAGTCGGAGGGACAAAACCCGCCAAAGCAAGCCACGCCGAGCGCTGCAACCGAAAAGACGTCCGGGGCCGGCCCCGCTATCGCGGAGCGTTCAAAGGACGCCAAGGCTCCGAAGAGCAGCCAATGAAGCGAAGGCCGGGAGCACTCCTGCGGCGCTTTGGAGATCGGCGGACAAGTGGTTCGCGTAGTTAGCGTTTGCCGATCCCTTCAACGACGATGCGGATGAGGTGCCTGATCTCGTCCTCGCTGAATGACCCGGCCGAAAGCGCCGAAAGCATCGCCTGGCCGTATATTCCAAGCAGGACCAGCGCCATGAAATTGGCATCGTCATCCCTGCGAATGACACCTTGCCGTTGGCCGAGCACCAGAAGGTCCCGGACCAGGCGCTGGAATGAGGGCCGGTCGGGCGGCGGCTGCAGGGACGGACGCTCGGCGGGGGCAAGAGCCAGCCTGGCAAGCGAGGGATTGGCCAGGCACCAGCCGGCGCTGTCGAGAAAGACTGTCTCGAGCATGACGAATACATCTTCGTTCGCCGCCATGCGGGCGCGGTAGGCGGCATCGCCCGCCTCCACGCGGGCGATGAGCCGCAACGCGATTTCTTCTTTCGAACTGAACAGATTGTAGACCGTTTTGCGGGTCAAGCCGGCACGCGTCGCGATCTCCTCGACCGAGGTGTTGGCAAACCCCATCTCCCGAAACGCCAGGTCGGCGGCATTGAGGATGAGGCTTCGCGACCGTTCGGTCCGCTTTGGGGTTGTCATTTTTATACCCTAGTGTAAATTTACACATATGTAAACTTTTGCTGCGTGACCGCCGCATTGCGGCAGCCGCCAATCCCGCGAAGGGTCGACTGTGGCGCATCGGAATTCAAGCGGCTCTATGGGAAGCAATGTGCAAATGGCTGGTAGTCTCAAGGAATTCGGCCTTGGGATCTGGATTGCGGATGGTCCGATCGTCACGGCGGCCGCCGGCTTTCACTATCCCACGCGTATGGCCGTTATCGGATTGTCCGGGGGCGGTTTGTTCATCTGGTCACCGGTAGAGCTCACGAACGAGCTGCGCGCCGATGTGGACGCTCTGGGCGTGGTGCGCTTCCTGATCCCGCCCAATTCGCTTCACCACGTGTTTCTCGCTGACTGGCAGCGCGGCTATCCCGATGCCAAGGTCTATGCGCCACCCGGCCTGCGGGAAAAGCGCCGAGATATCCTCTTCTGCGGCGAGCTCGGCGATACGCCTGCCGCCGACTGGGCGGACGATCTCGACCAGGTCGTCGTGCGCGGCAACAGGATCACCACCGAGATTGTCTTCTTCCACCGCGCAAGCAGGACAGTGTTGTTCACCGATCTGATCCAGCATTTCCACGCCGGATGGTTCAAGGGCTGGCGGGCGCTCGTAGCCCGGCTGGATCTGATGGTGGCCGCAGAGCCCTCAGTGCCGCGAAAATTCCGCGCCGGCTTTACCGACCGGCGCGCCGCGCGTGCCGCTCTTCAACGCATACTGGCATGGCCGGCCGAAAGAGTGCTGATGGCGCACGGCGAACCAGTGACGGAGGACGCTCAAACGTTCATCCGTCGCGCTTTTCGCTGGCTGGTTGGCCGCTGACTTCCTCGGCGGATTTCGGCGCTTCGAGCACACGGCGCAATGCCGGCGCTTCCTGCTGGATATGATCCCACAGCCGGTTCGCGATCGGCCCATGCGGCCGGTCGCGGCGGCGCGCCACCACCAGTTCGTCGGTGCGGCCCGGCAGATGACGGCCGGCAATGGAGTGCAGGCGTCCGTCCTGCAGTTCTTCCTCGATCAGGAAGCGGGGCAGGTGGCCCCAGCCAAGGCCCTGCAGGATGATCTCCTTCTTCATGCCCTGGTCGGCGACGAGGCATTGCGGCGCGCCTTCGATCAGCGAATAGTTTTGTTGTGGCGAATGGCGGGCGCTGTCGCGCATGACGCATTGGGTGAGTGCCTGCATCTGGTCCGGGGTGATCGGCTGCTCGATACGCTGAGGCAGAAAGCCCGGCGCCACCACGGGAATGAAGGACACCTTGCACAAATCGACCCATTCCACCCGCGCATCGCCCTTGTCGACCCAGTGCAGGATCAGGTCGGCTTCGTCGTCGAAGAGACGCTCCCATGGGCCGCCCACCGCTTCGAAATGCAGATGCAGGCGCGTGCCGGGCAACTGTGCGAAGAATCGCCCGAGCATGCCCAGCACCTGCGGGCGCGGGCACAGGTCGCCGATCACCACATGGATCTCGCTTTCCTCACCCATCGCCAACTGGGCGGCATGGACGCGCAAACCGTCCATCTCGCGCAGCAGCGATAGCGCTCGGCGGTGGAACGACAGCCCGGCCTCGGTCGGACGCACGCGATAGCCGCTGCGATCCAAAAGGACGAGGCCGAGCTGTCGCTCCAGCTTGGCGACGGCGGCGAACACCGCGGGGTGCGAGCGATACAGCATGGCCGCCGCAGGCTGAAAACCGCCGGTGCGGACCACCGCATCGAAGCATTGCAGATCGTGCAGGGTGAATTCGGCCATGTCAGTTTTTGTTACAGAGATTGTCTTATCTTTGTAATATCAACAAAATCGCTCCACAGCTAGGCTCTGTCTCGTTCAACGTTCCAGAAGGAATCTTCATCATGAATGAGCTGAATTTCGTCACAACGGGCGATGGCACGCGCATCGCCTACCGCTTCGACGGCGAGGCAAGCAAGCCGGTGCTGGTGCTGTCGAATTCCATCGGCACCACGCTGCACATGTGGGATGGGCAGGTCGGCGAATTGTCGAAGCATTTTCGTGTCCTGCGCTACGATTTTCGCGGCCATGGCGGATCGAGCGTTCCGGTCGGCGCCTATTCGCTGGACCGGCTTGGCCGCGACGTCATCGAGTTGCTCGATGCGCTCGACCTGCAACGCGTACATTTCCTTGGCCTGTCGCTCGGCGGGTTCGTCGCGCAGTGGCTCGGCATCCACGCGCCCGAGCGGATCGACCGGCTGATCCTGAGCAACACCTCGTCGCATCTGGCGCCGGCAAGCTATTTCGACGAGCGGATCGCTGCGGTGCGCCAGGCGCGGGACATGTCGGAAACCGCCGAGACGTTCCTGAGCAACTGGTTCCCCGCGTCGCTGGTTGCCGCCAACGAGCCTGTGGTCGAAGACTTTCGCGCCATGCTGCTGGCTATCGACCGGCAGGGCCTGGCGGGTCTGTTCGCGGCGGTTCGCGACGCGGACCTTCGCCGCACCGTGGCACTGATACCCCGGCCGACGCTGGTGATCGCTGGTCGGCACGACACGGTGACGGCAGCCAGCCACAGCGAGCTGATCGCCGCGACGGTACCCGGCGCGAAGCTGGTTGTGCTGCCTGCGGTCCATCTGTCGAACATCGAATATCCGGCGGAGTTCATCCAGGCTGTCATCGATTTCTGCGCGGAGCCGAGTGCCGCGACGGCAAAGGCATCCGGCACCAGCCCGGCGGTTGCCGAGCGTTCAAAGGACGCTGCGGTTCACAAGGGCGGGCGCCAGCCGGAGCCTGCGTCAATGTGAGCGCCGGGCCGAGCGGAGCCATCTGGCGAGAAGCTTTTCAACGCCTTTCGGAACGATCCCGTCACCTTGCCATTATCAGCACGAAGGCAGGCTCGGACAGGCAAACGCCGTAACCGACCTTAGAGACGGCCGGCGACGCACCACTTTCGGGCGCCGACACGAACACGCCGGAGGAAAGCGATGACTGGACGCAAAACCCACGATCAACAAATTCGCATCATTGAAGAGCGGGAAAACACAAAGAACGCCGGCAAGGATTTTGATGCCGAGGCGGATCTGAAACGATCAGCGGCGGAACGCGAAGCACTGCGCAAGGGAGCGGACATGAGGACCGATACACCGGACCTCGTCGATCCAGACGACCGCAACATGCTTCGCGGCAAGAATCAGGAAAGCGCCCATCACAAGAACCGTGCCGACGACTAAAGCGCGTCACGGACCAGCAACGCTCCTGGAACATTCGTCATAGATTGGAGGCAGCCCATGGCACACGGCAGCAAGAAGCACATCGGAGCAGGTTCACAAGGAAAGGGTTCCGGCACAGGCGCCATGACCGTGACGCCAAAAGACAAGCTCGAAGAAAACAAGGTTCTGTCCAATCGCGACAAGGCACAGCATTCCAAAGAACGCGGTTTGGACTCCAGGCAGGTCGCGACCGAGCAGCATCAGGATCATGCCGCCAACCGTTTGCGGGACTGACGCCCGACAGGGGCGCCAGCCTCGGCCTGGCTGTCCGGGGAGCCGCCAGATTCGTGCCATCTCTATTTGACACCGAGGCTTTCGGGCCAGAGCGCCTGGATTTCCTTCGGCAGCGCATCGCGCACCTTAGCCGATTGGCCAAGATCAATATGCCGTGCAAGAACTCGGAACACCGAGCGTGCTGCATCCTCGGGATCGACGGGGCGGATCGATTTCAATTCCTCGCCGATGTGCTGCGAGAAGTTTTCCAGGGAGCGCGTTTTGTCCGGCTCGGCTGCGGGCCGGTAGTGGTCGTAATAGGCGCCGCGCACCAGGAGCGGCAGTTCCGCCCCAAGTTTGGCCGCAAGCCCGATCTGCAGCCTGTCCCTTACGGTCCGCAGGACCGCGCCCAATATGTGCCATGCAATTCGCCGATCCGGACCATGATCGTCCATGATCTCGTCGAGCCAGATGTTGGTTGTCTGCAGCGTCCTGTCAAAGACATCCAAACCGGTAGCGCTCATCATCGCCTCCTCATCAAATTCATGTCTGGTTTCGAAACGATGCTCAGGGACAATCGTTTCGCTATCTGTCGACAAAATTGGCTCGGCCTGTGATCCGGCTCTGCCCCGGGATCCACGGTAGCGGTCTTGGTTGCGCCGGAACCCCTTCCGAAGCAGTTCGTTCCTGGGTGGGCGGCTTTGAGGAGCTGGTTGCGCGTCCTGCAACGGGTTTTTTGCGATGCCTGCAAGGAAGACAAAAACCACTGAAGGCGAGAACCGACAGCAACTCCTGCAGATGATGACGACGGAGCATTTGGTGCTGGGGACCGCCAGGGCGGCGACTATTCAGGAGGCGAATCAGCGCGCAAATTTGTTCCTGACTTCGGTATCCAGCGCCACGATCGCCCTTGCTTTCGTGGCCCAGGTGACGAGGATGGGGCTTCCTTTCATGCTGTTCAGCCTGATCCTGTTGCCGTGCCTCTACTTCATTGGGCTGGTGACATTCGTCAGGGCTGTGCAGGTGGCCATCGAAGACATGGTCCACGCCCGCGGCATGGCACGCATCAGGCACTGCTACACCGAGCTCACCCCTTCGATGGCGCGCTATCTGGTTCACTCCACCCCCAAACGGCTCTGCTGGCCGATGTCGGCCTCAAGCCAAGGCCCTGGCAAGCGTTCGCCGGAACCGCAGGGATGGTGAATGTCGTCAACGGTGCCATCGCCGGTGTCTTTGCCGGCGTGATGCTCAAGGTTGTCGTTGGCTCGATGGTCAGTCTCGCCGTGACTGTCGGCATTCTAGCTTTTGCGGTGAGCAACTGGTGCCTGTGGCAACATCACAGGCGCAGTTGGGCAAGCGCGGAACACAAGCTGAAGGTGCTGTTTCCAAACGTGCCGGACAGCGACGGCGAGGCGCGGATCGGATAACCCGTTCGAGAGGGGCAGGAGCATCAACTCGCGCTAGGCGGAAACCTCAAGCACGATCTTGCCACGCACATGCTCATTTTCCAGCCGTTCTTCCGCTTTGGCGACCTCTCCAAGCGGGTAGGTGGCTTGCACGAAGGGGGTGACCTTGCCGGCCTCGATGAGGCGGCCGATCTCGGCAAGATGCGCCGCATTCGGCTCGGCCAGGTAGGAGACGCCACGCGCCCGACGCAAGTTTGCCTTTTCCTGCGACGGTTGGGAAAGCGTGGAAACGAGCGTCCCGCCAGGCTTGAGCACCTCCCAGGAGCGCTCCTGCGTGTCGCCCGCGACAAGATCGAACACCAGGTCGACCGCATCGACGACCTCTTCGAAACGCTGATTCTTGTAGTCGACCGTCTGATCGGCGCCAAGCTCACGCACGAAAACGACGTCCTCGGCGGAAACGGTTGTCGCGACGAACGCGCCCGCGGCCTTGGCCAGCTGGATCGCCAGATGACCGACGCCGCCGGCGCCGCCATGGATGAGAACCCGTTGTCCGGATTTGAGGCCGCCATGATCGAAAAGGCCTTGCCATGCGGTGATGCCGGCAAGCGGCACCGCCGCGGCTTCGACATGGCTTAGACGATCCGGTTTGGCAGCCGCCTCCGTCGCCTTGACCACGACATATTCGGCATTGCCGCCCCGGTCATGACCAAGCATCGCAAACAACGGGTCGCCCTTCTTCAACGTATGCGCCCGCGTACCGCATATTTCCACCGTGCCGGATACGTCGCGCCCGAGCGTGACCGGCAGGGTCTCGCTCACCGACCCTTCGCGGGTCTTGTAGTCGATCGGATTGACGCTTGCGGCGCGGACCCTGAGCACAACCTCGTCGTCAAGGGGCTGAGGCGAGGGGACCTGATCGATCGAAAGAACCTCAGGTCCGCCAAAAGCGTGGATGCGGATTGCTTTCATGTCGGCATACCTCCTGTTGTCTGGCTTTCGGCGACGCTGTCTGCAGGGCTGTCGTCAGCGGCTGTGCAGCCGAGGTTGCGGCGGCAGGCACGCTGGCCTCCCGGCGGGCCACCGTCAGATGATTTTCCACCATCATCGGCGACCCAGCGGGATGCCAATTTGTCGGCGGCCAATCCGTCACGATCAGGCCGCCGCAAGGACGCCCAGTCCTGCTAGGCCGTAGACTGCGTCGGCGGGTTCTGGTTCATCATCCACAGCTCGATCGCAGCCAGAACCGCGACCAGAACGCCGATTACAACATGCACGCCCATGGCTGTGGTTGCCTGGAATCCAAGCACCCAGGGAGACACGACTACCCAAAGACCCACAACGAGGTTCAGCCATTCCTCCCAGACAGCAAAGGCGAAGAGGGCGGCAACCGAAAGCACGACAATCACGATGCCGCTGCCCATGGCATTCTGGGACTGTGTCCCTGCCGCGAAGGCGAATATCCATGGAGAGAAGAAGAGAATTGCTCCGAGGACCAGATTTGCTACGTCACAGAGCTTGGCATTTGACCATTGGTTCATGATTTTCTCCATCAAGCGTGCTCTCCACGCTTCCGAAGCTCAATCGGCGGCCTTGAAACCGTCGGTCACATGGCGGCAAGGCTACAACCAGACTTGCTGGCTTTCTAACTGGAGAGCAGGCCGTTGGTTCCAACCAATCGGCCTGGCACGGCACCGGGAACTCTCCTCGCCAGGAGCATTCAGCCACTCCCGATCCGTTCGCGACATACAACGCGGCGGGAAGATGCGAGGCGCAGGCGATTACCCATGTGATCGCCTCTCGATCATAGTCGTCACCCGGAGCGCCAGTCCTCGAAGAAGACGTTCAATGTAAGCGTGATGTGTTCGCGTTCTGGCAGCCTTCTGTGCCGCTTCCTTCCTGCCGCGGGTACCCTTGGTCCGCACTGCCTTGCGCGCGGCGGCGGAACGACCGGATGCGCCTTTCGTTTCGGCGGCCTTCTCGGCGGCGGCCGCCCGCGCCATGGGCGCGCGTTGTCTCTGGGGACCAACGCGCCGAGGTTACAAATGAACCTATCCCAGCCTTTGGCTTGCCGACATCGACGACGCGCGGGGAGTCAGACGCTGGCAAACCTCGGAGATCGGGATCGATACCGGTTCACGACGGGTTGCTGATCAATGCGCATGGTTCGCATGCCGAAGCGGACGTCACGGCTGCGTGCAAATCGGCACTGGCTGCGGCGGCGGTGCCGGATGATCCTTCCTGTATTGGGCGATGATCGGCTCGAGGGTCTTTCGCGGCCAGAATTTCGGTGTGCCGATTTCCTTCAGGCAGGACGCGTTCCAATAGGCGCCCGGCTGTGAATGGTTGGCTGCGACCGCGGCGATGTCGCGCGATTCCGGGTAGATGTAGAGCGTCGTCGGATTGTCCTTGACCATCGGGATAATCTGCTGCGCATCCGCCGGCGACCAACTGGTGCAGCCATTGCTGCGGCCGCCGGCATAATCCACCAGCTTGCCGAACGGTACGAAGCCGTCATGGTCGGCATGCGAGCTGTTCGGATTTTTGCGCAGGCACAGGCCGTGCAGCACCTGGGCCGCGTGGCCGCCGATCACCCGCTGCCTGGCGTTCGCGGCTTCGCCTTCGCCGTCGAACTGGATGAAGGTGCGCTGGAAAGCCACGTCCCGTTTCGCACCAGTGCGGTAATAACCCTTGAACGAGGTTTTCGCCTCGCGGGTCATATAGGCGCCGCCGGCCGTCAACGATGAATCCATCGCATTGCCGAAGTTCCTAGCGCACCGCTTGCCATTCGAAAAATCGACGACGCCCTTCAGATTCCGCCCGCTGCCATGACCCGACGAAATCGCGCGGAAGGACTCGCTGGCCTCGCAGATGACGTAGTAGCGGCGGCCGAGCACGCCATTGCCCAGATCGCTGGGGCGTGTCGCATCCATGGCGAAGTAGCAGGGGTTCTTGACGGCCCCTTGGGCGACCTTCTTCCGATAAAGCGCGCGGGCTCGTTCGAGGACAATTTGTGAGATCTGGCCCTCGCTGTTGCCGACATGAGCCTGCAACCAGGCCGGAACGTCAGATGATGCGGCAAAGGATCGAGCCGACACCGTCACGGCGATGACGGCGACGAAAAAGCTGGCGACGACGCCCAGACAAACAGATCTCAACCGCACCGGATCAATTCTCCTGTCGAAGCGAATGGCGATTTCTTGCGGTATTGCCGCGAGAATCGATCATAGATGGCCTCGCATTATCAGGCGAAACACATCTTGTTTAGCGCGCCCGCATGAAGATCCGCAAAGCAGGTCGACGCATGCAACGGCCCTACGCCGACATGCTGGCTCCAGGCTTGCGGCGGACGTCTTCGTATCCTTGAAGCAGGGCAACGAACTCGGGTTGGCGGGTTCCTTCGAGCTCGTCGGCGCGTTGGCTGACGGAGCATCAAACGAAAAACCCGCCTGTGCGGCGGGCCATCGGCGCAAATCAGCACCATGGACAAATATGTACCATAGCTGAGTGCAGGGAGTCAAGAAAAAATTCCTATCGCGAAAAGCCGCGGGTTCGGAACCTGATCTCTCGAGTTCCGCGATTTTCGATACGCAGGGATTGAGCTATCATCTGATTCTGGCGTGGCTCACGCCTCCTCCCTCCGCCGGGAAAGCATCATCCATGCAGGGCTCTCTCATCACCGAACCAACTGTTCGAGCGCTTGGCATAAGGAGGGGTTGCGAAAACGGCTCGCACCAGGAGGTTTGTCATGAAGCTGTCCGCGCCCATCTATCATCTGAAGCGTCAAGCCAGGCTGTTGTCCCGCGAGGCCAAAATTCCGCTCCACGAAGCGCTTGACCGTGTTGCAGTACGGGAAGGCTTCGCCAGTTGGAGCCTGCTTGCGGCCAAGGCAGCCGGGGCGGCGCCTGCCGGCACACTGTTTGCGCAACTTGCGCCCGGCGATCTGGTCCTGGTGGGTGCACGACCCGGCCACGGCAAGACGCTGATGAGTCTCGAACTGGCAATCGAAGCCATGAAGTCCGGCAGTCGGGGCGTGTTCTTCACGCTGGAGTATACGCAGCGGGATGTGCTCGACCGATTTCGAGCCATCGGGGCAGACCCGGTGCAGTTCAACGACCGGTTCGTGTTCGACAATTCCGACGCCATCAGCGCCGACTACATCGTCAAGGCATTGGGCTCGGCGCCGCGCGGCACGCTGGTGGTGATCGACTACCTGCAACTGCTCGACCAAAAGCGGCAAAATCCGGAGCTGATGGCGCAGGTTCGCACGCTGAAAGCGTTTGCCGGCGACAGGGGATTGATCCTCGTCTTCATCTCGCAGATCGACCGGTCCTACGACCCGGCGCAGAAGCCGGTTCCCGATATCGGCGATGTGCGGTTGCCGAACCCTCTGGATCTGTCGCTGTTCAACAAGACCTGCTTCCTGAACAAGGGCGAGATCCGGTTCCACGCGGCAGGCTGACGATCGGGTCAGCCAAGCCTTCATTGGGCGGCTGCTACCAAGTTCAGCTCAACCGATGCCGGATTGTGCTGCGCGCGCAACGTTTCGGCCGCCTGGCGAACCACTTCGGATATAAGCATCAGCTGTTTGGCGATCGGGCTTGTCTTGCGCCAGATCATGCCGATCGTCCGCGACGGTTGGGGGTTGGCAAAGTGGGCGACAGACACCGCCGCCGAGCGCGTCTCCACCGGCACGGCCATTTCGGGAATCAAGGTGACGCCGACACCGGCGCCGACCATCTGCACCAGGGTCGACAGCGAGCTGCCGTCCAGCAACTCCCTTGGCCGCGCCGAATGCATGTTGCAGAACGACAGCGCCTGGTCGCGAAAACAATGGCCTTCCTCCAGCAGGAGCAGCCGCATCTCGCGCAGCATTTCGCGGTTGGGGACCGGCTTTCCCTCGTCCTCGCCGGGCCGGACCAGCACGAAGTTCTCGGCAAACAGCACGATTTCCGTCAGCGAGGGTTCCGACACCGGCAAGGCGACGATGGCCGCGTCAAGCCGGCCGTCGGCCAGTTCCTGGATCAGCTTTTGCGTTTGCGTTTCGCGCACGTGGATATCGAGCCCGTCATGCATGCGGGCGAGGTTGCCGATGATGGCAGGCAGGAGGTAGGGTGCGATCGTCGGGATCACGCCGATGCGCAACCGTCCCACCAGCCGGTCGCGCGAGGCGCGGGCCAGATCCGTCAGCTCATCCACCGAGCGCAGGATGTCGCGGACGCGCAAGGCGAATTCCTCGCCGAAATTGGTCAGCCGGACCTGGCGTGGGCCTCTTTGGAAAAGCTCCGTGCCCAGCGTTTCCTCCAACTCCCGGATCTGCACCGAGATGGCGGGCTGCGAGATCGAGCAGGCATCGGCGGCGCGGCCGAAATGATTGTGCCGGGCCAGCGCCTCGAAATAACGCAGCTGCTTCAGCGTCAGGTTTGTCATAATGTCATCTTATCGCTGCAATCAGGAAATCCAACTTAAATTAATCAAGCGGCTTTGCTATAGGAGTCGTAACGAAGATGAGGAGCAGCCGGGACCGCCTGGTGAGGCGCATGCCCGCAGCAACAGGACATCCAACATATTCGGTCGCGTATCGGGCTCAGGTCATCGCGCCAGCCATGAAACGGACCGCCTACAGGGACATTTTTGTGTCCCTGTTCACGCAGCAGTTGAACAGCTCAACACAGCCACGATCGGAGAGAAGAACATGGACGCACAGACCGATGATCCCAGTGCCGGCAAATGCCCCGTTGCGCACGGATCCTCCAGCAGGACGAACCGTGACTGGTGGCCGAACCAACTGGACCTTGGCGTTCTCCATCAGCAGTCGAACCTTTCGGACCCGATGGGCGAAGAGTTCGACTATGCCGAGGAATTCAAGTCGCTCGATCTCGATGCGGTGATCAAGGACCTGCACCAGGTGATGACGGATTCGCAGGATTGGTGGCCGGCCGACTTCGGCCATTACGGGCCGCTGTTCATCCGCATGGCCTGGCACAGTGCCGGCACCTACCGCATCGGCGACGGCCGTGGCGGCGCCGGGGCCGGCCAGCAGCGTTTTGCTCCGCTCAACAGCTGGCCGGACAATGCCAATCTCGACAAGGCGCGCCGGCTGCTGTGGCCGGTCAAGCAGAAATATGGGCGCAAGATCTCCTGGGCCGACCTGCTGATCCTCACCGGCAACGTCGCGCTGGAATCGATGGGCTTCAAGACCTTCGGTTTCGCTGGCGGCCGCGCCGACGTCTGGGAACCCGAACAGGACGTCGATTGGGGTTCGGAAACCAAGTGGCTCGACGACAAGCGCTACTCCGGCGACCGCGAACTCCAGGGCCATCTCGGCGCCGTCCAGATGGGACTGATCTATGTCAATCCGGAAGGGCCGAACGGCAAGCCGGATCCGCTGGCCTCGGCACGCGATATTCGCGAGACGTTCGGCCGCATGGCCATGAACGACGAGGAGACCGTGGCGCTGATCGCCGGCGGCCACACCTTCGGCAAAACCCACGGCGCCGGCGATGCCTCGCTTGTGGGTGCGGAGCCGGAAGGCGCCGGCATCGAGGCGCAGGGCCTCGGCTGGTCGAGCAAGCATGCCACGGGCATCGCCGGCGATGCCATCACCTCGGGCCTCGAGGTGACCTGGACCACGACGCCGACCAAGTGGAGCAACAACTTCTTCGACAATCTGTTCAACTTCGAATGGGAGCTGACCACGAGCCCGGCGGGCGCTCATCAGTGGACGCCGAAGGGCGGCGCCGGCGCCGGAACCGTGCCGGATGCCCACGATCCGTCCAAGCGCCGCGCGCCTGCCATGCTGACGACCGATCTCGCGCTGCGGGTCGATCCGGCCTACGAGAAGATCTCGCGGCGCTTCCATGAGCATCCGGACCAGTTCGCCGACGCCTTTGCCCGCGCATGGTTCAAGCTGACCCATCGCGACATGGGTCCGGTCGTTCGCTATCTCGGCCCGCTCGTGCCCAAGGAAGAACTGATCTGGCAGGATCCGATCCCCGCGGTCGACCACGAACTGGTCGGCGAGCAGGACATTGCGTCGCTGAAGGCGAAGATCCTGGCATCGGGCCTGTCGGTTTCCGAATTGGTCTCGACGGCGTGGGCCTCGGCCTCGACGTTCCGCAATTCCGACAAGCGCGGTGGTGCCAATGGTGCACGCATCCGGCTGGCGCCGCAGAAGGATTGGGAGGTTAACCAGCCGGCGGAACTGTCGAAGGTGCTGGCCAGGCTGGAAGCCATCCAGAAGGAGTTCAACGCGGCACAGACCGGCGGGAAAAAGATCTCGCTGGCCGACCTCATCGTTCTCGGCGGTGTCGCCGCTGTCGAGAAGGCGGCGAAGGATGGCGGCCACGAGGCCAAGGTGCCGTTCACGCCGGGTCGCATGGATGCTTCGCAGGAACAGACGGATGTCCATTCCTTTGCCGCGCTCGAGCCGAAAGTCGATGGCTTCCGCAACTATGTCAGGGGCAAGCAGCCGATGTCGGTCGAAGCCATGCTGGTCGACCGGGCGCAATTGCTGTCGCTGACCGCACCCGAAATGACGGTGCTGGTCGGCGGTCTTCGTGTGCTCGGCGCCAACACGGCCAACTCGAAGCACGGCGTGTTCACCGACCGGCCGGGTACGTTGACCAACGACTTCTTCGTCAACCTGCTCAGCATGAACACGGTCTGGGATCCGGCCGCCGGCTCCGACGAAGTCTACGAGGCGCGTGACCGCAAGACCAAGGCGGTCAAGTGGACCGGCACCCGTGCCGACCTGATCTTCGGCTCGCACGCCCAATTGCGCGCGCTTGCCGAGGTCTACGGGTCGGCGGACGCCAAGGCGAAATTCACCAGGGATTTCGTTGCGGCATGGACCAAGGTGATGAACGCCGACCGCTTCGACATCGCCTGAGATCGCTAAAGGTGCTCCGGCGCGGCCGCGCCGGATCGCCGGTCCTCCCAAGGACACAACGCCAGGGCCGCGTTTCCAGTGATGGGAGCGCGGCCTTTGTCGTATGGGGCCGCGCTTTGGTGGACCGTGCCTCCCTGGTCAAGCATGCTATTTTGTGGGCATCGCGTCTGCACCGGTGCACCATGATCGAAATCGTCAAACCCGCGTTCGAACATCTGCCGTCCTACAAGGCGGCACTCGAACGCGGCTGGTCGCCGGACAATGTGCGATTGCTGGAAGCGACGCGCGAGCAGCTTGCGGCAATCGAAAGGGATCCCGTGGCTTTTCTCGCCGACCTCGATGATCCCCAGGCCAGGGGCGGTCCGATCACCTTGCCTGACGGCAAAAAGGTGCCGCGCCTGCCAGGCTTCCGCCGCTGGATCTGGGACGGCGAGGCGTCGGGCTCGATCGGCTTTCGCTGGCAGAAGGGTACGTCGGACCTGCCGCCGCATGTGCTCGGCCATATCGGCTATGCGGTGGTGCCGTGGAAGCGGCGGCGCGGCTACGCTACACAGGCGCTGCGCCTGATGCTGGAGGAGGCGAGGGCGGTCGGCCTGGCTCACGTCGAGATCACCGCCAAACCGGGCAATCCGGCCTCGCACAAGGTGATCCTGGCCAATGGCGGCAAGCTCGTCGAACGCTTTTTCGAGGACGCCGCCTATGGCGGAGCGGAAAGTTTGCGGTTCCGGATCGAGCTGTAGGATGTATCTCAACCATGCTCATCGGCGCACAGCGCATGATCCGACAGCGCGCGGATGACGTAGCAGTCGCCGACCGTCTGGCCATTGCAGCACGTGGCGATGCGTTCGAGCTCGGCCTCGAGCCGCTTCAACTGGGCAATCTTTTCCCGCACCGAGATCAGTTGCTCCTCGGCGATCTTGTCGGCGTGGCCGCAGGGTTGCTCGGGGTGGCCGCTCAAATCGATCAGAGAGCGGATGTCCTCGACGGCGAAACCGAGATCGCGGGCGTGGCGGATGAAGGCCAACCGCTCCAGCTCCTGCCTGGAATAGCGGCGCTGGTTGCCTTCCGAGCGCTCGGGTGCGGCAACAAGGCCCATCTGCTCGTAGTAGCGGATGGTCGGCACCTTGACCCCGGTGCGGCGCGAGAGATCACCGATCGAAAACATGAATTGCCTCTTGAAGCTCTAGTGACTAGAGCAATTACAGTGCCTGACATCAGCGTTCAAGACCCATGCGGCGACGCCGCGCGGGCAAGACAGACAGGTGATGTGATGACGGCGCCCCTCGACCAGGTAAAAATCAGGCAGACGCGGTTCAAGATCGGCGGCATGGATTGCGCCTCTTGCGCAACCAAGATCGATACGGCGGTGCGTCGCCTAGACGGCGTCGCCGATGTCTCGGTTTCGGTGACCGGTGCCAGCATGACGGTCAGCCATGGCGGCGCGTTGCCGGAAGGCAGGGTGCTGCAGCAGGTGGCTCGGCTCGGCTACGGCATCGTCAGGGCAGAGGCACATGTATCGCCGATGTCAGACAAGGCGCACGCCGATCACGTCCACAATGACCATGAAGGCCACGATCATGCGAGCCACGATCCCGATCCCGATCATGGCCATTCCGAGACGGGGCAGGCGTGGTGGCGTTCCCGCCGGGCGGTGCTGACGCTCGCCTGCGCGGCAGCGCTTCTCGCCGCATACGGCATCGGCCATCTGTTCCCGGTGGCGGAACGCGGGGTGTTCCTGGCCGCGCTGTTGGTCGGCCTGGTGCCGATCGCACGGCGCGCGCTGATGGCGGCATTGGCCGGCACGCCGTTTTCGATCGAGATGCTGATGACCATCGCGGCGATAGGCGCCGTGATGATCGGTGCCACTGAAGAGGCCGCCGCCGTGGTGGTGCTCTTCCTGATCGGCGAGCTTCTGGAGGGTGTCGCCGCCGGCCGGGCGCGGGCGAGCATCCAGGGACTTGCCGATCTGGTGCCGAAGACGGCCTTGGTCGAGCGCGCAGGCGGCACATCGGAGTGTCCCGCCGAAGACCTTGCGGTCGGCGACATCATCCTGGTGCGGCCGGGCGCCCGCATCCCGGCCGATGGCGAGATCATCGAGGGCGCGAGCGAAATCGACGAGGCGCCGGTGACCGGCGAGAGCACGCCGAAGCGCAAGGGCGTTGCGGACGCCGTCTTTGCCGGCACGATCAGCACCGATGGCGTGCTCAAGGTGCGGGTGACGGCGGCCGCTTCCGACAACACCATCGCCCGAATCGTGCGGCTGGTGGAGGAGGCGCAGGAGGCCAAGGCGCCGACAGAGCGCTTCATCGACCGCTTCTCGCGCACCTACACGCCGGCGGTGCTGGCGGTCGGTGCGCTGGTGGCATTGTTGCCGCCGCTGCTTGCCGGCGGCGACTGGAACGAATGGATCTACAAGGGCTTGGCGATCCTGCTGATCGGCTGCCCCTGCGCGCTGGTCATCTCGACCCCGGCGGCGATCGCCGCGGGCCTTGCGACCGGTGCGCGGCGTGGCCTATTGATGAAAGGCGGTGCGGTGCTGGAAGGCTTTCGCCGGATCACGGCGGTCGCCTTCGACAAGACCGGTACGCTGACCGCAGGCAAGCCTGCCGTCACCGACATCGTGGCGTATGGAAGGGATGAACGCACCGTGCTGGCGCTGGCGGCAGCACTGGAGCAGGGCTCCAGCCATCCGTTGGCGATGGCGATCCTGGACCGGGCCAAGGCCGACAAGGCGCCGGTGCCGCCGGCTCTCGCGGCGAAGGCAATCTCGGGCAAGGGTGTCGAGGGCAGCGTTGGCGGCGTCGCCGTCTTCCTCGGCTCCGGCCAGGCGGCGGGCGAACGCGCCGACATGACGCAAGCGCAGCGCCTCGCCGTCGACAGCCTCAACGGCCAGGGCAAGACGGTGTCAGTGCTGGTCGCCGATGGCGTGGTGGCCGGGCTGATTGCCATGCGCGACGAGCCGCGGCCGGATGCTGCGGCCGGGATCGCGGCGCTGAAGGCCGAGAGCATCCGCGCGGTGATGCTGACCGGCGACAACCGCCGCACGGCGCAAGCCATCGCCGCTTCGCTCGGCATCGAGGCGCGAGCGGAGCTGTTGCCCCAGGACAAGCAGCGCATCGTCGGCGAATTGCAGCGCGAGGGTTTCAAGGTCGCCAAGGTCGGTGACGGCATCAACGACGCGCCGGCGCTCGCGGCCGCCGACATTGGCATTGCCATGGGCGGCGGCACCGACGTGGCGCTGGAGACCGCGGACGCGGCGATCCTGCACGGCCGCGTCATGGACGTCGCGCGTATGGTGAAACTGTCGCGGGCGGTGATGGCCAATATCGGCCAGAACATCACCGTGGCGCTGGGGCTGAAGGCGGTGTTCCTGGTCACCACCATTTTGGGCATCACCGGCCTGTGGCCGGCGATCCTGGCCGATACCGGCGCGACCGTGCTGGTCACCGCCAACGCCATGCGCCTGCTGCGCTGGCGCGGGTGAAGCGCTTTTGGTTGATCACGATCTTTTCGGAAAACCGGCGTCCACTTTTCCGGATCGTGATCTACTCGGCTGGGGCTGTCAGCGGCGGCGTGGCGTTGCTGCGCCCTTCCCAGACATAAGAGGCGAGCGCCACTGCCACGGCGACCAGCATGGCGATGGCGCCCAGCAGCGGCAGGCTGCGGTAGCCATAGCCGCTGTTCAGCATCGCGGCGCCCAACGAAGCGGCCAGCGCGATGCCGACATTGAAGCCGGAGGGAATGAGCGACGAGGCGAGGTTGGAAGCATCTGCCGTCCAGGCCAGGATGCGGGTCTGGATCGGCGTGCCGATGGCGAAGTTGAGACCGCCCCAGATGACGATCGCCACAACCATCGGCAGGGGATAGGGGCTGACGGCATAGATCACGCCAAGCGTCACCGCCTGCAGGGCCAGCATGGTGATCAATGACGGCATCAGCTTCCAGTCGGAGAGCTTGCCGCCGAGGAAGACGCCGAGCGTCGCGCCGACGCCGTTGAGCAGCAGCACCCACGGCACCAGGTTCTCGTCGAGACCGGTGACTTCGAGCAGTGTCGGCGTGATGTAGGTGAACAGGCCGAACTGGCCGATCATCAGCATCAGCATCAGGATCAGCGATGTCCAGACCTGCTGGCGGGCCAGCACGCGGACCTCGCGGGCGAAACCGGCGGGCTTGGCCGATGAGCCGGTGGTGCGCGGCAAAAGGGCTGCCATGGCAAGCGTTGCCGCGACACCCAGCGCGCACATCACCCAGAAAGTCGCACGCCAGCCCCAGATGTTGCCGATCGCGGTGCCGGCCGGCACGCCGATGACGTTGGAGACGGTGAGGCCGGACAGGATGACGGCGACAGCCATGCCGCGCTGGTCCTCGCGCACGAGACCGACGGCAACGACCATGGCGACGCCGAAATAGGCGCCATGCGCGACCGCCACGGCAATGCGCAACAGAAGCATCGAGGTGAAATCGGGCGCCAGCGCGCAAGCCGCCTGGCCAATGGTGAAGGCGATGGCTAGGCCGAGCAGCAGGCTCTTGCGCGACAATGACTTGGTGGCGAGCGCCAGCAGCGGGCCGCCGATGGCGATGCCGCCGGCATAGCCGGAGACGAGATAGCCGGCGGAGGGAACCGAGACGCCCAGGCCTTGCGCCACCTGCGGCAGCACGCCGGCAATGACGAATTCGGTGGTGCCGAAGGCAAAGGCGGCGATGAACAGGGCGATGAGCGGAAGCGACATGGGGAAGCCTTAGCTGGAAGCGCCTCAAACCACGGATGGGCTTTGCGGGCAATCCAGAAATTTTTGTCGCGAGTTTAGGTTTTCTTGAATTGGATGCGAGCAGCCGCTTCCCTTCTCCCCAGGGGAGAAGGGAAAGTGGCGCTTCTCAGCTCGCCTTCAACCGCGACCCCGTCAGCAGGCCGCGCTCTTCAAGCACCGGATAGGCCATCGAGGCCAGCAGCGAATTGATCTGTTTCAGGTCGCGGATGGTGTCGAGATGGATCGAGCTGGTTTCGACGCTCTTGGCGGTGCCGTCGCGCAGCCGCACGAAATGGCTGGCGCTGGTTTCCTTTTCGCGGTCGCGCAGCCGGTCCTTTTCCAGCACCAGCTGACGGGCGGTCTCGGGATCGCGCGACACCAGAACGTTGAAGGCAAGCCGCGCATTGGCCAGAACCGAGCCATGGAAGGCGCACAGCTCGGCCCAGCCCTCGTCGGTGAATTCCAGTCCGCGCTCGAACTTCTTCTTCACATGCACCAGCATGTTGCGCACGATGATGTCGCCGACCTGCTCGAGCTTGACGCAGGCGCCGATCAGTTCCTGGCAGCGCAGCGCCTCGTCCTCGGTCAGCGGGTTCCTGGTCAGTTTGGCGAGGTAGAGCTTGATCGCGGCGTGCTTGCGGTCGACGCGGTCGTCGAGTGCGGCCAGCGCCTTGATCTTGTCGGCGTCGGCACTTTCATAGAGTTCGATGATACGCTTGAGCATGATCTCGATCGTCTCGCAGACCCGCACCACCTCGCGGGTGGCATTGGCCAGCGCCTGGCTCGGCACGTCGAGCGCGCTTTCGTTGAGCGCGGACAGCTCGACGACGTCAAGCGAGGCGGCCGGCACGGGCTTGGTGCCAAGTGCGACGATCTTCTCCGAAGCGCGGTAGACGAAGCCTGCCAGCGGCAGGCCGGCGAGCAGGATCAGCACATTGAACAGGATGTGGGCATTGACGATCTGGTCCGCCGCCGTCGAACCGAGAAAGGCGAAGTGCGGCCTGAAGATCATGACCAGGATCAGCATGACCAGCGAGCCAAGCCCGCGCATCAGGAGATTGCCGATCGGCACGACGCGCACCTCGGGGCTCGACGAACGGGTCAGCATCGGCGCGATGATCGAGGAGCCGAGGTTGACGCCAAGGATGAGAACGACGCCAAGTTCGGGCGTGATCAGGCCACGGCCTGCCAGCGTCGCCATCAACAGCACCGCCGCGATGCTCGACTGGAACAGCCAGGTGATCAGTGCCGCCAGCAGATAGGCGGTGATGGAATCGGTCGAGAAGTAGTTGATGATGACCGGCATGAGCTGGCTGTTGCGCAGGGGCTCCGATGCCTGGCCGATCATCTCCAGCGAGAGGATCAGAAGGCCGATGCCGACCAGGATGCGGCCGGACTGGCGCCAGTCGCGCCGCTCGGTGGCCATGAACATGACCGTGCCGGTGATCAGGCACAGCGGCACCAGCAAGGTGAGGTCGAAGGTCAGCAGCTTGACCACCAGCGCCGATCCGATTTCGGCGCCGCGCACTGCCAATTGACCCGCGGCGCCAGAGACGATGCCAGAGCCGGCGAAGGAGCCGACCAGCAGCGTGACGGCGGTGGAGCTCTGCAGGGCGATGGCAAGGCCGGTGCCGGCCAGCACCGCCATGATCGGATTGCGCATGGTGGCGCGGAGGCGATGGCGCAGCACGTCGCCATAGGCGCGTTCAACGCCGGTCTTCACCATGCGGGTGGCAAACAGCATCAGCGCCACGGCGCCGGCCAGATGCAGAAGGACGACGGACCCGCTCATTTCGTCCCCCGCATGCAAACAGGGCGCCCGCCCTGTTTTGCGTGGCGATCAGAAGGAAAAACGAGGGAACGAATCATGTTCATGGCGGTGACTTATAATAGCTCGAATATTTTAGCCGGATAATAAAATCTTGTCGATTTCAAGGGCCGTTGCCGCGCGACAGGCGGTGTCGGAAAATGGACGGACGCGCAAATGGTTGCATTGCTGGGCGGGCGCGAAGCGGCGGATAGGCCGAGTTTGCGGTGCGACTGGCTCCTGCCTTTGCGATCATGTTCAGCTTCCTTGGGTAAATCAAGGAATCCATTACATAATTGTAATGCGTGCGTTCAGTTTCGGTTCATCGATGGGCAGCTACTGCTTCGATATCGACAACCAAGGAGACTTCTCATGAAACGCATCGTCCTTTCCGCACTCGCTTTCTCGATGCTGGCCGCCACGTCGCTCACCGGCCAGGCCGCACCGCTGAATGCGCCGAACGCGCCGCAGTCGAACTACAGCCAGGTCGACTGGCAGAAGCCCGGCCACCACAGCGATGTGAGGAAGCGCGTTTACAAGAAGAAGGTCGTCGTCGTGAAGCGCAACAACTGGCGGCATGGCCAGAAATATTCCGGCTGGAAGCGCCATCAGCCGATCCGCGACTATGGCCGCTACGGCCTGCATCGCCCCGGCCGCGGCCAGGAATGGATCCGCGTCGGCAACGACTATGTGCTGGTCGGCATCCTCTCCGGCGTCATCTTCGGCGCGCTTGCCGCGCATTAATCGGCACCTTGCCGGACATTGAAAAGGGAGGCGGCCCGCTACGGCCGCCTTTCTTTTTGCCTGTGGAAACCGGGTATGGCCCGCATTAAGGGTCGTCGGATTTCGCGGGCGTGATTATATAATCGGGAAACGAGTTCCCCGATGCGCTTTCCACCCGCCTTCCTCGACGAGATACGCGACCGCGTGCCGATTTCATCGGTGATCGGCCAGCGCGTCGCGTGGGACCGCAAGAAGACCAACGCACCGCGCGGCGACTATTGGGCCTGCTGCCCGTTCCATGGCGAGAAGAGCCCTTCCTTCCACTGCGAGGACAAGAAGGGCCGCTACCATTGTTTCGGCTGTTCGGTCTCGGGCGATCATTTCAAGTTCCTCACCGAACTGGACGGGATGAGCTTTCCCGAAGCTGTGGAAAAGATCGCCGACATGGCCGGGGTGCCGATGCCGGTCCGCGATGCGCAGGAGGAGCGGCGCGAAAAGGAACGCGCCAGCCTGACCGACGTCATGGAGATGGCGACCGCCTTCTTCCAGGAACGGCTGCAGGGACCGGAAGGCGCCAAGGCGCGTGCCTATCTGCGCGACCGCGGCCTGACGCCGGCGACGCAGCAATCGTTCCGGCTTGGTTTTGCGCCCGACAGCCGCAATGCGCTGAAGGAGCATCTCGCCGCCAGGGGCGTGCCGAAAGCCGATATCGAGGCCTGCGGACTGGTGCGCCACGGCGACGACATCCCGGTTTCCTATGACTGGTTCCGCGACCGCATCATGTTTCCGATCCCGGATTCCAGGGGGAAGATCATCGCCTTTGGCGGCCGCGCGCTGCAGCCCGATGCGCTGGCCAAATACATGAACTCGCCCGACACCGAGCTCTTCCACAAGGGCAACGTGCTTTATAATTTCGCCCGCGCCCGCAAGGCCTTGGCCAAGGGCGGCACGGTCATCGCCGTCGAAGGCTATATGGATGTCATCGCGCTGGCACAGGCCGGCTTCGAGAATGTCGTGGCGCCGCTCGGCACCGCGCTTACCGAGAACCAGCTCGAGCTGCTGTGGCGCATGGCGCCGGAGCCGATGTTGTGCTTCGACGGCGACAAGGCCGGGTTGAAGGCCGCGTGGCGGGCCGCCGACATGGCGCTGCCGTCGGTGCAGGCCGGCCGCTCGGCGCGTTTCGCGCTGCTGCCGGAAGGCAAGGATCCCGACGATCTGGTCAAGGCCGAAGGACCGGATGCGTTTCGTAGCGTTCTGGCCGAGGCGCGGCCGCTGGTCGATCTTTTATGGATGCGTGAGACGGCGGGCGGCGTCTTCGACACGCCGGAGCGGCGGGCCGAGCTTGAGAAGACGCTGCGCGAACTGACCAGCCGCATCCGCGATGAAAGTCTCCGCTACCATTATCAACAGGAGATGCGCGAGCGCGTGTTGAGCTTCTTCGGCTCGCAGCGCGGCACCAGGCAAAGCGGCCGCCAGGATGGGCGCCCGGGCCAGGGCAAGGCAGCCGCTCCCGGCGGGCAGTTCGCCAAGAGCGGTGGCGGCCGCATTGCGATCACCGAAAGTCTCGGCCAGTCGGCTTTGGTCAAACGCGGCGGCGAGGGGATGTCGGTGCGCGAGGCGACGATCATCGTCGCATTGGTCAACCATCCGGCACTGATCGACGAGAATTTCGCCCATATCGAGTTTCTCGATCTCGCCAACTCCGATCTGAGGCGGCTGCATGCGGCAATCCTCGATGCAATGGCGCATGACATGGCCAATGACCGGCAGGCGGTGATTGCGACGATCGAACGCGCCGGCTGCGCCGAGATCTGGGAGCGGGCCGTCGGGTTGATCCGGCGGATGCGGCAATGGCCGGCGCTGGAGACCGCCGCCCTTGAAGATGCCCGCGATGCTTTCAGCCAGGCGCTGCACTTGCAGCGCAGCGCGCGCACCTTACATAAGGAACTGAAACAGGCGGAAGCGGCGCTCGCCACCGATCCCACAGACGAAAACTACCGGCACCTGATCGAAATTCAGGCGCAATTCCAGGATGTGCAAGCCACGGAAGCGCTGATCGAAGGGTTTGGCGTCTCCTCGGGCAGGGCAGGGCGAGCTTAGTTGGAAGCGAGTGAATTGAGAAAGCGTCGTTGCGCGTCGAAATGGCGCGTAACGGGCTAAGTCGGGTAATTGATTCGCTTTTTTCATGCGAATCATGCGAGAGGCGCTTGACCTTCTGGCAGATTGGCGGAATCAGGACGATTCGAAACGTTAACCCGAACCCGCGTCGACGGGAAATAAGCGATGTGAGGTACTGGTCACTGGACAGGCAGCCCGCCTGCCACAGATATCAGGGTTAATCTGGACTTAATGGATGTCGCCCAAAAAGGGGAAACCCGGTTTTGGGGCAACGACATACACCAAACGAAACGAGTTGATGCAGTTACTGGCCCGGTGAAGCGCGTTTCATAAGCGAGCGCATCCGATTTGACTGGTCCGACAGCTTACGCGGCTTTGAAGTTCGGCCGCTAGGAGAAGATAAAGACTATGGCGACAAAGGAAAAGGAAGAGGTCGAAACCGAACGCGAAGGCGCCACCGATGGCCCTCTGCTCGACCTTTCCGATGATGCTGTCAAGAAGATGATCAAGGCCGCCAAGAAGCGCGGCTATGTCACCATGGACGAGCTGAATTCGGTGCTGCCCTCAGAGGAAGTGACCTCCGAGCAGATCGAGGACACGATGGCGATGCTGTCCGACATGGGCATCAACGTGGTCGAGGACGACGAGCAGGGCGAGGAGCCCGAGGCCGCCGACACCGCGGCCGATGCCGAGGAAGACGCCAACGAGCTGGCTGAGCAGACCGGCACCGCGGTTGCCGCCACCACCACCAAGAAAGAACCGACCGATCGCACCGACGATCCGGTGCGCATGTATCTGCGCGAGATGGGCTCGGTGGAGCTTTTGTCGCGCGAGGGCGAAATTGCCATCGCCAAACGCATCGAGGCCGGTCGCGAGACGATGATCGCGGGTCTGTGCGAAAGCCCGCTGACCTTCCAGGCCATCATCATCTGGCGCGACGAACTCAACGAATCCAAGATCCTGCTGCGTGAGATCATCGATCTCGAAGCCACCTATGCCGGCCCCGAGGCCAAGCAGGCGCCGGTGGTCGAGCGCGTCGAGGAAGCCAAGGTCGAGGACAAGCCGCGCCGTTCGCGCGACGACGAAGACGACATCACCAATGTCGGCGCCGATACGCGTGGGCTGACGGATGACGACGACGAAGACGAGGACGAAGCAAGCCTGTCGCTGGCCGCGATGGAAGCGGAACTCCGCCCGCAGGTGATGGAGACGCTCGACGTTATCGCCGACACCTACAAAAAGCTGCGCAAGCTGCAGGATCAGCAGGTCGAGAACCGTCTGGCCGCGGCCGGCACGCTGTCGCCCAGCCAGGATCGCCGGCTGAAGGAGCTGAAGGACCAGCTGATCAAGGCGGTGAAGTCGCTGTCGCTCAACACGGCGCGCATCGAGGCGCTGGTCGAGCAGCTCTACGACATCAACAAGCGCCTGGTGCAGAACGAAGGCAAGCTGCTCAGGCTCGCCGAAAGCTACGGCGTGCGTCGCGAAGAGTTCCTGAAGGAATATCAGGGTTCCGAGCTCGACCCGAACTGGACGCGCTCGATCGGCAACCTGACCTCGCGCGGCTGGAAGGAATTCACCAAGAACGAGAAGGATGCGATCAAGGACCTGCGCGCCGAGATCCAGAACCTCGCCACCGAAACGGCGATCTCGATCCTGGAATTCCGCAAGATCGTCAACCAGGTGCAGAAGGGCGAGCGCGAAGCGGCGATCGCCAAGAAGGAAATGGTCGAGGCCAATCTGCGCCTCGTCATCTCAATCGCCAAGAAATACACCAATCGCGGCCTGCAGTTCCTCGACCTGATCCAGGAAGGCAATATCGGCCTGATGAAGGCGGTCGACAAATTCGAATACCGCCGTGGTTACAAGTTCTCGACCTACGCGACATGGTGGATCCGGCAGGCGATCACGCGTTCGATCGCCGATCAGGCGCGCACCATCCGCATTCCGGTGCACATGATCGAAACGATCAACAAGATCGTGCGCACCTCGCGCCAGATGCTGCACGAGATCGGCCGCGAGCCGACGCCGGAAGAACTGGCCGAAAAGCTTGCCATGCCGCTCGAAAAGGTACGCAAGGTCTTGAAGATCGCCAAGGAGCCGATCTCGCTCGAAACGCCGGTCGGCGACGAGGAGGATTCGCATCTGGGCGATTTCATCGAGGACAAGATGGCGATCCTGCCGATCGACGCGGCGATCCAGGCCAATCTGCGCGAGACCACCACGCGCGTGCTGGCCTCGCTGACGCCGCGCGAGGAGCGCGTGCTCAGAATGCGCTTCGGTATCGGCATGAACACCGACCACACGCTGGAAGAAGTCGGCCAGCAGTTCTCGGTTACCCGCGAGCGTATCCGCCAGATCGAAGCCAAGGCGCTGCGCAAGCTCAAGCACCCGAGCAGGTCGCGCAAGCTGCGCAGTTTCCTGGATAGCTGAGACTTACCGATGCAAAGAGTTCAAGGGCGCCGATGGCGCCCTTTTTTGTTTGTGGGGCGCACTCTTGCGGGCCGGGCCCTTCGGGAGGATAATTTCGCTGTCGGATGCATTTCTGGGCGATAACCCGGATGCCCGCCCCGGCGAAGCCGCCGTGCTCCGTGGCCCCGGAGGGAGGTGTGCCATGACAAGCTACATCGTGCTGATGAACTGGACGGAGCAGGGTGCCAGAAACGTGCGCGAGTCACCGAAGCGGCTCGACGCCGCCAGAAAGCAGCTGGGAGACATGGGCGGATCGTTCAAGGCGTTCTACCTGACCATGGGCGAATACGACATGGTGGCGATGGTCGAAGCGCCCGACGACGCGGTGCTGGCGCGCTTCTCGCTGATGCTGGCGGCAGCCGGCAATGTCAGGACGCGGACGCTGAAGGCCTTTCCCGAATTGGCCTACCGCGAGATCGTCACCTCGCTCGGATAGAGCCTGTAGCGGAAGGGCCGGACCGGCTGGCCCGATACATTCTCCTTCGCGCGAGCGACCGAGCGACGTCTTGACGGCGCCCGATCGTTCGTGGTCCTTCAAGTTTGCGCTACCAACCAAATGCCGGAACTATGCTGACCGTCTGGTACAATACGCGCTGCCCGGTCTGCGATGCCGGGATCAGCAGGCAGAAGCGGCGGCTGATCGAAGCGGTCAAGGCTGGGCGGATCGAGTTCCGAGACATCAATCTTGAACCGGCAGCGCTAGCCGGATTTGGCGCGTCGCTTGAGGATATCCGCCGCCGGCTGCACGCCACCGATGCCGAGGGCCGACTGCTGGTCGGCGCCGATGTCGCCATCGCGGTATGGAAGGTCACGCCGGGCGAGGGCTGGTTGGCGACGCTGTTCGGCAATCCGGTTGCCTTGCCGCTGACACGCTTTGCCTACGATCGCTTTGCCGATCTTCTCTATGCCTGGAACCGGCGCAAGGGGCGCTGGTAGCCGAATTTATCGGTGGCCGCCGTTCGCAACGAAGCGGCCGAGACTGGAAAATCGAGCCCGCTGGTGCTGCATTCAGATACATCGTAAGATATATCTTGACTCCATCGATTGACTTGCCTAATTAAGATATATCGTACGATACAACTCAAGGAGCAATCAATGCACAAACACAATCATTTCGGGCGCGGTCATTTCGGCGAGCGCATGTTCATGCACATGGCCGGCAAATTCGGTGGCAGAGGGGGCGGCGGCTTTGGCCCGTTCGGCCACGGCGGCCGTGGTGGCGGGCGCGGCGGTCCGGGCGACATGTTCCGCGCCGGACGCATGCTGGCCGACGGCGACCTCAAGCTGATCACGCTGTCGCTGCTGGCCGAAGCGCCGCGTCACGGCTACGACATCATCAAGGCCCTGGAAGAGCGCACCAGCGGCATCTACAGCCCGAGCCCGGGCGTGGTCTACCCGACGCTGACCTTCCTGGAAGAGGCCGGCTATGCCGCCTCCGCCGCCGACGGTAACAAGAAGGTGTTTTCGATCACCGAGGCGGGCCAGGCGCATCTCGCCGACAACCGCGAGATGATCGACGGCGTGCTCGACCATCTCGAGCGCTTCGGCCGCAAAATGGCCAAGGCGCGCGACTGGTTCGGCTGGAACGACGAGAGCGAAGAGGGCGGGCGTCGTGGCGGCCGCGGGGATCGTTCGGAAGCGCGCGACGAATTCCGCGCAGTCCGTCACCGGCTGCGCGCGGCTCTGGGCGACTTCGTCGACGCCCCGGCCGACAAGCAGGCCGAGGCCATCGCCATCCTCGAAGCCGCCGCCGAGGCGCTGGAAGCGCTGTCGCACAAGTAAGCTCGTCCAGCCGACCGGACGCAGCCCTTGCCCGCTGGCCCAAGGACCGATAGTGAAATTCATCCCGCGTCACTCTACATGGTGCGGGATGAATGCTGTTGGAGGAAGTCCGATGTCTTTTCTGAAGCGTCTTTTCGGCGGTGGCGGCGGCGGAACCCAGACGGCTGAGCCGACGAGTGCAGCGCCAGCCAAGCAGGTCGAGCACAAGGGCTTTCTGATCAGCGCCACGCCCTACAAGGCCGATGGCCAGTACCAGACCTGCGGCGTCGTCTCCAAGGAGATCGACGGCGTGGTGAAGGAACACAAATTCATCCGCGCCGACCGCTTTGCCGGGCTCGATGACGCCGTCGACATCTCGATCAAGAAGGGCATCCAACTGGTCGACGAGCAGGGCGATCGGGTTTTTGGGTAAGGGCCGGACCATCGCCACACCGAGCGCCCCTTAGCCGCCCGGGCCTTGCGCCACGATAGACCTATCGCTCAGGGGTTGACGTGCGACCGCCAGCGGGTCAATTCGTCCTGGCGGGATCGATCGTCATCAGGCGTGCCCTTGCCTCGATCAGGTGCCTTTGCGCGGCCCTTATCCGGCTGCACAATGCCAGATTGAGGGCGACGCCACCTTCCTCATCCAGCAAGTCGTTCGCGCACTTCAAAGAGTGCTCAGCTCTCCTTATACGCAGTCTGGCTTTGGCCGCTTCCATGCTGTGAATTTCAATCATTGCGCCGCGTCCTTTGCGGTTCCGGTCCCTTCATGGACTAAACCGCTGATGATCGCATTGGTTCCGGCCCAGGGAATATGCCCGCGGCTTCGGCTATTTCGTTGTCGTGTTGAATTCACGGTTTGCCGTGTAATCGATCACGAAGGTACCCTCGGGAGCGCGAACGCCCTGCTTCACATTTGATATAGTCACCGTTGTGGTAAGTCCCTTCTCGTCGGTGAGGCTCCATCTGCGCAGATCGAGAGATTTACTGTCGAACACCATGGAGATGCTCGAATTGCCGAAGGTCGATCTGTCGGCCAGCTTGACGGTAACTTGGGCGCCATCGTCCCTGATGCTTTTCACGCGATTGCCGGAGAAGTCGACCTTATTGTCGAGCAGCAGCTTAAGCGGCGTCTTCGAGAGAGCATAAAGCCGCGATGTCTTCAGCTTTCTGTTATAAACCACCAGGGATTTGCCATCTGCAATCACGCTGATCCCTGATTGGCCTGCATAGTTGAATCGGATCTTGCCGGGGCGTTGTAGAAAAAACCTGCCACGGGTCCTCTCCGCATTTGGACCCGACTGGACGAAGTCCCCGGACATGGACTTTACCGATGAGAGGTGATCGGCAATCGTCTTGCCATCAACAGGCGCGGCGGAGATCGCGGCGGTGGATGCCGCATACATCGCGGCAGCGCTGGCAACGGCGAACCAGCAACCCAGCAGTACTTTGATCCGATAGCCCATCGCTTATCCCACCTCCGGAGCAGGCGCGTGATCGAAAGAGATCACGCGCCTCCAGGTCAGTAACCCTCCGGGCATCGTGCAACGTAAACCCGGCCATACTGATCGCGATATCTGCACTGGCCGGCTTCGCTGGCGTGCCCGATGACGGCCCCGGCTATCGCGCCAACCGCACCGCCAACAACCGCCCCTTGCACAGGATCGCCGGCCACCGCGGCGCCTACCGCTGCGCCACCCAAGCCGCCGACGGCAGCGCCTTGTTCTGTACGGGAGCACGCCGAGAGCGGAATGAGCAGGCTCAAAATGAGCAGCGTCTTTTTCATTGGTTCTCTCCTGGGCTACTATTAGCCAAAGCTTAAATGCTCAAGAAAGCTTTTCGATCCATCGTGGGTTGCCTGTCCGTCAAGCGCCGGGCCGTGGCGGACCCGTGTGCCCTCCGGCTCAAACGCCTGCAATCGCCAAAAGCCAGGCCAGGATATCGAGCAGCAGAAACAGCAGCGCAATCTGCAGCGCCACCCGCAGCCGCTGGATAATTCGCCAGTTGCCGGCCATGTCCGCCTTGATGCGAAGCGCAAGCGCGCGGCGCATGGCCGACATCGTCGTCGGCCTGTCGCCGTCGACATATTGATCAAGCAACTCTTCGGGATCGAAGCGGAATGTGTATTGGTGGTAGGGCCAAAGCATGAAGACGATCAGCCCGCCAATGCCGAACAGCAGGGCCACCGCAATCCAGTCCCAAGGCCCAAGCCCGTTGGAAAGGGCCGCACCGCCAAGCAACGAGTTTGCGAAGGCGGTGGCGAAGACAAGGCTGCCGGCGCGGCTGCTCATGTTCTCCACAAGGGTTTGCTGTTGCGTGAGACCTCTCACTGCTTCCTGATAAATGAATGCAAGACGCGGATCGTCGTCGGTAACAGCGCTTGCGGCAATTCTGTTGCTTTCGCTTCCACTCGGATGTTCGACCATCAGGGTGTCCTCTCTGGCGTGGACTGGATGCGCGAGCTCAGTCGAGATCGCTTGCCTGCAAACGTTGGCCGTAAGCTGCCTCGCGCAAGGGGGAATCCGCAGTGAACCGAACGGGCCAGGCTGATTGCGCGCCTGGCCAGCAAGGTGTGGAAATCGACGCGGACTAAGCCGGCTGCAACTCCCTGCGCGGTAGCGGCGGAAACGCGATGGCGATGCCGACCGCGCCGAGCCCGATAAGAGCCGAGCCGATGAACAGCCAGGAATAGTTGGCGTAGGCGTCGAACACCATGCCGCCGGCAAGCGGGCCCAGCGCCATGCCGAGGCTGGACAGCATGGTGGCGGCGCCGAACACGGTGCCGAGGATGCGCTGGCCGAAATATTCGCGCGCCAGCACCGCATAGAGCGGCATGACGCCGCCATAGGTGGCACCGAAGATAACGGCCAGCATGTAGAACTGCTCAAGCCGGCTGATCGAGAGATAGGCGGCAATGACGATCGCCTGGATCGCCAGGCCCGCGATCAGCACCGGCTTGACGCCCAGCCGGTCGGCCAGCACGCCGTAGAAGAGCCGGCCGCCGAGGCCTGCCAGGCCTTCGACACTGTAGATCGAGACCGCTGCCATGGGGGCGACGCCACACAGCATGGCATAGCTGACCATATGGAAGATCGGGCCGGAATGCGCCGCACAGCAGGCAAAGAAGGTCAGCCCCAGCACGATGAACTGCGGTGAGCGCAGCGCCTTGCCGACCGTCAGGCCGGCGCCTTCGGCAACCGGCGCGGAGCCGGTATCGGCCATGACGGGCTTCGGTGGTTGGCGCACCAGCAGCACCGCCGGCAACAGCAATAGCCAGGCGGTAATGCCGATATCGAACATGGCGGTGCGCCAGTCATAGGCGGAGATCAGCCAGCGGGCGAAGGGCGAAATCGTCATCGGCGCCACGCCCATGCCGGCCGAGACCAGCGAGACGGCGAGGCTACGGTTGGTGTCGAACCAGCCTGTGGTCAGCGCGATCATCGGCGCGAAAAAGGCGCTTGCCGCGAGGCCGACCAGCACGCCATAGGTAATCTGGAAGCTCAGCAGCGAACCGGCCCGGCTGGCCAGCACCAGCGCCAGCCCGAGCAGAACCGCGCCGGTCATCACGACGATGCGGGCGCCAAAACGGTCCGATATCGCGCCCCAGGCGAAGCCGCCAAGGCCCATCACCAGGAAGTTGAGCGTCATGGCGCTCGAAATGCCGGCGCGCGACCAGTTGGTGTCGATCGCCATCGGCTCGAGAAAGATCGCCAGCGAAAACATCGTCCCGATGGCGACACAGGACATCAGCGCGCCAGCCGCGACGATGACCCAACGATAGGAAAAGCTCATTCAAATCTCCCATGCCAGAGGGCAGCGCTCAGCGCTGCTTGCATCCGAAGGACGCCGGCAGCGAGGCTGATCCTACAATCCGGTTGCATTTTTTATCCAGTCTGGCCCGACGCCGTTTTCAGCAGATCAGACCGGCAGTTCCGACGTGTATTTGATCGTTTGGCTGGGGACGTCGGTCTTGACGTTCTGCACGCCCTTGATGCGGCTCAGATGCTCCGACTGGAAGCGGCGATAGTCGTCGATGCCGGCCGCCACCACGCGCACCATGGCGTCGCAATCGCCGAGCATCAGATAGCACTCCATCACCTGCGGCAGCTTGGCGACTTCGGTGGCGAAATGCTCGATCGTGTCCTCGTCCTGCGTCTTCAGCCAGATGCGGGTGAAGAAGGTCAGACCCTTGCCGATGCTGGCCGGGTTGAGCACGGCGACGTAGCGGTCGATGACACCGGCTTCCTCCAGCAGCTTCACGCGACGCAGGCAAGGCGATGGCGACAGCCCGACCTCATTGGCCAGATCGTTGTTGGCCATGCGGCCGTCGCGCTGCAGCGCCCGCAGAATCCGCTTGTCGATCTCATCCAGCTTCATGGCTACAGATTCCATCTATTCGAAAATTTGTAACATAAAATGCCAGAACTCGGCGAAATACAACAATCTCCGCAACCAAATTGCGGACCGATTTCGGTATGTTTGCTGCCGACATCAGTTGATTTCAAACGCAGAGAAGCGGCGGCCGCGAGGTCAGCCGATGAAGACACATGAGCATTTCACAGGCAGTCGAGACGGTGGCAGATGGTTCGAAATCCGAATTCCGCCGTGGCGTGGCGTCCTGCGCGCCGGTGCTGTTCGGCACCATCCCCTATGCGCTGGTGCTTGGCGCCCAGGCGACGCAGAAAGGCTTGAGCACGGTCGAACTGTCTGCCATGACAGGGCTGAACTTCGCCGGCGGTTCGGAGTTCGCGGCGATCCAGTTGTGGACGTCGCCGCCGCACATCGTGCTCATCGTCGCCATCACCTTCCTGGTCAACAGCCGTCACCTGCTGATGGGGGCGGCACTGGCGCCGTTCCTGCGCGACCTGCCACGGCGCAAGGTGTTTCCGGCGCTTTTCCTTATGTGCGATGAAAGCTGGGCGCTGGGCTTGGCCGATGCCAAACTGCGTGCTGCAGCCGGCATCACGCCGGCCTTCAGCCCGCGCTACTATATGGGCGCGGCGCTGGCGATGTATCTCACCTGGGTGGCCTTCACCACGCTGGGTGCCTTGCTCGGTCCGATGCTTGGCCATGTCGAGACCTATGGTTTTGACATGGCGTTCCCGGCTGTCTTCCTGGTGCTGATGCGCGGCATGTGGACGGGTATGGCGGCGGCGCGGCCCTGGCTGGTCAGCCTGGTCGTTGCAGCACTGGTCTATCTCTTCGTTCCCGGTGCCTGGTATGTCGCCGCCGGCGCCATGTCGGGTCTGGTCGCGGCCTGGCTGATGGCAGGTGATGCATGATTGATGCCGTGACCCTTCTCACCATCGTGCTGATGGCCGGCGTCACTTATCTGACGCGGATCGGCGGCTATGTCGTCCTACGCAACCGCACGCTGGGCGCCCGTGCCACGGCTGTGATGGAAGCTGCGCCCGGCTGCGTGCTGATCTCTGTCATCGCACCGGCCTTCGTATCGAAGTCCCCGGCGGATCTTCTGGCGCTGGCTGTTACTCTGGCAGCCGCCACGCGGTTTTCCATGCTGCCGACCGTGCTGATCGGGGTCGCTTCGGCGGGGTTGCTCAGGCATTTCATTGGGTAGTCTAGACTACAGCCTTGGATCTATTGGCTCGCTCTCCAGCGCCAGGACGCCGAAAACACACTCGTGGACACGCCGTAGGGGCTGCCTGGCGACAAACCGCTTCAGCGCCTCGTGACCGAGCGCGAACTCCCGGAGCGCCAGACTACGCTTGCCACCTAAGCCTCGTTCCCGCAGGCGCACGAGATTGTCCGGTGCGTCGTATTCAGGGCCATATATGATGCGCAGATACTCCCGGCCGCGCACCTTCAGCGCCGGCTGGATAACCCCCTTCTTGTTCCGGCTGACGAAGTCGCGCGGCTTCACCACCATGCCTTCGCCGCCCGAGCCGGTCAGCGTCTCCCACCAGGCAACAGCCTCGGCACAAGCGCCGGCGTCGGCCAGATCTACCACCCGCCATTGTGTTCGCGTTACCACGCCGGCAGCCAGGCGCTCTGCAAGTGTCATGTGCCAAACGTGGTCATGATCGAACCAGACACGTCCCTCGCTGGCGAGCAGGTGGAATGGTGCGACCTTCAGGTCCTCGATGCCCGAGACAGGCCACACGTAAGGCGCCCAAGCGGTAGCGTATCTGGCCGCGCGCGCGGCCCGGTCCTCAAGGCGAGCGTCCAGCGAGGCCGCATCGATGCCACGCGCCATCGCACGGGCCAGCGCCTCGCGACTGGCTTGGAGGCCTGCGGCCGCAGACGTCGCTACTGGTGCATACTGGCTTTCAATCAGGCTGCTGGCCTTGGCCGACCAGGGCATGATCTCGGCGTCCAGCAGCAGCCAATCGCTGTTCAATTCCTTCCATAGGTCCACAGCCTCGACTCTGGCGCGGAGGCGGGCGAGCAGGCCCTCCGTCATGCCAGTGCCGTTGAAAAAGGAGCGTCCGGTCCGGGTCCAGATCGCGCCGGTCTCGTCGCCAGGGACCCCGAACCGGTCGCGCGCCGCCTGTGCGTCTCGGCACAGCGCGATGACTGCCCGCGAACCCATGTGCTTCTCCTCGCAAACGATTTGGGTGACGCCACGCTCGCGGAAATGGGCGAAGGCCTCCTCGGGGCGCTCCAGCCAGCCGCTTTGGCTGCTGGTCTCCGATGGCGACATCGTCGGTGGCAGATACATCAACCACTGCGGCGACAATGCGAAACGGCTCATCACCTCAAGTGCTGCCGACGCGTTCTCCTCGGCCACAACGACCCGGCCCCTCAGTTCGGTCTCGATCCAACGTCGACCAGAGACATCCTCATAGTCGAGCACCCCGTCGGCGTCGGCCTGTGCCGATCTGCCCAGACCGGAGGATCCACCTAGTGGGCGCACCGGTTCGGACCAAGTCTGGATTGCCGGCACCTCGACCAGTTCGCGTTCCGGCCAGCGCAAGGCCGTCAGTTTGCCGCCGAACACGCAACCGGTGTCGATACACAGCGTGTTGTTGACCCATTCGGCCGACAGCACCGGCGTGTGCCCGTAGACCACGGCGGTCTTGCCGCGATAGGCGGCAGTCCAATCGGCACGGACGGGCAGGCCGAATTCGTCGATTTCGCCAGTGGTTTCGCCATAGAGGGCGAACTCGCGCACAGCGCCGGAGCCACGTCCGATCATCTCTTCCTTGAGGCCGGCATGGGCGACGGCGAGGCGTCCGTCATCCAGCCAGACGTGGCTGCGCAGGCTGTCGAGGAAGGCCGGCAAAGCCTCTCGCAGGCCGCGATCCTGAGCGTCCAGCTGATCGATGGTTTGTTGCAGGCCGTGGGCAATCGTCACCTTGCGGCCCTCCAGCCAGCGGCTGAGCTTGCGTTCGTGATTGCCCTGGACACAGTAGGCGGCTCCGGCCGCGACCATGCTCATGGCGATGCGCAAGGTGTCGGGCACGTTGGGACCGCGATCGACGAGGTCGCCGACAAAGACGATCTTGCGGCCTTCCGGCGGTGTCACAGCGACGATTCGTTCGCCATGATCCTCGGACCAGGCGACGCTGTAACCGAGTTGAGCGAGCAAGGCCTGAAGTTCATCGGCGCAGCCGTGGATGTCGCCTATGATATCGAACGGACCGTGGTGGTCGCGCTTGTCGGTCCACAATGGCTGGCGCGTGACCCTGGCGGTGTCGATACTGGCCTCGCTGGTAAGCTTCCAGACCTGGCGGAAACCTTCGCGTTGCAGCCCGCCGAGGCCCTTGCGAATTTCGGTGGTCATGCGCTGGACCACGCCGGCGCCGAACGGCCGGTCGGGTCGCAACGCGTTGCGAGCGACGCAGACGTCGACACCTGGATCGATGACCACGGCGACCGGCAAGGTGTGCCACTTGCGCGCAAGTTCGATCCAGGCCTTGCGGTCAGCGGCTCGCACGTTGGTGGCATCGATGACGGCCAGCTTGCGATACTTGAGCCGTTTGCTGGCAATCTCGCGCGCCAAATCGAAGGCATCTGCCGAGACATCCTGATCAGTCTCGTTGTCGCTGACTAGCGCGCGGCAGCGATCCGAGGAGATGATTTCTGTCGGCAGGAAGTGCCTGGCGGCGAAGGTCGACTTGCCTGATCCCGTCGATCCGATCAGCACGACCAGGGCGAAGTCAGGGATGGCGAGATCGGTCTTGTCGGGCTCTCTCATCGGGTGAACACCGCCATCTGTGTCGGCGCCCCCAGGACTGGGTGCACGGCTCCGATGTCGCTGAATGCGGCGCTGTAGCCATAGGCCTTGCCGATCCGGGCCGCCCAGGCTTCAAACCGAACGCGGCTCCATTCGAAACGGTGATCCGGATGGCGAAAGGCGCCGGGAGCCAGATTGGGAAACAAGGCGTTATAATCGGCGTTGGGCGTGGTCACGATCACGGTTTTGGGCGCCGTCTCGCCGAAGACAACACGTTCGATTAGGGGCAATCTGTCTTCGTCGAGATGCTCGATGACCTCCACCAACACGGCAACATCAGCTTCTGCCCAGCGGCTGTCGCGATATGTCAGCGATCCATGCATCAGCGTGACACGGCCTTCGGGCGGTCCGCCGAACTCGTTCAGCTTGAGACGCTTGGCAGCCCGTTCCAGCTCACGAACGGCAGGGTCGAGTCCGAACATCTTGTGGACCCATCGTTCGCGCACGAGCCGATAGAGAAGCTTGCCTTCGCCGCATCCCAGATCTGCAATACTGGTCGCGCCGGTCGCGCGGATGGCTCGGACCACTGCGTCCATGCGCAGGTCATTCAGTCGGATGGGCGCCTCGAGCGCTTCCTCGGGCGCAATCCGGGCTTCGGGAGGCAGGGCCTCACCAGCCGTCTCGGGAGCCAGTCGCTCTAGGGCGATGCGGGCCAACGCACCCCGGTTGCGCAGATAACGGCGCACGATTAGGTCTTTGGCTGGGTGGTTTTCCAGCCAGCCTTCGCCTTTGGACAGCAGCTTGTCGATCTCGGCCTCGCCAACCCAGTAGTGCTTGGCGTCGTCCATCACCGGGATCAGGACATAGAGGTGATTGAGCAGGCTGCTTAGCCGGCCGGTGCCGGTCAGCCTAAGATGACCGTATCGGGGGCCGCCTGTGTTGGATCCAATAGTTTCGATCGGTGTCAGGTCAACGGACCATCCCAAGGGTTCGAACAGACCCCGCACGAGAGCCTCGCCGCCGCGCATCGGCAGCGGGGTCACCACGGTTTCGAGCGGCAGGTCGCTGTCGGCCAGTTGCTGGCGTTCCTTTGATATGCCGGTCATCGCGGTTCGCAGCGCCTTATTCAATGCCACTGACAGGAAGGACGATGCCGCATACGGGCGGTCGTTCACATACTGGTCCAACAAGCCTTCTGCCTGCCCCTTGCCTCGCACTAGCCCTATAGGGTCGACGTCTAGCAGAAGTACGGCCTCGCAACGCTCGTCGGTCGCTTCCGGATAGAACAGCCAAGCCTTGCCGAAGGATAGGTCAGTCTCGTGCAGACGTTCGGGGTGCTTGTGCAGCAAGAAGCCGAGATCTGTGGCCGGACGTTGCGTTGTAGCGACGGAAAGGAACATCGGCGACCGATAACGCAGAACAGCAGAATAACCAATGGCGTTGCGCTGCAATTTATCCAACGCAATACATCCATTTTCCACACGTAACTTTGTCGCGCCGCCAAGAAAAAGGCAGGCGCGTACGCGCCTGCCTTTTTCAATTTCGGGTGGGTGGCCGCAGCGCCTTATGCGGCAGCCGCGACGTCCCGGCTGGCGGCCACGACGGCGTCGACCTTGGCGGTCGCCTTGGCGAGCGCTGCTGTCACCGCGTCAGGGCCCATGCCGACACCTTCGATGCGGATGACATCGACATCGGTCATGCCGAGGAAGCCGAGCACGCCACGCAGGTAGGGAATGGCGTGATCGAACTGCACGGCCGCACCTTCCGAATAGATGCCGCCGGAAGCCAGCACGATATAGACCTTCTTGCCGGTGACCAGACCCTTGGGGCCGTTCTCGCCATAGGCAAAGCTCTTGCCGGAGCGGGAGATGTGGTCGACCCATGACTTCAGGGTCGAGGAGATGTTGAAGTTGATGAAGCCGGTGGCCAGGATCACCGTGTCGGCGGCGAATAGCTCGTCGAGCACGACATCGGAGACGCCGACGACTTCAGCCTGGCGCGGGGTGCGCGCTTCGGCCGGGGTATAGATGCCCGTCGCATAGTCGGCATCGATGTGCGGCAACGGATTGGCGACGAGGTCGCGCACGACGAGCGTGTTCGACGGATCGGCGGCGACGAGCTTTTCGGCGAATTCGGTGGCGATGCGGGTCGAATGCGAGGCAGCGCCGCGCGGGCTCGAAGTGACAAGAAGAATGGACATTTTGGGCTCTCTCCAGCGGTTGGAATGATTTGTCCCGCCAGATATGGGGCTTTCGATCCATTCAATAAACTGGTATATTTTCTATACGATCCATCCATAAGTTGGATATAACGATGCAGCCCAACCCGACGCTCGATCAACTTCAGATCTTTGTGACAGTCGCCGAAGCCGGCAGCTTCTCGGCCGCCGGCCGCAAGCTCAACCGGGCACAGTCCGTCATCAGCTACGGCATCGCCAATCTCGAGGCGCAGCTTGGGCTGAAACTGTTCGAGCGCGAGGGCACGCGCGAGCCGCAATTGACGGAGATCGGCCGGGCAATGCTGGAGGACGCACGGCGCATGATCGGCGTGCTGCAGCGCATCCGCTCGCGCGTCGACGGCCACCACCAGGGGCTCGAGGCCGAGGTCGCGCTGTCGGTCGACGCGACGCTGCCGTCACCGGTGCTGGTTCGGGTGCTGAAGGCATTCGAGGCGCAGTTTCCGACCGTGATGCTGCGGCTGCACATCGGCACGCTCGGCCTGATCCCCGACCATGTCGTCAGCGGTCAGGCCGACCTTGGCATTGGCGGCCTGCTGGGCGATGTCGACGTGAACCTTGTGCGCATCGGCTTCATGTCGATCGTGCTGGCCGCCGCGCCCACCCACCCGCTGGCCTTGCTGCCGAAACCGGTGGCGATCGAGGATGCGCGCGAACACACCCAACTTGTCGTCACCGACCAGTCGGAGCGCACCAAGGGGCGCGACTTCGGCGTCTATGCCTACCGTACCTGGCGGCTGACGGATGTGCGCACCAAGCATATGCTGATGCGCGAGGGGCTGGGCTGGGGCGGGCTGCCGCGCTGGCTGATATCAGACGACCTGGCGAGCGGCCGGCTGGTCGAGATCGACCTCGAATCCTTCAGGGAGGTGAGCTCGCCGCTGTTTGCCATGCATCGCAGCGATCGCAGCCCGAAGCCGGCGGCGGCCTGGCTGATCGACCAGTTCAAGCGCCAGCTCGGCTGCTTCAACGAGTTCGAACCGGGCGAGGTGCCGGATGAGGAGCACGAGACAGCCCATCGATCAGCGCCATGAGCACGGCGCGGTAATCTTGCGCTGAGGCGCCGGCCTCGATGGCCAGGGCGGCACGGTCGCAGGCGGAGCCGAGCAGTGCTGTCAGCGCGTCGGCCGGCAATCTCGTCATCGTCTGCGCCCGCATCGCCGCGACCAGCCCTTCGCGCAGAGAGCGGTTGCCGTGGCGATTGTCGATCGCGTCCATGGCGGCGCGGCCAAGCACGGCCGGGCCGTCGAGCAGCAGCAGCCGCGTGCGTCCGGGCGCGCGCATGGCGGCGAGATAGGCGTCGGAGCCGGCAATCAGCGCGTCATGGGCAAACAGCGATGGCGGCGAGGCGCGCTCGATCTCCTCGGCGACCGCTGCCGCCTCCTGCTCGACCACGGCAGCAAACAGTGCCTGCTTGTCGGCAAAATGATGGTAGAGCGCGCCGCGCGTCACGCCGGCGGCGGCGACGATCTCCGGCGTGCCGGTCTCGGAATAGGATTTCTCCGTGAACAGCTTTCGCGCCGCGGCAATCAGGTGGGCGCGCGTGGCTTCGGTGCGGTCGCGGTTGGAACGACGCGCGAAATCTTGTTGCATACATGCAGCCTGTATGTTAATTCGGTTTACATGCAGACTGTATGTTAATTGACGGGAGAAGGAAAGATGAAGACCACGAGCTATTACCCGGTGCTGATGACCGGCGACGTCGCCGGCACGGCGGCCTTTTATGTGAAGCATTTCCGCTTCCAGCCCCTGTTCGAAAGCGACTGGTATGTGCATCTGCAATCGGGGGAGGACAGAAGAGTCAATCTCGGCATCGTCCAGGGCGACCATGAGACCATCCCGGAAGAGGGGCGGGGCCGCGCTTCGGGCCTGCTGATCAATTTCGAGGTTCGCGACCCGGACGCTGTCTATGAGCGCGTCGTCGCCGCCGGCCTGCCGATCCTGCGCTCGCTGCGCGACGAGCCCTTCGGCCAGCGCCATTTCATCACCAAGGACCCCAATGGCGTGCTGATCGACGTCATCAAGCCGATCCCGCCGAGCGAGGCGTTTCTGGCGCAGTATGCGGAAGGGGTGGCGGGAGCCTGAGCGCCCGCCTCAACTGGCCCTTGCCACCGGCGTCACCGTCACCTGGCTGACACCGGTGCGGCGCACGACGGTGCACAGCGTCTCGCGGCCGATGCGTTCGGCGTCGAGCATGCGCACCAGGTCGTCGACGCCGGTGACAGGACGGCCGTCGATGGCGGCGATGATGTCGCCTTCTTTCAGGCCGGCCTTGGCCGCCGGGCCGTCCTTCTCGACGCTGCGCAGGCGAACCGCCGTGCTGGTCGAGACTTGCGACAACAGGGCGGCGCGGCGCGGCAAACTGGCAGTGTCGGCCGAGACGCCGATGAAGGCGCGGCGGACACGGCCGAAGCGGATGATCTCCGAAATGACGAAATTGGCGGTGTTGGAGGCGACAGCGAAGGCGATGCCCTGCGCGCCATGGATCATGGCGGTGTTGACGCCGATCACCTCGCCGGCCGACGAAACCAGCGGCCCGCCGGAATTGCCGGGGTTGAGCGCTGCGTCGGTCTGGATGACGTCGTCGATCAGCCGGCCGGTCGAGGCGCGCATGGAGCGGCCGAGCGCCGAGACGACGCCGGAGGTGACGGTCCATTCAAAGCCGAGCGGATTGCCGATGGCGATGGCGATCTGGCCGCGCCGCAGCCGCTTGGAATCGGCGAGCGGTGCGACATCGGCAAAGCTGCCGTCGGCGCGCACCAGCGCGATGTCGGTGTCGGGATCGCGGCCGAGCACGCGGCCTTCGCGGGAGGCGCCGTCCGGCATCGAGACGCGCACTGTCCTGGCATCGCCGACGACGTGGAAATTGGTGACGACCAGTCCGTCCGGCGCGATGACGAAGCCGGAGCCGTGACCGCCCTGGCCGCCGACGCGTTCGATGCGGCAGACGGCCGGGCCGATGCGGTCGACGGCGTCCGCAACGGTCGTCGAATATGCGTCGAGCAATGTATCGTCAGGTTCGAATTTGGCTGCGGCGAGGGCCATGGAAGGGCTCCGTATTTTTCGGGCGAAAGGATGATTTTTTTCCTGTGCGCGTCGTTGTCCCAAAACCGCTGAGCACTTTTGGGCGACACGCACTATATGTGCGGAGCGGCTGGAACCGCCGCGACCTGACCAGATGGCCAGTCAAACCGGCAACTAGCCTTCAGGCGAGTACCTCTGAACGCGCTGTCGAGCGATATCTGGGGCATGGATGAACCCAGGAGACCAATATGAGCGATTTCAATCTGAGTGCGTTTTCGCAAGCCATCGCCGATCTCGCCGCCCAGGCGGCAGCGGCAACGGCTGGCTTCGCCACGCATCATCACCGCACGGCAAGCGCCTTCCACTGGCGTGACGGTTATTTCGTCACCGCCGAGGAGGCTGTCGAGGCCGGCGAGGAGATCGAACTGACGCTGGCCTCGGGTGAGGCGGTGAAGGCAGAACTGGTCGGCCGCGATCCGTCGACTGGCGTTGCCCTGCTGAAGCCGGCTACGGCCATCAACGCCGTGCCGTTGGCCAGGGCTGACGCGGTGCGGCCAGGCAACATTGCCATCGCCATCGGCAATAGCAACGGGTCGGCTCTGGCCGTTTCGGGCTCGGTAGGCGAAGTCGGTCCGGCCTGGCGCTCGATGCGCGGCGGCACCATCGACCGGCGCATCAATCTGGCCGTCGGTGCCGGCGGCCGTTTCGAGGGCGGCCCGGTTCTCGACGCCAAGGGTGCGCTGATCGGCATGCTGCTGTTCGGGCCGCGCCACCGGGCGCTGGTCATGCCTTACGAGACGATCGAGCGGGCGGTTGCGACGCTGCGCGAAAAGGGCCATGTCGCGCGCGGTTATCTCGGCGCCGGCCTGCATCCGGTACGCGACCGCGACGCGCATGGCGCGATGGTGATGAGCCTCGATGACGATGGTCCCGCCAAGGCCGCCGGTCTCTCTCTCGGCGATATCATCGTGGCGTGGAACGGTGAGGCGGTGCATGGCCCGCGCGACCTGATCCGCAGGCTCGGACCAGACAGTGCGGGCGCTTCGGTGACGCTCGGCGTGGTGCGCGGCGGCGAACAGCGCGATGTCGGGCTGACCATCGGCGAAAAGCCGCTTTCCTGAGAGGAGTGATGGACACGCTCACCAGCGACCGGATCATGCATGACGGTGCCGTCTCGCGGCGGCTGGTGGTGCTGATTGCGCTTGGCGATGCGTCGCGCGCCGAGCGCTTGGCGGCCTCGCTGGCCGCGAGCGATGACCTGCTGCCGGTGGTGGCCGGCAGGGCTGACGTCGCCATCGTTGACGACAGCAGCGGCGGTGCCGTGCCGGCCGCCATTCCCCGGGTTCTGCTATCGGGACGCGCTGGCGAACGGCCCGCGGGCGAGGTGTTGGCCGTCCTCCAAACGGGCGCGGACGATTTGTTGATCGCTGCGGCGGCGCGGCTGGCGGCGGCCGGCTATCGGGTATCGGGCGAGCGCAGAACCGGACGCCATGAGGATTTCCATACTGGCGATGGCGAGCCGTTCGAAGATGAAGCCTCCGACGAGCATGCCGTCCGTCCTTCGCTGTCGCCGCGCGAGGCGGAAGTGCTGGCGCTGCTGGCCGAGGGCGCACCCAACAAGGTGATCGCGCGGCGGCTGAACATTTCCGTGCACACCGCGAAGTTCCATGTCGCCGCAATCCTGATCAAGCTCGGTGCCGCCAACCGCACCGACGCGATTGCCACTGCGATGCGGCAGGGGCTGGTGCTGGTTTAGTCATAAACCCTACGCTGCGTAACGCGGTGTCCGGCGTGTCGGGTCTTGCGCTGTGGTCGCCCGCCGCGCAAAGCTTCGCGTCTGACGTGTTGCAAGGGAGGCGCAAGGAAATGTCGCTCAAGGGAAAGACGCTGTTCATCTCCGGCGGATCGCGCGGCATCGGGCTGGCGATCGCGCTGCGCGCGGCGCGCGACGGCGCCAATGTGACGATCGCGGCCAAAACCGCCGAACCGCATCCGAAGCTGCCCGGCACAATCTATAGCGCGGCAGAAGAGATCGAGCAGGCCGGCGGCAAGGCGCTGCCCGTGCTGTGCGACATCCGTGAAGAGGCACAGGTGGCCGAGGCGGTCGCCAGGACCGTGGAAAAGTTCGGCGGCATCGATATCTGCGTCAACAATGCCAGCGCCATCCAGCTCACCGGCACGCTGGAAACCGACATGAAGCGCTACGACCTGATGCATCAGATCAACACGCGCGGCACCTTCCTGGTGTCCAAAATGTGCATTCCGCACCTGAAGTTGGCCAGCAATCCTCACATCCTGAATCTGGCACCGCCGCTCGACATGAAGGCCAAGTGGTTCAAGAACCATGTCGCCTACACGATGGCCAAGTTCGGCATGTCGATGTGCACGCTGGGCATGAGCGCCGAGTTCGCCAAGGACGGCATCGCCGTCAATTCACTGTGGCCGATTTCGACCATCGACACGGCAGCCGTGCGCAATCTGCTGGGCGGCGCGACGGTGGCGGCAATGAGCCGTTTGCCCGACATCATGGCCGATGCTGCGCATGCCATCTTTATGCGGCCGGCGCGCGAAGCGACTGGCAACTTCTACATCGACGAAGAGGTGCTGCGCGCCGAGGGCGTCAGCGATTTCTCGATCTATGCGCCTGATGCGACCGGGCCGCTGGCCGGCGACTTTTTTGTCCCCGACGAGGTGTTTGCCCGCACGGACAGCAAGATCAGGAATATTTACTAGAGCTCTTTGTTTTGACGCGACGGGCGTCGAGCCAAGCCCTTCGCCACCCGCAGGGAAAGCCCTGCTCGAACAAGGCGGTAGGGCATCGTTCCTGCGGGATTGATTCAACGTCCGGCGGGCGCAGGCTCACGCCTCGTCCTTCTTGCCTTTGCTCAGGCCCATCAGCCGGTCGATATAGGCGAGCATGAGCGCCGAGACGACGAAGGCGAGATGGATGATGGTCAGCCACATCAACTGGTCGGTCGTGTAGGACGATGAGTTCAAGAACACCTGCAAGAGGTGGATCGACGAGATGGCGACGATGGTCGAGGCAACCTTGACCTTCAGCGAACCGACATCGATGGTGCCCAGCCAGTGCACACCGCCGTCCTGGTCGTCGAAGCGGCTGACGAAATTCTCGTAGCCCGAGATGATGACCATCACCACCAGCGAGGCAACCAGCGCGGCATCGATCAAGCCGAGCATCTTCAGGATGGTGTCGGTGTCACCGAGCGTGAACGCCAGGCTAATGAACTCATAGAGCTTCTTGCCGAAGGACAGCGCATAGACGGCCAATGCCAGGGCCAGGCCTATATAGAAAACGACGAGCAGCCAGCGTGAAGCGAGAATGATCGATTCGATGGCGAGTTCGAGACGCTTCATGGGATGATTCCGGCGGGTTGATCTCTCAGACAATGGCCGTATTCGACGAGGCCGCCACCGTTTGCAAGACAAAAAACCCCGCCGAACAAAGTCCGGCGGGGCTCAATGCGTCCCGCTGGAGTCGGGACGGGGCAGGGAACGCCCAGCACCGAATCTGGGGTGGCTGCGCTCGCGATTCAATGAGCCGTGTCTAACGCCCGTACAATTCTTGTTGAACCCCGCACATCCATCCACCCCCGGCTGTGCCGGGGGTGGATGCTTCTCTTGCCGATTCCACAAACCGGGTCATGATTTTGAAATCATGACCTAATTGTTGCTGGCGACCGGTGCCACCAGCGAGGTGATGCGGCGGATGGCGACGCGGCGGTTCTCGCGGTTGGGCGCCGCCGTGTTGACCTTCAGATACTCCTCGCCATAGCCCTGTGTCGTCAGGTTTTCCGGCGGGATGCCGAAGGCATTGGTCAGAGCCTCCGCCACCGCTTCCGCACGGCGATCGGAAAGAGCGAGGTTAGCCTCCGGTGTGCCGACCGCGTCGGTGTGACCTTCGATCAGGAAGGTCTCGGCCGGGTTCTTCTTCAACAGCTTCTCCATGGCCGTCGCTACGCCCTCGAGCTTCTGCACCTCGGTGTCGGAGATGGAGGCCGAACCGAATTCGAAGTTGAGCGTGTCGAGATCGACGCGACGTGCGATGTCGCGCACGCGGGCCGAACGCTTGACCTCGTCGATCGAATAGAGGCGCTGGACCTTCTCGACCGGGGGCTGTTCGAGGAACTCGTAGTAGTCATCGGGGCTCTCGACGTCCTCGGAATCGAGAATGTATTCCCGGCGCGGGATGGTCAGCCGCATCGGCGGCAGGTCGTCGCCGGGATCACGCCAGTCGCTGTCATCTTGATAGTGCCGCTCGTCGACATAGCTCAGCACATATTCGCGTCCATCCGGCGCGATGCGCGAACGCTGGATAACGTCGCCATAGCGGTTGCGGATGGTGACGATCCGGACACCGTTGTCACGCTCGACGATTTCCCGGGTGCGATCGCCCGACAGATCCTCATAGTAGACTTCTTTGGCACCGCGGGTGACGCGCGGGGCGTCATTGCTCTGGACAAATGTCTGGTTGTTGAACTGTAGGATGACGCGATCGCCGAGTTTCCTGACGACGTCGACGCCTTTCGGACGCCGACGATCGCGGGCGATCTCATCGGGCGCACGCTCTACGCGCGTGCCCTTCTCCTCGGTCACCGGGACGATCTTCTCGGGCTTGATCTCCTGCTGTGCGGCCCTGTCGTCGGTGGGCGGCGGACCCTGGTCGACGGGAGCAGCCACCGGCTTGCGGCCCTGATCGCCACCTTGCTGGGCATTTTGCCCGCCATTCTGCTGCTCGCCATCCTGCTGAGCATTCTTGTCGCCACGTTTGCGGCCGCCGCCCCTGCGCTCGACGTCCTTCTGGCTGTCCAGGATGGGAGCGGCGTTTGGATCGGCCGGTGCTTCGCCTTGCACCGGGTTTTCGCCCTGTGCCGGTGCTGCCGTCTGACCATTGGCCGGTTGTTCGCCGGTGGTGGGTTGTTCGGCCGTCGCCGGCTGCTCGCCAACAGGTTTCCTGCCGTGCTTCTTCGTCGTGTCCTGGGGCTGCTCGCCTTGGGCCGCCGGCTGCTCGCCGGCAGGGGCCGTCGCCTCTCCAGCGGGAGCTTCCTTCGGCGTCGGGGCGACTTCAGGTTGGGCTTGCTGATCCTGCCTGTTCTTCTTGCGCGGCTGGGCCTGCTCGCCGGGCTGATTGTCGTTGGCCGGCGCGACCTGTTCGGCCGGCGTCTGCTCGGTCTGCTGCTGCTGATCACGCTTCTTCCTGCGCGGCTGCTGTTCCCCTGCGGGTGCTGCCTGTTCGGCCGGCGCCTGCTCGGTCTGCTGCTGCTGGTCACGCTTCTTCCTGCGCGGCTGCTGTTCCCCTGCGGGTGCTGCCTGTTCGGCCGGCGCCTGCTCGGTCTGCTGCTGCTGGTCACGCTTCTTTCTGCGCGGCTGCTGTTCCTCTGCCGGTGCTGCCTGTTCGGCCGGCGCCTGCTCGGTCTGCTGCTGCTGGTCACGCTTCTTTCTGCGCGGCTGCTGTTCCTCTGCGGGTGCTGCCTGTTCGGCCGGCGCCTGTTCGGCCTGCTGCTGCTGATCACGCTTCTTCCTGCGCGGCTGCTGTTCCTCGGCGGGAGCGGCCTGTTCGGCGGGCGCCTGCTCGGCCTGCTGCTGCTGGTCGCGCTTCTTCCGGCGTGGCTGCTGCTCCTCGGCGGGCTGCTCGCTCTGGGCAGGCGCGGCCTGCTGTTCAGGCTCGGCCTTCTTGCGCTCGTGTTTCTGTTCGGGTTCCGCCTGCTGCTTCTGCGCGCAGGCCTCGGCCGATTCGCCCTCGGCGCATGCTGCTTGCGCCAGGATGAATGGGGTTGCCGTGCGCTGGGCAAGACCGGACGCGACACTTCCCTGAAGCGGGAACGCGCCCAACGGCGCGGATGCCATCAACAGGCCAAGTGCGGTGCCTGCCAGAATCCGTGGTTGGCGTTTCATCGAAATTCTCCTTGTGGGGTCCCATCCTTGCCGAAACCGATCTTGTGCCGATTGGTTCCAGTCTGGCACGGATAGAGGCCGTACGGGGCGATTGACCGACCTTTTGAAGGCAACTTCATGTCATTCACCTGGCGATAGCCGCAATTGCGACCATTGCCGCGCTTGACCTTGCCCGCGGCCGGGGCCACATCCGGGAAATGGAAACGCCATTCTGGAAAACCAAGGCGCTGGAGGCGATGAGCCCGGCCGAGTGGGAATCGCTGTGCGACGGCTGCGGTAAATGCTGCCTGTCAAAGCTTGAGGACGAGGACACTGGCGAGATCTACTGGACCAGCGTCGGCTGTCGGCTGTTCGACGCCGAGACCTGCCGCTGTTCGGACTACGCCAACCGGCTGGCGCGCGTTCCCGATTGCGTCGGGCTGACGCCGCAGAATGTGCGAACCATCAGTTGGCTGCCCAGTACCTGTGCCTATCGGCTGGTTGCCGAGGGCCGCGACCTCTACTGGTGGCACCGGCTGGTGTCTGGCAGCGCCGAGACCGTGCATGAAGCCGGCATCTCGATGCGCGGCCGGGTCAAAGCGAGTGAAACCGATCTTGCCGAGCCGGAAGACTATTTTGACTATGTGCTGGACGAGGAGCCGTAGGACCAGCGGCGGCGAGCAACAGCCTTACGTTCCACGACTTCCGGCCAATCCGCGGGCTCGGAATAGGGCGCCGAGTCAGGCATTCCGGCCTTCACCAAGGGCTGGGGACGGTGGCGAATGGCCGGAACTTCCTTCTTCCCGCCATATGAACCGGAGATGAACGGCAGGTTCGTAAAGAGTTCAGACAGGCAAGCGCATTCTCCCCCCATCGGTTCACGAGGACGGGCGAAGGCCCGCAAAAAGGAGAGAAGACGATGTTCAACACGATCAAGACGGCAGCCCTTTCGGCCCTGGTCGGTCTCGGCACACTGGCGGCCGTTCCCGCCCACGCCGACAGCCTCTATCTCGGCTTCGGCAACAACAACGACCCGCGTTTCGGCGTCTATACCGGTGACGACGGTTATCGCCATCGCCGTGATGAACGCCGCGGCGACTGGCGCCGTGGCTGTTCGCCGGACCGCGCCCTCGACAAGGCCGAACGCATGGGTCTCCACCGTGTCCGCATCGTCGACGTCAACCGTCGTACGGTGAAGGTGGCGGGCCGCCAGGACGGCGACCGTGTCGTGGTGGTGTTCGCCAATGAGCGCGGCTGCCCGGTTATCTATCGCTGAGGTTCGACAATTAAGGCCGACCCCTCTTTGAGGGTCAGCCTGGCAGCATGATCTTTAGCAAGATCAGCTGGGACTAGCGGAGCCCCTTTCCGTTTGAAGGGTGTGGCTCGAAAAAACCCCCCGGGAGCAATCCCGCGGGGTTTTTCATGCGCGCTATTGGCTGGTGATGCATCGGTGGCTGGGCAAGACCCAGCCACGGATCCTCAGAGCCGCTTACTTCAGTTCGAAGGTGACGGTCACCTGGACATTGTAGGAATTCTCGCCGGCCTGCACGGGAGCCGCGCCACCCGCCGCGGCATCGAAGGCCTTGGCGTTGATCGGCATCGGCGCCGGCGCAATGTTCTGATCTGATATCTCGAGCACCCGGCCGAGGCTGGCGCCTGCGGCCTCGGCCAGCGTCTTGGCCTTGGCCATGGCGTTGGCGACCGCCTTCTTGCGCGCCTCGGTGACCGTGGCTGCCGGGTTGTCATTGGTGAAGGCGATGCCGCCACCCTGGTTGACGCCGAGCGACACCGCCTTGTCGAGGATCTCGCCGGTCTTGTCGACATCGCGCACCCGCACCGAAAGCGTGTTGGTCACCTGATAGGCGACGAGTTCGGCTTCCTGGCTGCCGTCCGGCTTGTTGGTGTAGTTGTAGCGCGGGTTGATCTGGATGCCGGCGGTCTGCAGGTCCCGGTCCTTGATGCCGGCGGACTTCATCGCCGCGATCACGGCGGCCATGGCGTCATTGTTGGCGTCGAGCGCGGCGCGCGCGGTCTTGGCCTCGCGCATGACGCTCAGCGTCAGGACCGCCAGATCGGGGGCCACGGTTGCTTCGCCTTCGCCCGACACGATGATGCGGGGCGGCGTCGGCAGATCGGTGGCTCCAGCCATCGCCGGAAAAGCGATTGCAGCGGCGAGCGCGAGAGGCAAAAGATGTCTGGTCATGAAAATCTCCTTGGTCTGCGATCAAGTCGCAGACGTCGCGTAGAGCGCGATTATGGGTTGATTTGGGCGATCTGGGGAAGCCCGTCGGGAAAGCCTTGTGCCGCGATGCGAAAAACATTAATCCAGCCCGCGTGGGGCCTGTAGCTCAATGGTTAGAGCCGGCGGCTCATAACCGCTTGGTTGGGGGTTCGAGTCCCTCCGGGCCCACCATTACCGTTAGGTCCGTTCCGGACACATAGGTTACGGTTTATACCGGAGACATGGGTAACACTTTTGGCCCGAAGGGGTTTTGGAGTGGTTCGAGCCTGCATGTCTCATCGTCGAAATATCCCAAATCATAGTCCATGAAGCTAGCCAGCCAGATATGGTCCTCGACCTGTTTGATTCCGACGGTCTGGCCGGCAAAGACAAGGCTGAGGTTGATCTTCTTGCGGTTATAGCAGATGCGGCCGCAGGTGGTGACGGTGACGGCCTTGTCGTGAAACGGGTGGTCGAGATCGGGCAAGCCGGTGTAGGGACGCGTTGAGGGCGTGTAGCGCTCGGCCGGGCAGTCCATGTCGAGCGCCTGGTGCGGGCGTTGTGAGTTGAACTCGTCGATGAAGTCATCGAACCTGGCCTGCTGTTGAAGGAAATTGGCGCCGGCCGGTTTGGTGGTCTCCTTCTTGAGGGTGAGGTGCATGCGCTCATGGCGGCCATTCTGCTGCGGACAGCCCGGCTTGATGCGCTCGATGTCGATGCCCAGGCGCAGCCACCAGACCGACAGTTTGCTGAGATTGAACAGCGCGTTGGGGCTGGCGAAGGGAACGCCATTGTCGGTCCTGATCGCGCTGGGCAGGCCGAACTCTTTGAAAACGCTTTCGAACACGGTGAAGGCATAGGCTTCCTTGGTGGTCGAGAGCGCCTCGCAGGCGATGAGATAACGGCTGGCGAAGTCGGTGATGGTCAGCGGATAGCAATAGCGCCGATCGGCGAGCATGAACTCGCCCTTGTAGTCGGCACACCAAAGATCGTTAGGGCGACAGCCGTTTGAAAGTGGTGTCCCCGTCGCCCTGTTGCGCCTGCGCTTGCGGCGCTCGACCATGCCGTGGCGGTCGAGCACGGCATGCACCGTCGAGATCGCGGGCCGGTGCACATCCGGATACAGCCGGGCCAGCCGCTCGCGTATCTTCGGCGCACCCCATGTCGGCTTGTCTTGCTTGAGGCGCACAATCAGCTTCTCGATTTGAAACGGAAGCTGATTGGCGTGGCGATAGGGCCGCCGCGATCGGTCCGTCAGCCCCTCCAGGCCGCTGTCGTTGTAGCGCGTGAGGATCTTGTAGCCGGTCTTGCGCGAGATATCGAACTCCCGGCAAAGCATCGCCATCTTCTCGCCGTCCAGCAGCCGGGCGACGAACTTCAGCCGCTCTTCCATGACGTTACACTCCCTCCAAGGCACCTTGCTCTCCTTGCAAAGGGCCGAAAGTGTAACCCATCTATCCAGAATGAACTGTCACCCATCTCTCGGGAAGGGCATTATTATCAATGGGTTTATTGACAGGTTCGCCACGAGGTTCGCCAAGCGCGTTACCAGCCGTACGACTCGGTCCATGCCCTGCACAGCCAACGCACCTGCGACGCTTCCCGGGAATAGAGTTCGGCATGGTCAATGTCGTCATGGCCGAGACATCCAACATCTGCCTGGTGGATGCCTCCGCTTCGGCGAGATAGACCCCAAGTGACTTCCGCAGACCATGCAGCGTAAGGCCCTTCGGCAATCCCGCGAGAGCGCACCAGTGGGTCATAGCACCGGTCAGAGATTTCGGCGAGAAAGGTTGGCCATATTCCGTGACTAGAACTGTTTCGCCGCGCCGGTCGGCGCGGAGATGCCAAAACAGCAGTTTCGCTACCCCGGAACTGCGCCGTGAAGGGCCAATCCATGATATGCCTGCCACTTCAAGGTTCTACCGTCCCTTGCCGTGCTGCCCAGTCGTATGGGTACAGACAGTAAAAATAGCCGGTACGCTCGGTGGCGATGTATTTGAGGTGGGTGCCGTTGGGCAGCCAGACGATGTCGCCAGGGCGGCATTCGTGGCGGCCGTCATCCAGTTCGATCGTCAGCGTGCCTTCATGGATGAACAGCACCTCGTCATAGGTCACGGTCCAGTCGATCGAGGCGTTCTCCAGATACTCGATGCCGCCGCCCATGGTCCGGCTGATCTCGGCATTGATCACGCGCGCGATCGAAGACGTTCCGGTCGGCGTGACCGATGGCTTTAGGGTCAACTCGCTGTGCTTGAAAATCTTGGCCTTGGACATCGTCATCCCTTTTTTGCGCGAAGATTGGCTTTGGAGGGAGTGACGCCGGACGGAGCCAGCCCGGCGAGCCATCTCGTCACCGGATCGAGCTTGCGCCCGGCATGTTCGAAATCGTCACGCCGACGCACAGCGCCGCGGACAAAATGTGCACCGACAAAGCGAAAGGGTTCGGGCGGGAAACCGCGCGTTACCGGACGAACCAGCGCCGAATGCGTCAGTTCCGATTCACCGTCAGTCAACAGGCCGGTGAGGATCTCGCCGCCGATATAAGCCATTGTCGTGCCATTGCCGGAAAAGCCATAGCCGTAAACGACATCGCGGTTGGCGCGCAAAGCGCCGAAAAGTGGCACGCCGCTCACCGTCCGGTCGATCGGGCCGTTCCATGATGTCTCGAGCGGAAAATCGGCGAGCGCCGGGTGGCCGTCCCGCAGCGCGCGACGCATTTCGGCGACACGGGGCGACTGGCCATGGAAACGCTGGTCGACGATGCCGCCGAAGCCAATAACGCCACCGCTGACGCCGACGGACAGCCGACCATCGCGCGTCGGAGACCAACCGCCAACGAAGACGCGGGAATCGATCATCAGCGGCGCCCGGCGGTAGCCGATCTTGTCGAGAAGGTCTGGAATGGGCTGTGACATGGCGTCGTCGCTGGAGATGTTGAAGATCGCAGGGGCCAGTTCCGGAATCGCGCCGGACCAGGCATTCATGGCAAGCACGACCTTGCCGCAGGATACAGTTCCTTTCGCCGTTTCCACCGTGAGCTTGCCCCGTCGTGAAAACCGCTTCATCGGCGACTTTTCATAGATCCGAACGCCGCGCTTTAGCGCTGCACGACGCAGGCCGCGCACCAGGAATCCGGGATGCACTGTTGCCGACGAAGCGTCGAACGCGCCGCCGAGGTGGCTCGTCGTGCCTGCCATCGCCGCGATCTCGTCGCGCGAAACGCGTCGCGCAGGCACGTAGCCATGCGCCGCCAGCTTGTTCAACGCGTCGTCCCAGGCGCCAAGCTGTGCTTCGCACGTCGCGCCCCAGATCCAGCCGATGCGATCGAACCAGGCGTCGATCGCCTCGACCTTGCAGAAAGCCTCGATGCCGCCGATCGCGGCTTCGGATGCCTTGATGATCGAAAGCGCGTCGGTTCCGTCGCGCAGGGCGACAAGCGCGCTGTATTTGGTCCATGCCGAAAGCACCATTCCGGAATTGCGGCCGCTCGGGCCACCACCACAAATGTCGCGCTCTAAAATGACAACATCGAAGCCTGGATTGTGCTCCTTGAGGCGGATGGCCGTCCACAATCCAAGATACCCGCCGCCGACGATGCAGATGTCGGCCTGCGTTGCCTCTTCGAGCGGAGGCGCAAGGTCTGGGTCCTCGGGCAGGACCTGCCGCAGCCAATGGCTTCGCCAAACAATGTCCTTTTCCGTCAGTTGCATCACGATGCGCCTCTGGCCGACAGGCGGCGCTCCACCAGCCTGACCCAAAGGCTGGCGCCAATCGGCAGGATTGCGTCGTTGAAGTCGTAGTTGGTGTCGTGAGCCGCAGCCTGATGCGCATCGTCGGCCTGGCCGAGCAAGAAATAGCAGCCCGGCCGCTGTTCCAACATGTAGCAGAAATCTTCCGAGCCCATCTCGGGAGGCGGATCGACGACGAGACGTTCCGGTCCCATCACCTCGTTCGCAATCGCGATCATCGCATCGGCTTGCGCCGGGGTGTTGATCGTCGGCGCGAAGGGCGTTTCATAGAGAATGTCGACGCTGGCGCCAAAAGCTTCAGCCTCGTTTTTCGCGATGCGGCGGATTGCCGTCTCCAGCGTCTTTTGAACCTGATGGTCGAAGGTGCGCACGGTGCCGGTCAGAAACGCCGTATCGGGGATGGTGTTGAAGGCTTCGCCTGCGCGCAGGCTGCCAACGGTGACGATTGCCGGAGCGTGCACATCGGTCAGGCGGCCGGGCAGGGCTTCGATTGCGAGCAGGATGCGCGCGGCGATGGGGAGTGGATTGATCGCCAGATGCGGTGTCGCCGCATGGCCGCCCCTGCCGTGGACGACGATCTCGAAGCGATCGGCCGCCGCGGCCACCGTTCCGCGGTGGACGGCGATCTCGCCGAGCGGCCGTTCGCAATTGTGCAGCGCGTAAACTTCATCGCAGGGGAAACGCTGGAAAAGGCCCTCATCCAGCATGGCAAGCGCCCCACCTCGACCCTCCTCGGCCGGCTGGAAGATGAAATGCACCGTGCCGGCGAAGTCGGGCGAGCGAACAAGTGCTGACGCTGCGCCGAGCAGCATTGTCGTGTGGCCGTCATGGCCGCAGCCATGCATCCTCCCGGGGACGCGGGACGCATGCGGCAGCGGCCGCGCCTCGGTCATCGGCAGGGCGTCCATATCGGCGCGAATGCTCAGGCTGCGACCAGCGCCGAGCCTGCCCCTGAGCGTGCCGACGACGCCTGTGCGGCCGACACCTTCGGTCGTCTCGATGCCCCACGAGCGCAGTTTGTCCGCCACGAAACGTGCCGTCTCGAACTCTTCGAAGCCGAGTTCTGGATTGGCATGCAGATGCCGCCGCCAGGCCGTCATCTCTGTCTCTAGTTGCTGCACCGAGGGTACCAGTCTCATGCCGATGCCTTTGCGCGAAGAGTTTGTGAGCGGCTCTGCAGGATGGCGATGACCACAAGCAGGATTGCCGAGAAAGCGATCAGCAGCACGGCGACGGCCGCGATGGCGGGACTGATGGACTCGCGCACCCCGGAGAATATCATGCGAGGCAAGGTTCGCTCTGCGCCCGTCGAGAGGAAACTTGCGACGACGACTTCGTCGAAAGAGATGATGAAGGCGATGATGGCCCCTGTAATGACGCCCGGCGCTATCAGCGGCAGCACTACCTTGAAGAATGTGCGCATGGTGCCGGCGCCGAGCGATGCCGCCGCGCGAACCAACGTCCGGTCGAAGGTCGAAAGGCTGGCGACGACAGTCGTCAGCATCACAGGCACGGCCATGGCCGTATGCACCAGAATGATCGATAGCTTGTTGCCAACGAGTCCCAGTGTGGCGAAGAATGAAAAGGCCGCGACGCCGACAATGACGACTGGCGTCACCAAGGGCGCGGCGATGATCGCATAGAGGATCCGTTTGCCGGCAAAATCGCCCCAGGCGAGCCCGATCGCCGCCGGTATGCCGAGCAGCAGCGCCAGAACCGTGGTGGACAGCGCGATGACGACCGAGTTCCACAGCGCGGTCGGCCAGCGCTGGTCGACCCACAGTTCGGCATACCAGCGCAGCGACCAGCCCGGCGTCGGAAACGCCAGCGAGTTGCTCGAGGTCAGCGACATGGGGATCACGATCAGCAGGGGCAGGATGATGAACGCCAGCAATGTCGCCGCATAGGCATACATCAGCCATTTCCGAAAGCGGTCGGCGCTCATGCGACATGCGCCTTGCGGCGGAAGAGGACGGACGCCGTCCAGAACAGGAATGCAAACAGGACGAGGATCATCAGCAGTTGCAACGAAAGCGCTGCACCCATGCCCCAGTTCAGTGTGCTGTTCGTGTAGAACGCTATGTAGCTGGAGATCATCTGGTCGGTCGGCCCGCCGACAAGCGTCGGGGTGATGTAGTAGCCGAGTGCGAAGACAAAAACGATCGCCCCGCCGGACAGGATTCCTGGCAGGATCAACGGCAACTGCACGCGGCGCCACGCTGTGAGCCACGGCGCGCCCAGTGACAGTGCCGCGCGCATATAGGTGGTCGGAACCCGCCGCATGACGGCGACGACGCAGAGCACCATCATGGGCAGCAGAACCTGAACCATTGCCACGTAGAGTGAAAAGCGTGTGTAAATGAGATTGAGCGGCTCGCTGACGATGCCGAGGCCAAGCAGCGTGGAATTCACGGGTCCGTTCTTCTGCAGCACGATGATCCAGATGACGGTGCGCACCAGCAGCGATGTCCAGAGCGGAAACAGGATCAGCGCGAACATGAGCTTCGACCAGGCCGGCGGCGCGCTGACAATTGCCTGCGCCAGCGGCACGGCGAGCACCGCGCAGATCACGGTCACCACGATGCTGATCCAGATCGTACGCAGCAGCGCGTCGACGAAGATGGCGCGATCGGCTGAAATGGCTTCGATCGAATTGTCCGCGCCTCGCTTCAGGTCAAGGCTCGCAAGCAGATAATAGTCCGTTCGCGCGCTTTGCTGACGCGCGATGACCTGCCAGAGATCGATATTTTTCCAGCCGGCCTGTTTGGAGAGCACCTCGTCGCGCACGGGACGCATAGTCAGCTTGCCGTCGGCCGCATCCTTTGCCGTCTTGATGACGAGGAAACGGCTGCCGACGACGCGCTGGTTCACGAGTTGCGCCAGTACGCCTTCCTTTCCGGCGCGCCGCGCGTCGGCCAGGTCCTCGACGAGTGCTGCAAAGACGGGTTCGCCAGGCAGGCCGCTATCTGCTTTCCAGCCTGCCAGAGCGGCAATTGTGTGCGGCAGGTTGTTCGAAAAATCCGAGTTGTCGACGGCCAGAGCGAGGAAGCGCGCCACCGGCCACAGAAACAGAATGACGACGAACAGGATAAGCGGGGCCGTCAACAGGGCGAGCATGCCGCCCCGTTGGCGCCGCTTTATAGCCGGCTTTGTCCCGACCAACATGCCTGGGTTACTTCGCGAGCCAAGCCTTGAAGCGTTCTTCCAGCGCTTCCTTGTGCTCGGTCCAGAAGTCGTTGTTATAGGCGGCGCCGTACTGGAGGTGCTCCGGCGACGTCGGCAGGTTGGCCTTCCAATCCGCGGGAATGAGGTCGGCGGCTTCCTTGCGGCCGGTGCCATAGGCATAGAGTTTCGAGAAGCCGGCCTGATTTTCAGGGATGGAGAACCACTTGAGGAGATCCAGCCCGCCCTGCTGGTGCGGTGCGCCCTTCACCACGGCCCAGTAGTCGGTGCCGTAGAAGAAGCCTGCGTCCCATGCGATGGCGTAGGGCTTTTTCTCGTTAATGGCTTCGTTGGTGATGCGTGCATTGAACGCGTCGCTGAGCGTCACTTCCCCGCTGTCGAGGTTCTGGATGCCCTGCGTCGTGGTGGACCACCAGACGACGTTCGGCTTGATCTTGTCGAGCATGGCGAAAGCCCGGTCGATACCTTCCGGCGTGGCCAGCACCTTGTACATGTCCTCGCGCTTAACGCCGTCGGCCATCAGCGCGTTTTCCAGCGTGAACTGCGCCTGCTGGTAGAGGCCACGCTTTCCCGGAAATTTCTCGACGTTCCAGAAATCCGCCCAGCTCTTCGGCGCGGCGTCGCCCTTGTAGACATTTGTGTTGTAGGCGAGGACCGTGGCCCAGGTATCGGACGCGACGCCGCATTCGTGCAGGGTGCCCGGCAAATAATTGGCCGCGTCGCCTGTGATTTCTGGCGTCAGCGGAATGAACAGGCCTTCGGCGCAGCCGACTTCCATGGCGGGCGCTTCGACCGAGACGACGTCATAGGTGATGTTGCCCGCCTGCACCTGGGCACGCACCTTGGCGACCTCGCCGCCCCACTCTTCCATGACGATCGGGACGCCCGTCTTTTCGGTGTACTTGTCCCAGACCCCATCCTTGTAGGCCTTGTCCCATGTACCACCCCAGCCGACTACCGTGACGGGGTCGGCCGCGGACGCGACCAAAGCCGAGGTCGCGAGGCAGATCGCGGCGGCAGATACGGCTTGCAGATAAGTCCTCATTGCAGTTCCCCTTTCTTATCGTTGTAGATTTGATCAAATTTCAAACGCAAAATTGATTGATTAGCAACAGGAATTTACGGTACGGTGTAAAAAAGTGAAAAAGCCAAAGGGATTTGATCGAATGCTGCAAGGCACTAGAGACGTGCGCGCCAATGTCAGTCTCGCTGCTGTTCTGGACGAGGCGCGACAGCGTTTCGCTGACGCAAACCCGAACAGCCGGGCGCGTCAGAACGAGGCCGCGGCATCGTTGCCGGGCGGCAATACGAGGGCTGTTCTATGGTATCGGCCATTCCCCGTATCGTTTGTTTCCGGTGAAGGCTGCAGGGTGACCGATCTGGACGGCCATACCTATGTCGACCTGGTCTCGGAATACAGTGCCGGTTTTTACGGCCACTCCGACAAGGCGATTTCGGCGGCCCTTGTGGACGTCATACAGGGTGGCATCATGTTGGGCGCACCCAACCGCTATGAGGCGCGCCTGGCTGCCGCGGTGGTCGACCGTTTTCCGGCCATCGAGCGCGTGCGCTTCTGCAACTCGGGCACCGAGGCGAACATCATGGCGATTTCGGCGGCTCGCGCCATCACGCAGCGCTCGAAGATCCTCGCCTTCCGCGAGGGCTATCATGGCGGCGTACTCACCTTCGCGCATGGCGGCTCACCGCTCAATTTGCCTTTCCCCTTTGTCTTCGCCGACTACAACGATAGTGCAGGCGCCGTGGCGCTCATCAAGGAACAGGGCGACGAACTTGCCGCGGTGATCGTCGAACCGATGATGGGCGGCGGCGGCTGCATCCCGGCGACGCGTGAGTTCCTGGAAGCGCTGCGCGCCGCGACGAAGGAGACCGGCGCGCTGCTGATCTTCGACGAGGTGATGACCTCGCGCCTCGACTACCGCGCGCTCCATGGCGCACATGAAATCTTTCCCGATTTCGTGACGCTCGGAAAGTACATCGGCGGCGGTGCGAGTTTTGGCGCATTCGGTGGACGCGCGGATCTCGTCGACCGCTTCGATCCTGCTTTGCCTGGTGCGTTTTCGCATGGCGGGACGTTCAACAACAATATTCTCAGCATGGCTGCTGGTTTGACCGGTCTGACGCAGGTGCTGACGCAAGAGGCGAGCCGCGCCATCAATTCGCGCGGCGATCGCTTGCGTGAAGCGATGAACGTCTCCCTTGAGCGGTATGGCGTCGAGGGCATCGTCATAGGGCGCGGGTCGTTGATGAACCTGCATTTCGTCAGGGGGCCGGTGGACACGCCGGCGCGGCTCGACGATGCCGATCCATCGGCGATTGCGCTTTGGCATATCGAGATGCTGTTGCGAGGGTACTACGTGACGCCGCGCGGCATGCTGGCGTTGTCACTGCCATTTGGCGACGCAGAACTCGACGGCTTCGCCGCCGCATTCGACGATTTCCTGTCGAGCAACCTCAAAATACTGCCGCGCCGGACAAACTGATGCTCGATCGCAAGGATGCCACTGCCGGCTCGGCCGCGCAAAAGACAGCTCATGTTCGTGTACATACGGGCTTGAAGGAGGCACTGATGAACGGTGACTTCCTGCCCGGCCAGAGACTGGTCGTACGACAGCTTGCCGAACAGTACCGGACCAGCGCCATGCCGGTGCGCGAGGCCTTGCGGCAACTCGTCAGCGACGAGGCGATGTTCGACCACCCAAATCGGGGCGTCATTGTCCCTGAGGCCACGGTGGCGCGTATTTCGGATCTGGTGCGTGTGCGCTGCAGCGTCGAAGGGACGGCGGCCGAGTGGGCCGCGACGACCATCACGCCCGAAGAACTCGATGAATTGGCGAAGCTGAACGGGCTGATGCGCGAATGCGTCGAGAGCAATGTCATGGCTAATTATCTCGGCCTGAACAGGCGCTTCCATTTCACGATGTACCATGCCGCGCGTTCACCTCTCATCCAGCAGATCATCGAGAAATTGTGGCTGCAGGCAGGACCGTTTCTGAACATCGTCCGCTCCGACGTGACCTACGGCCTGGGCCTGGACCATCACGACGAAATGCTCGCGGCGCTGCGTCGCGCCGATGGCGCGGCTGCGCGCAAGGCGCTGGTTGCCGATCTGCGCGAGGCCGCCGACATCATTCTTCGCGCCGCGGCGGCGGCTGAGGCTCAACCTGCGCGCAAACGCCCGGCTTCGGTACGCCGTGATCCGAAGGCGCAGGCGCGGTGATGGGCGGATCCCCGCATGGCCCGGTTCATGTCGAGTTTCGTGGCGTCAGCAAGCGCTACGGGCAGACCGTCCAGGCGGTGCGTCAGCTCGACCTGGAAATCATGCGCGGCGAATTCCTGACGCTGCTGGGGCCTTCGGGATCCGGCAAGACGACGGCGTTGATGATGCTTGCCGGATTCGAGGATACGACCGAGGGCGAAATCCTCATTGACGGTCAGCGCATCGACAACGTTCCCGCCAATCGTCGCGGCATCGGCATGGTGTTCCAGAACTACGCGCTTTTCCCGCACATGACGGTCGCCGAAAATCTGGCTTTCCCACTCGAGGTCCGCAAACTTGGCCGCGAGGAGGTGACGCAACGTGTCAGGAACGTTCTCGACATGGTCCAGTTGCCCGAATTCGGCAACCGGCGTCCGGCGCAGCTTTCGGGTGGGCAGCAACAACGCGTCGCGGTTGCCCGCGCCCTGATCTTCGAACCAAATCTTGTCCTGATGGACGAACCGCTCGGCGCCCTAGACAAGCAACTGCGCGAGCAGATGCAGTTCGAAATCAAGGAAATCCATGCCCGGCTTGGCGTCACGTTCGTTTATGTGACCCACGACCAGACCGAGGCGCTGACCATGTCCGACCGGATCGCGGTGTTCAGCGCCGGCCGCATCGAGCAGCTTTCGACACCACGCGAACTGTATGAGCGTCCGACGGGCAGCTTTGTGGCGAGCTTCATCGGCGAGAACAACCGCATGTCCGGCACCGTGCTTGCCGGCGGTGAAAATGGTGGCGTGGCCGTCCATCTCGACGATGGCGATCTGGTGTTGAACGCCATTTCCCCTGGCGCGACGCCCCCTACGGGCGCCAGGGTGACGCTGTCGATCAGGCCCGAGCGCATGTCCTTATTGCACGAAGGCTCCACCGCCCTCAACGTGATCGCGGCAACCGTCGTTCAGTCCGTCTATGTCGGCGATCACATCCGGCTCGTCGCTGTCACGGCGGGCGGCCTGAAATTCATTGTCAAGCTTGCCGCATCGTCGTCTCGGTCCGAACTCAATGCGGGCGAGGCGGTTCGATTGGGCTGTGGTCGTGAGGATTGCCTCGCTCTCGATAGATAACAACAAAAGGCAGACAAGGGAGAGTTCAACCATGAAGAAATCGCCGAAAGTCGTCATCACCTGTGCGGTCACCGGCTCGATCCACACGCCGACGATGAGCCCGTATCTGCCGATAACGCCGTCCGAGATCGTCGACGCCGCTGTCGGAGCAGCCGAAGCCGGGGCGTCGGTGATCCATCTGCATGCCCGCGATCCGGAGACCGGCAAGCCTACCCCTGATCCCAGGCTGTTTATGGATTTCCTGCCGCGCATCAAGCAGCAGACCGACGCCGTGATGAACATTTCCACCGGCGGCGGGCTGAAGATGACCCTCGAAGAGCGCCTTGAAGCGGCGCACGCTTCGAAGCCGGAACTCTGCTCGCTCAATATGGGATCTATGAATTTCGCCTTGCACCACATCGCGCCGAAATACACCGACTGGAAGTACGACTGGGAGAAGGGCTATCTGGAAGACACAAAGAAGGGCATCGTCTCCAACACGTTCGAGCAGATCGAGCGGATCATCGTCGAGGTCGGCCAGGCTTATGGCACGAAGTTCGAGTTCGAGTGCTACGATGTCAGTCACCTCTACACGCTTGCGCACTTTCTCGACCGCAAGCTGCTGAAGCCGCCGCTTTTCGTCCAGACGATCTTCGGGCTGCTGGGCGGTATCGGCGCCGACCCAGAAGACATGATGCACATGCGCAGGACGGCTGATCGGCTGTTCGGAGACGACTATCTCTGGTCGATCCTTGCCGCGGGCAAGCACCAGATAAATCTCTGCACGATGGGCGCGATCATGGGCGGCAATGTACGGGTCGGTTTGGAAGACAGCCTCTATGTCGGCAAGGGCACGCTCGCCAAGAGCAATGCCGAACAGGTGGCCAAGATAAAGCGCATTCTCAACGAGTTGTCGCTCGAAATCGCGACGCCCGACGAAGCCCGTCAACTGCTGGATCTCAAGGGCGCACATGAGGTCGGGTTTTGACGCCCCCCGGCATCGAAACCTATGTCGGCGTCGTGCATCCTTGGATGTGCGACGCGATGGGCCATCTCAACGTTCGTCATTATGTGGCGATGTTCGATGACGCCAGTTTCCAGTTGCTGGGCAGGATTGCCGATCCTCGTTTGACGCCGACCCTCGGCTGGGCGGATGTGAGGATGGAGATCGACTACGTGCATGAAACCGCGGTGGGAACTCTGGTCACCGTTCGCAGCGTTATAGAAAAGCTTGGGAAATCGTCGCTGACTTATCTGCATGAAATGCGCGGTACGCTGGACGGAGTCCTGCATGCGCGCATGCGCACCGTAACGGTGCGCTTCGATCTTCAAGCGCGGAGCAAGATCGAGATCGAAGGCGAGGCCCGGCAGGCGAGCGCGAAACTCCCGAGGGGTGAAGCCGGCAGCTTTGCGCCTCAAGTCGGTCGTTAAGACCAGCTTCGCCGTTTCCCGAAAGCCGACGTCATCGGACTACGCTGGCTTAAGATGACTGCGCCTCTAGACGGACGGCGGCGACAGGATGAAAAGCGCTTGCGCCTGCTTGGTGGCGGAACTGTTGCGGAAGGTGTGGAGGCGTCTTGGGTCGAAAGTCATGGCGTCGCCTTCGAGCAGGACGAACTCCTCGCCTTCGAGCAACACGGTCACGCTGCCCTCGACGACGAACACGAATTCCTCTTCCGAACGCCAGCTGTAGAGCTTGTCGCCGCCGGTGCCGCCCGGCGCCATGATCGACAGGATCGCCTGCGTCCGAACCGCGGATTTCGGGCTGAGCAGGAAGTCTAAAAGGTCGGTGCCGCCGAGCACCGCCGGAGTGCGCGCGTCAACGCGGACGACAGCCGTGTTGTCATGCTGGAACAGGCTGCCGATCGTAATTCCAAGAATGTCGCACAGGCGAACGAGCGTTGCCACCGAGGGCGAGGCCTTGTCGCGTTCGACTTCGCTGAGAAAACCCTTGCTGACTTCAACGCCATCCGCCACGGCCTGGAGGGTAAGGTCCAGTTCGCGCCGTCGATTGCGCAGGGCATCACCGATGCGGGCCGTGGACGGCCTCTGGGTGCCACTCGTCATGATTGCGCTCTCAGCATGTTCAATCCCATACCGTCAGCTCGGTCCGCCGTACAAGCCGGAATTTTATGTGTTCTGTATAGAACAACTTTGTTGACTTATACAGAATTCCCCACCAGCATCCAGATGAATTTCGAGGAGGCGGCGGTGCCATGAGGCGAGCCTTCCCCGCCAGCATACGGATGAAGGAGCGATGATGAGCCAAGACGATATTGCCGAAGCCAGGCGCAGTTCGCAGAGTTGGTACTGGTGGGGCATCGCGACGTTTTTCCGCTGCCCGGTAGCGGAGACTCCGGCCGATGTGGATATCGGCCTGGTCGGCGTGCCGCACAGCTCCGGAAACGGCTCGACGGAGCGCGACCAACATCTTGGCCCGCGCGCGGTCCGCAACGTGTCGGGCTACTATCGCCGCTCGCACGGGGTGCACGGCTTTTCGCCATGGGATGCCGCCAAGATCAGCGATCTTGGCGACGTTCCCCTGCCCGAGGCCATGAACAACGAGGCCTGTGTCCGCGACATCGAAGCCTTCTACGCCCGGCTCGACGCCGCCGGCACAAACCCGGTTTCCATCGGCGGCGATCACTCGATCACCGGGCCTATCATCAAGGCCATCGCCGGACCGGGCCGGCGCCTGTCGGGAGGCCAGCCCTGCTCGCTGATCCATTTCGACGCGCACACCGATTCCTACGACAACATGCCCCACTGGCTTGGCGCGAAGCGTTCGGCGGCGCACTGGGCGGCCTATACGGCAAAGGAAGGTGCGGTCGACCCGGAACGCAGCATCCAGATCGGCATGCGCGGTCATCCGGCGGCGGATATCCACACCGGCGGCGTTGGCGGCTCGAGTCGCGCTCTGGGCTATCGGGTTGTTACGATGGACGAGTTCGAACGCTTGGGCATAGAGCGCATGGTGGAGATGATCCGCGAGCGGGTTGGCGATCGCCCCGCCTACATCACCTTCGATCTCGACAGCCTCGACCCCTCCGTCGCTCCCGGGGTTTCGAACCTCGAGCCGGGCTTCGGCGGCCTGACCATCCGCGAGGCGACGCGCCTTCTGCAAGGATTGAAGGGGCTCAACATCATCGGTGGGGACGTCGTCTGCCTGATGCCGACCAAGGACAGCCCCAACCAGATCACGGCGCAGGTCGCCATGGTGATGATGTACGAACTGATCTGCCTGATCGCCGCAAAGAATGCCGAGACGCACTGACGCGTGGCCTTGGCCGCTACAGGAGCGCGCCGACGCCATCGGTGATGGCGTCGCGGCTCGCGGCTCCGGACTTTCGATGCCGGTTGCCGATGCGGTGGCGCCATTCTTTCGCTGTCTCCTGTTCTCTTAAATGAATTATGTTGACTATTGACGAACTTTCGGCAAGCGTTCCTTGAGGCCGCCAAGAGCCCAAACTAGAGGTGAACCATGAACCGCAAGATCCTTCTACTCATCGCCCTCGCGGCCGCCACGCCGGCGGCAGCACAGCCGCCGAGCTTCGCCGCCGACGGTAAACTGCAAGCCTGCGTCGATCCCACTTTCCCGCCGATGGAATTCATCAAGACGGCGGGCGAGGCTCCCGTTGGCGTCGACATCGACGTCATCAAGGCGCTGGCCGCGCACTGGAAGGTCGACGCCAGTATCACGACGATGGACTTCAGCGGCCTGCTTCCCGGCCTGGAATCGAAGCGCTGCGACATCGTCATCAGCGGCGCTTTGCTGAAACCCGAACGGCTGGAGAAGCTGAGCGGCGTGCCTTATCTGAAGACCGGCGTCGTCATGATCGGCAAGGCCGACGATGCGTCCGCCTACAAGAGCTATGAGGATTTCTCCGGCAAGACCATCTCCGTCCAGTCCGGCACTTCCTATATAGGCCTGCTGGACAAGGTGAACGAGGACCTGGCCAAGGCCGGCCGCGACAAGATCACCATGCAGACCTATCCCAAGCAGACCGATGCGATGCAACAGGTGGTGCTGGGTCGCGCGGTCGCGACGATCAGCCAGGACACCGAATTCGCCTACCGCGACTTGCAGCAGCCCGGTGAGTTGAAGATCGTCTACTCGGCCGGCGCGCAGGATCAGTACGCGGCCTATTTCCGCAAGGATGAGGCTGACGCGGCGGCGGTCGCCGCTACTGTCAAGGAGCTTGCCGCGAACGGCACCATGAAGACCATCGCCGAGACGTGGAAGCTTCCGATGTCGACCATCAGTGGCATCGGTCAGTAACGGCGCGATCGGCAGGGTTCCGTGAGCTTTGACTTTGGCTTGTTCTGGTCGACACTTTTTTCCGGGACGTTCTTCAGGGCGGCGCTGGTAGCGCTCGCCCTGACAATACTCGCGCATGCGGCGGCGATCCTCCTGTCGCTGCCGCTTGCCTTGGCGCTCAACGGGCAAAACAAGGTGCTGCGCTGGGGAGCGACGGCCTATATCGCTGTTTTCCGCGCACTGCCGGCGCTTCTGCTGCTGCTGTTCGTCTGGAACGGCCTGCCGCAAATATGGCCGATCTTCCGCGAGACCTGGTTTTCGCCCTTCATCGCGGCCCTCCTGGCGCTGACGCTGAACGAGGCCGCCTATCAGGTCGAGATCAACAGGGCGGCGCTCAGCGCCGTCGAAGAAGGGCAGTTTCAGGCCGGCGCCGCACTTGGCCTGCGCAAGCCGCAAGTGTTCTTCCTGATCGTCGTGCCGCAGGCGCTGCGCATCGCCCTGCCGCCGACCGTCAACGAGTTCATCACGCTGCTCAAGACCACGTCGCTGGCCTCGGTGATCTCATTGACGGAACTGATGGCGGTCACCCAGCAAAGCGTCGCCTCAACGTTCCGCTATGCCGAGTTCTACGCCGTCACCTCCCTCTACTACCTGGCGATGGTCTATGTACTGATGATCCTGCAGAAGCGGATCGAACGGCGCTTCGCCTGGGCCAAGCCCCACGCGGCCGGAAACGATACCGACAAAGTGCCCCATCACGCATGACGGGCACAAAACGGTGGGCCGCAGCGTGCGGCACGCCATTGACATCCATCGACGCGACGGCATGACGCTGCTCCGAAAGGGCGCCAGATGCCTGAGCCGCGCAGCAATTCAGGGGGACGCGTAATGTCAGGGGCTAGTTCAGAACAGATGCCGGAACAGGCTGATGTCGTCATCGTCGGCGGCGGCATTGCCGGATGTTCGGTCGCCTATCACCTCACCAAGCTTGGCATCACCGACGTCGTACTGTGCGAGCGCAAGCAGCTGACATGCGGCACGACATGGCATGCCGCCGGCCTGGTGACGCAGTTGCGGGCGACGCGACAGATGACGGAGCTGGCGAAATACACCGGCGAGCTGTTCGGCCGCCTCGAAGCCGAAACCGGACAGGCCACCGGCTTCATGCAGCGCGGCTCGCTGCGTGTCGCCAACACCGAGGCGCGCTTCGAGGAGCTGGCACGCGGCGCCTGGATGGGGCGCAATTTCGGCCTGCCGGTCGACATGGTCACGCCCGGCGAGATCAAGGAACGCTGGAGCCCGGTCAACATCGACGGCATCGTCGGCGGCTTCTGGTTCCCCAATGATGGACAGGTCAACCCCACCGACGTCACCATGGCCTATGTCAAGGGCGCGCGCACCGGTGGCGCCTGCATTCTCGAAAACACGCCGGTCACGAAAATCCTGGTCGAGAACGGCCGCGTTTGCGGCGTGGTCACCGACAAGGGCGAGATCCGCGCCGACAAGGTGGTGATATGCGGTGGCATGTGGTCGCGCGATCTCGCGGCACAGATCGGCGTGACGCTGCCGCTGCACGCCGCCGAGCATTTCTACATCGTCACCGAGACCATCCCCGGCCTGCCCGCCAATTTGCCGGTGCTTTTCCTGGGCGACGAGTGCTCCTACTACAAGGAAGACGCCGGTAAGCTGCTGCTCGGCTGCTTCGAGCCGGTGGCCAAGCCGTGGGGCCATAACGGCATCTCGCCCGATTTCTGCTTCGACAGCCTGCCCGAGGACTTCGAGCATTTCGAACCGATCCTCGAAATGGCAACCAGGCGGGTGCCGCTGCTGGCGGATGTCGGCATCAAACTGTTCTTCAACGGACCGGAAAGCTTTACGCCGGATGACCGCTATCTGCTGGGCGAGACGGCTGAGGTCTCCGGCCTGTTCTGCGCCACCGGCTTCAATTCCGTCGGCATCCTCTCCTCGGGCGGCGTCGGCAAGGCGCTGTCGGAATGGATCCGCGACGGGCGCCCACCGGTCGATCTCGCCGATGTCGACGTGCGCCGCACCATGTCGTTCCAGTCGAACAAGAAATATCTCTACGACCGCACCACCGAAACGCTTGGCCTTTTGTTCGACATGCACTGGCCATACCGCCAGTTCGCCACGGCGCGCCACATCCGCAAGAGCCCGTTCCACGACCGCCTGATGGCGGCGGGTGCCTGCATGACCGAGGCCGCCGCCTACGAACGCCCTGGCTTCTTCGCTTTGCCCGGCATGAAGGCCGAGATCGACTATTCCTACGGCCGCCAGAACTGGTTCGGCGCCTGCGGCGAGGAAAGCCGCAACACGGCTGACAACGTTACGCTGTTCGACCATTCCTGCTTCGTGAAATACTGGATCGAGGGGCGTGACGCCTGCGCGGTGCTCAACCGCATCTGTGCCAACAATGTCGACGTACCCGCCGGCCGCGTCGTCTACACGCAATGGCTGAACGAGCTAGGCGGCATCGAAGCCGATGTCACGGTCACCCGCATCTCCGAAACCGCCTACATGGTCGTGACCATCGCCGTGTCGCAGCGGCGCGACCTGGCCTGGCTCAAGCGCCATATCCCGGCGGACGCGCATGTCTTCGTGCAGGATGTCACCTCCGGCCTGCCCATGCTGGCGCTGATGGGGCCGAAATCGCGCGATCTCCTGCGCGCCGTCTCGCCCGATGACTTCTCGGAGGCGGCGTTTCCCTTCGGCACCAGCCGCGAGATCGACCTTGGCTATGCGCGGGTGCGCGCCAGCCGGCTGACCTTCGTCGGCGAGCTTGGCTGGGAGCTCTACATGCCCGCCGAGTTCGCCGCCCATGTCTTCGACAAGCTGGCCGAGGCGGGCGCCGATTTCGGCCTGCGCCAAGGCGGCTACTTCGCCATCAATTCGCTGCGCATGGAGAAAGGTTACCGCCACTGGGGTCACGACATCGGCGAGGAAGACAGCCCGCTGCAGGCAGGGCTTGGCTTTGCCGTGGCGTTCGACAAGCCAGGCGGCTTCATCGGCCGTGATGCGCTGTTGCTGCAGAAGGAGGCGGGCAAGCCGCGCCGCCGCTTGGTGCAGTTGCGGCTGCAGGCCGAAGATGCGCCTCTCCTCTATCATCACGAACCGATCTGGCGCGGCGGCAAGATCGTCGGTTCGGTCACCTCCGGCGCCTACGGCCACCGCATCGGCGCCTCGCTCGGCATGGGCTATGTCGAATGCGAGGGCGGTGTCGACGATGCCTGGCTGGCAGCCGCCCCTCTGGAGATCGAAATCGCCTGGAAGCGATACAAGGCCATTGCGCAGCTCAAGCCGTGGTACGATCCGAAGGGGGAACGCCTGAGACCGTGACAGAACCTCCTTTTGGATCAGTCGGAGGCCCTAAGTCCCAGCCACGCTGAAGGTCCGCTTCGGCTTCCGCTGATGCCTGAAGCTACCAGTCCGCTTTCGGCCCAGTCGTGACCGAGCATGGGCTGTCTGATTGAGACTTCTGCCTCGGCCAGCTAGCCGCCGGCACAAAATCAGCATCGTCGGCCTATAATGTCATCAAGAGCTTCGATCCTTGAAGCGGTTCCAGAGATGCATGCGGTTCGCGACCTGCACGGCGACCGGATGGAACGGAACCGGTTTCATGTTGGTGACCGGCAAAGGCATCTGCTCGTCCCGGCGCCGGCCTGCCGCCCAGCGGCCGATTTCCTGGCCAAGAGACATTGCCAATGCCACGCCGCGGCCGGAATAGACGCCGCCAAACACGAGGCCGGGTGCCAGGCGATAGAGGCGAGGTCTGCGATCAGGCACCACGGCAAAGGTGCCATGCCAGTATTCCACGATCGGCGGTTCGCCGCCGAATGCGCGAAAAGCCTTGCCCAGCATGCTCGAGACCTTGGCGCGACCGCGGTCGGCCTCGTCAAACCACAATGTATGCGTGCCGCCGCTCACCAGCCGGCCGTCGACGTCGTAGTGGAAATAGCGGATGTCGTTGCGCATGTCGGACACCGCGGGGTTGCCGACAAGGATCTGGGTGCGCAGGCCTTCCGGCAGCGGGTTTGTCGCGGCCTGGAAGACCTTGAACGGCATCAGTGTCTTCTTCAGCCCAGCCCAGAGGTCGCCGGTAAGCGCATTCGTGGCAAGCACCACTTCTGGCGCCGTGACGCTTCCCGTTGCGGTGAAGACGCGCCAGCCGCCTTCCACCTTCTCGATGCGAGACGCCGCGGCGTTCTCGAAGATGGTCACGCCTTCGCGCTCAAGGGCGCCGGCAAGGCCAATGGTCATGGCGAACGGATTGATGTGGCCGGAATTGTGCACCATCCAGCCGCCGAGATAGGGGCTGCCGATGCGCGCGCTGGCTTCGGCCCGGTCAAGCCAGGAGACATTGGCGCCGAAGGCTTTCCACTCTTCGTAGAACTGGTGCGCGCGGGCAAGCGTGGTGTCGGTGTGAGCGGGCTGGATCCAGCCTTCCTGAACCTGGTGGGCGTCTATGTTGAAGCGCTGCATCAGGCCGAAGGCTACGCCGGCCGCATCCGCAACCATGCGATTGTAGCGCTCACCGATCGTCTTGCCGTAGACCGCCTCGAACTCCGCCGGCGAGGCCTTGGAATGGTGGGAGATGACAAGGCCGTTGTTGCGGCCCGACGCTGCCGATCCGATCTCGTTGCTCTCAAGCAGGATGACATTGACGCCGCTGTCGCGCGCGCCGAGTGCCGCGGCCATGCCGGTGAAGCCGCCGCCGACCACCAGCACGTCCGTCTTCAGGTCGCCTTGCGGTGCCGGTGCGGCCGGGCGCCTGTTCGCGGTCTTGCGCCACAGATGCGGCGTCTTCCAGTCGACCTCAAACATGAAGGACGTCCTCGCTGGCGCCGCCGAGATAGTGTTCCCTCAGGGCCGAATGCGCGGCCATTTCCTGCGCCGGGCCATGCAGCTTCACCTTGCCGGTGTTGAGCAGGTAGGCGTAGTCGCCGCATTCAAGCGCCAGCTGAACGTTCTGCTCGACGAGCAGGATCGAAATGCCGTGGCGCGACAGGTCGAGGATGATGCGGAAGATCTGGTGGACGATCTTCGGGGCAAGGCCGAGAGACGGCTCGTCGAGCATCAGAAGCTTCGGCTCGGCCATAAGCGCGCGCCCGATCGCCAGCATCTGCTGCTGGCCGCCGGACATGCGGCTTGCCATGCCGTTGCGCCGTTCCTTGAGCACAGGAAACAGCTCGAACACCTCGGCGCGCAATGCCTCGAAACTCTTCCCGCCGCGACCGATATGGGCCGCGACCAAGTTTTCCTCCACCGTCAGGCGCTGGAAGATCTGGCGGCCTTCCGGGCAGTGGGTGATGCCGAGACGCACGACCTGTTCGGGGCGCATCCCGGTGATGTCGCGGCCCTCGAACGCGATGCTGCCTGCGGTGGGCCGCGCCACGCCGGAAACGGAATTGAGCAGCGTCGTCTTGCCGGCGCCGTTCGGACCCAGGATGACGACGATCTCGTGCGGATCGACGTCAATGCTGATGCCCTCAAGAACGCCGACGCGCCCGTATCCCGAGCTGAGCCCGGCGATTCTGAGCAGCGGCCCGGATGTCGTCGATGTCATTGGCGGTTCCCAGATAGGCGAGTTGGACGTCGGTGCTTGCCTGCACTTCGGCGGGCGTGCCCCGGAAGAGCAGTTTCCCATGATGCATGACGATGATGCTGTCGCAGAGTGTCATGACGAGATCCATGTCGTGCTCGACGACGATCATGATCCGGTCGGGCGAACGCAACGCGGTGAGTTTTGCCGTCAGTTCCGCCGTCTCGTGGTGGTTCAATCCGGCGGCGGGCTCGTCGAGCAGCAGGACGCGCGGATTGGCGACCAAGGCGCGGGCGATCTCCAGCATGCGTTGTCGGCCATAGGGCAGGCCCCCGGCATCGACGTCGGCGTAGCCCTGAAGGTCAAAAAACCGCAGGATTTCCATGCATTTCTCACGCCGGCGCCGGCGCTGGGCGTTGGCATAGGGTGGCCAGATCACTTCCCTCCAGGCGGCCGCAACCTCGGCGGGATAGAAACAGACTTCAAGGTTCTCGATCGCCGACATCTGGTCGAAGAGGCGGATGTTCTGATAGGTGCGGGCAATTCCCGAATTGGCGATCTGGTATTTCTTGAGTTTGTCGAGACGCTTGCCGTCGAGCGTGATCGAGCCCGACGACACTGTGTAGGAACCAGCCGTCATGTTGATCAGCGTCGACTTGCCGGCGCCGTTCGGTCCGATCACGCCGTGGATTATGCCGGGAGCGAAGTCGGTCGACACGCCGTCGATGGCGACGACCTCGCCATACACCTTGCGAAGGCTCTGAAAGACCAGCGTCATTTTCCGAAAAGCCCTCGGATCAGTTTCTCCGGCCCGAAGCTGCGCGGCACGATGCCGGCCGGGCGCGCGATGATCAGCGAGATCATCAAAAGACCGAGGAAGAGGATGCGCCATTCGGCGAATTCGCGCAGCAGCTCCGGCAGCAGGATCAGGATTGCCGCGCCGGCGACGATGCCGAAGATGTTGCCGATGCCGCCGACCACGATCATCAGCACGATCAGCACCGATTCCTGCAGCGTGAAGCTTTCCGGGCTGACGAAACGCTGCGATGCGGCGAAGATCGCGCCGGCTATGGAACCGATCGTGGCCGAGGTGGCGAAAGCGGCAAGCTTGGCATTGGTGGTGTTGATGCCGATGCCGCGCGCGGCATCCTGGTCCTCGCGGATCGCCGCCCACGCCTTGCCGAGGATGGAGCGCTCGAGCCGCCAGACCACGGTGCCGACGATGAGCACGGTGATCAGCAGCAGCCAGAAGAAGTCGATCGGCCGGGCAATCTGTATGCCGAGGATCGACGCCTTGTCCAGCCGGGCAATGCCTTGCGGCCCTCCGGTCAGCCAGTCGAGATTGTTGATGATGATGCGGATGATCTCGCCGAAGCCAAGTGTGACGATGGCCAGATAGTCGCCGCGCAATCGCAACACCGGAATGCCGAGCAATATGCCGGTGACCGCACCCAGGCAGGCGGCGACGAGCAGGATGAGCAGGAACGGCATATGCAGGCCGAGCTGCGGGCTTGCCAGCAGCCCATAGCTGTAGGCGCCGACCGCGTAGAAGGCGACGAAGCCGAGATCCAGCAGCCCGGTATAGCCGATCACGATGTTCAGGCCGATGCCGAGCAGGATGTAGATCAGCAGGCTGTTGAGGACACGGACATGGTAGTTGGGCAGGAAGGGCGTGGCCATGATCAGCGCGATCGCGATGGCGAAGACGAGCCAGGAGATGGTCCGGTTCGCACGCGGCCGGGCCGCGGCGAGAGTGTCGGCGGCGGCCATCAGAATTCCCTCTTGTACACGATGCTTTCCTCGGAGACGGCCTCGCCGAGTATACCGGCAGGACGGACCAGAAGCACGAGTATGAGGATCGCAAAGGCGAGAACGTCGCGATACTCGGTGCCGAGCACGCCGTTTGTGACAATGGGCAGCAGCGCGGTTCCCCACACTTCGATAAAAGCCAGGATGAAGGCGCCGAGCATGGCGCCGGGGATTGAACCGATGCCGCCGAGGATGGCCGCGGTGAAGGCCTTCAGCCCGATGACGGCGCCCATGCTGGGCGACATGATGCCATAGTAACTGGAATAGAGGATGCCGCCGGCAGCGCCGAGAAGCGGCCCGACGAAGAACACCATGGAGATGGCGCCGTTGACGTTGATGCCAAGCAGCTGTGCGGTCGGTCGGCTTTCCGATACGGCGCGCACGATGATGCCGATACGGCTCCGGTTGACTAGGACATGCAGGCCGAACATCAGCACGAAGGCGGCGATCAGGATGCCGATCTGCATCAAGGTGATGGTGCCGCCCATCACCTGATATCGGACGACGGGGAAGAAGCTGGGAAAGGCGACTGGCTGTGGGCCGGCCAGGATCTGCACCCCGGTGACGAGCGACAATGAGACGCCGAGCGAGGACAGCATCGGCGCGAGCCGGGTGGAGCTTCTCAGCGGTTTGTAGGCGACCCTTTCGATGCCGACTCCAATGAGGCCGACGAGGAAGATCGCCACGAGAAAGGCCGCGGTAAGCGCCAGCGCGCCCGACATCCCGACATCGCCGACCAGCAGGCTGAGCGCCAGAAACGCTACATAGGCGCCGAGCATGAACATCTCGCCATGGGCGAAGTTGATCATGCGCAACACGCCGTAGACCATGGTGTAGCCGAGCGCGATCAGGGCGTAGATCGAGCCGATGGTCAGGGCATTTACCGTTTGTTGGATAAGATTTCCCAGCATGGGCCGGCGTCCTGTGCCTGCAACCCCATGGACCGGTCGAACCGGGAAGGGGAATGGTCGACGTGGCCGCCCGTACTTGCGGCAGGCACGCCCGTCAACAGGTGAAGGAGCCGCTTCGCGCGTAGCGATGCGGCTCCGGCGGTCTGGCTGCTATTTCGAACCGACGAGATGGAAGCCCGTTCCCTCCACCTTGTAGAGGTAGGATGGGGCGACTTTGAGTTCGCCGGTTTCGTCGAATTCCAGCTCGCCGACGACGGTCTTCGCCTTAACTGCATGCAATGCCGCGTTGAGGTCCTCACGCGTGAGGCCTTTCGTCGTTTTCAGCACCTGTTCCAAAATCTGGCCCTGTACATAGCCGTAGATCGAATACGGGCCGGCTTCCTCACCATATTTCGCCTTGTAGAGTTTGGCGAAATCGGCGATCTCGGGGGAGGCATCCATCGGCGGCACCTGGATCGCGACAAGCGTGCCCTGGACATTGGCTTCGCCGGCCTGTTTGATGAGGTCCGGCGTGTAGCCGCCGTCCGGCACCATTAGCACGGCGGCGATACCTTGCTCGTGCATCTGCTTGGCAAACAGCGCAAGCTGCGGCATGACGGCGCCGAGATAGATCGCATCGGGCTTCTTGGACTTGATCTGGGCCAGCACAGCGGTGAAGTCCACGTCGGATGGCGCCACGGCAATGGTATCGAGGACCTTGCCGCCGCCGGTTTCGAAGTTCTTGGCGAAGATTTCGGAAATGCCCTGGCCGAAGACCTGCTTGTCGTTGACGATCACGGCAGTCTTGGCGCCGAGCTTGCCCAGCGCATATTCGGCTGGCAACAATGCGCCGGCCAGATCGTTGGCCACCGGGCGCACCATGAACTTGTAGCCCTGCTTGGTGAGAGACGGATTGGAGCCGAAGGTCATGGTCGGCAGCGTGCAGTCTTCATAGATTGGCAGCGTCGACTGGGCGACGCCGGAATTGAAGTTCACCAGGCCAAGCACGACCTTGTCATTGTCGCAGAATTTCTGGGCGACGAGCGTTCCCTCGCGCGGGTCGGCCTTGTCGTCCTGCTGGTCATAGGCAATGGTGACGCCATTGACGCCGCCATCGGCGTTCAGCCTGTCGACGTAGAGCTTGAAGCCATTGTGCCAGGTGCTGCCGAAATAGGCCTGCGCGCCCGAGAGCGGCGCGGACATTCCGACGGTAATCTGCTCGGCCATGGCCGGCGCTGCAAAAAGCGAGGCGCCGAGAAGAAGTGTGGCGATAGATTTTTTCATCATGGTTCCCCTTAGCTGCTGACTACGACAGGGGAGGCCGTTGCGGTCTTCTTCCCCGTGTAAGCCCATCGAAGCAGACAAAGGGATCGTCGTCAAGAAAGTGTCGACACTATTGCGTTCAATTTTGTGCTCAGATATCGATTATGCGTCGCGAGCCCTTCGGCGACGCTTCAGCTCGGCGCCATTGTCGGGCGCGAAAACCTTGAGCAAGGCGTCCTTGAGCGCTTGCTGCGTGGCGGAGACGGTCATTTCGATATGTTCGCGCAACAGTTTCGCGCCGTTCTCGGCATCGCGCTTGACGGCAGCCTCGACGATGGCCGAATGGGAGGTGATCTGCGCCTTGTCATGCGAAGGATGTTCGATCTGGATGCGGCGGATGAAGCGGATGCGTGCATTGATGGAGCTGAGCTGGCCGACAAGTTCCGGATTTCCGGAGAGTTCGGCGATGAGCAGATGGAAGCCTTCGTCCTCGGCCAGGATGACATCCGGCGGCTGGTCCGGGTAGGCGTCGACGATCGCTTCCCAGTAGCTCCGCAGCCGGTCGATTTCGCTGTCGTCGGCGCGCTCGCACATCAGCTTGAAAGCAGCGCACTCGATGATCGAGCGGAACTCGTAGAGATCGAGCAGGCCCTCGGTGCTGAGGCTTCTGACGAAAAAGCCTCGATTGGGCGTGAGCGAAACGAAACCCTCGGAGGCGAGCCGGTTCAGCGCCTCGCGGATCGGTGTGCGCGAAAGGCCAAGGCCGCGCGAAAGCTGGACCTCGTTGATGCGCTCTCCGGGCTTCAGCTTGAATTCGACCAGGAGCTTGCGGATGGTGTTGTAGGCGCGTTCGCTGCTATCGGCAGCGCGGCGCGTCTCCGCTTCAGCGGCAAGGGACGGGTCGCTATCGGCACTGGTCTCGGCTCGTTCGGTCACGTCGGTTCTCATCTGATTTGTATGCAGGCTGTGTCGACACTTTGTAGAGCCGCCTTTCTTTCCCAACTTCGTGTGAATGGCAAGCAGCAGGTTCAAATCCGGGGGACAACAATGATTGTAGGCATTCTTGGGGTCGGGCATCTGGCGACGTCCATGCTGGCTGGGTTCTTGCGTTCCGGGCTTGATCCCGCGGCGATCGTGCTGTCGCCGCGGGGCAAGGCGGCGGCGCTCTCCGCCCGGCACGGTTTTCGGCTGGCAATCGACAATCGCGATCTCGTCGAACAGTCCGATGTCGTCATTGTTGCGGTGCGGCCCGTGCATGCGCCGGATGCGGTCGCTGGCCTGCCGTGGCGCACGGACCAAACAATGGTTTCGGTTTGCGCCGGCGTAGCGCTATCGCGGTTTGCTGTCGCGCCTGCGCGCGCGGTGCGCGCCATGCCGTTCACGGCTTCCGAAATCTGTGCCAGTCCGACGATCTATTTCCCCGACCTTGAGCAGGCGCGGGCGGTCCTCGACTGGCTTGGCCCCTCGATCGCTCTGGCCAGCGAAACGGACTTCGAGTTGGCGACGGTCAATGCCGCCATCTATGGCTGGGTGCAGGATCTGATCCGCAGGACGACTGAATGGTCGAGCGCGCGAGGTCTCGATCCGGCAATTGGCCGCCGGCTGACGGCGATGACGTTCGTGGCCGCCGGGCGGCTGATTGAGGAGAAAGACCAGCCGATGCATCAGATGCTCGAGGAGCTGGTGACACCGGGCGGCATCACCGAGCGGGGTCTGCAGGTGCTTTCGGCGCGCGGAGTGCCTGCGGCCTGGGAGGAGGCCTGCACGGCCGTGCTCGACAAATTGACCGAGCCGGACTGAGGCGCGGCGTCGCTGACGCCACGCATGCTCATCGTTGCGGCGCGGGCGGATAGGTATGGCCGCCGGGCGCCTGTTCGCTCGGCGCGACGGTCAGTTCGCTGATGTCGACATGATCCGGCATCCGCAGCGCGGTAGCAAGCACGGCGGCAATGTCGGCCGGGCCGAGCGGCCGCTGTTGCGAGTACATGCGCTTGCGCAAGCCCTCGCGGTCGCCGTCGAAGGCCTTCAGATAGAAATCCGTTTCCACACGGCCCGGGGCGATCTCGGTCAGCCGCACGCCGGTGCCCGCGAGATCATAGCGCAGGATGCGACCGGCCTGGGAAAGGCCGGCCTTGGCCGCACCGTAGGTCGTCGTGCCGGGAAAAACGCCGCTGGCTGCCGTGCTGGTCAGGTTGAAGATGTGGCCACGCTTGCGCGCGATCATGCCCGGCAGCAACATGCGGATGAGCTGCAAGGGTGCGGTGAGGTTCAGCGCCACCACCTCGGCTGTTTCCTCCGCGCTCTGTTCGTGCAGGGGGCGCACGGTCGCCAAACCGCCGGCATTGTTGACCAGGACATCGATTTCCGCCGCACCGAGCGCAGAAGCGATCGCCTCGTTGTCGCGCACATCGGCGACAAGCGGTTTCACGCGTGGCCCGAGCCTCTCCTGCAGGACCTGTAGCGCGCCACGGCTGCGCGCCAGCGCATGGACGGTCAATCCTTCCGCGATCAGGCTCTCGACGATCGCTGCGCCGATGCCTTTCGAGGCGCCGGTGACGAGGGCGGTGCGATAGGTCATGGCCATTCTCCGTGACGATTAGAGTGCACCGTGTGCGGCCACTGTTTTCAAAATGCCGACCAGGCCAGGCTCGCGCGCGGCCTTCAGATCCTCGTGGCTGCGCCCGCCTACCGCCGCATTTGTCGAAGCTGTGATCGAGCGGATGGTCTCGCTGTCAAGCTTTGCGTCGAGCAGCGTGTCCCAGATCGCCTGATAGGTCGGGCCATATTTGCGCAGGAAGTCCTCGATGCCATCGGCGTTGAGGCTGTTGGAGATGAACGAACCTTGCAGGGTCCATTTCGCGCCCGGCCCATACATGAAGGCACGATCCACGTCCTCGACCGAGGCGACGCCGTCTCGCACCAGAGCGATCGCCTCGCGCCACATGGCGCCCATCAGGCGCAAGGCGATATGGCCGGTCACCTCCCGGTTGAGCGTTACCGGCTTCTTGCCGATGGCTTCATAGATGGCGCGTGCGCGGGCGATCGCTTGTGGATCCGATGTCTTGCCGCCGACGATCTCGACCAGCGGCATCAGATGCGCTGGATTGAAGGGATGGCCGAGCACGACGCGGCCGGGCAGGCGGCACTCGCCCTGCATGTCGGACACCAGCAGGGCCGAGGAGGAGGAGGCGATGACGATCTCGTCACCGACATGATCTTCGATCTCGGCGAGCAGCCGGCGCTTGAGGGCCAGGTCTTCCGGACCGTTCTCCTGCACGAAATCGACGCCTTGGAGCGTCTCGGCGAGCGTCGGAAAAAGATGGATCTCGCCGGGCGAGGGCGAGGATCCCTTCAACGCGTCTAGGTCGGCCATGAGTGCAGGCAGCACCTCGTTGAAAGCCGCTTCGCGCCGCTCTGTCGGGTCGAACACGCGCACCGCGTGGCCGGCATGGGCAAAGCAAGCCGTCCAGCGCTGCCCGATGACGCCGAAACCGACAATGCCGATGGTCAGTTTTTCCATCATCCGGCCCTCCTGCCGTCAAGCGCAGCGCGGAAGGCCTCGTTGAGGTCGTTCCACGGGATGAGAAGATCGATCCAAGCGCCAACCCGCCCGGTAGCCAGGATCGCCTCGTCCATCAGCGCACCGAGCGGATAGTTGCCGTCCATCGCCGCCTTGAGCCGGAAAAGCAGGGCAGGCGTTTCCTCCATGTGGCAGAAATCGCGTAGCCGGGTCGCGGTCTTGTCGAGCGCGATTGCTGCCGCCTGGCGCAGCACCAATTCGTCCTTCCGGCCGCGCTCGGCGCGGATCCACCAGAGGAATTCGTGCAGCACCCGCGCTTCTGATTCCGCGGTGAAGACAGGCCCTGCCGGGTGCATGATGGCGCGTGACGCGGTGACCCGGCTGATGTCGGCGGGACAGAACACCCACAGCGCCTTGCGAGCGGCAATGATATCCTGTGGCAGCGACGATGGCGGCGAAGGCTCGGACACGCCGCCATCCGACCGGACAAGCGTGCCTTCCAGGATGCGGCGGCCCTGGTCCTGTTTCAGTGTCGCGGCAAGTTCGGCAATGCCTTCCACCGGCGCGTCGAGATGGCCGAGAACGGTGATCTCGGCATTCTCCGCCTGAAGCGGCGCGAAGGTGATTTCGAGGAACTGCCGCACCGGCCAGTAGATGAATGCGCCGGCGGTCGCGGAAAGCACATGCGTAGCACCCTCGATATCCTCGACGAAGGGAGCATGCCAATAGATATGGCTGCCGGCGATCTTCGGCGTGTGCAGCTGCAGACGCATCGGCAAGGCCGAAAGCAGCGCGCGGCGCGTGCGCTCGGCATCGCCAGTCAGGCGCAGCGGCCAGCTGCGCCCCTCGGTCGAGAAAGTCAGGTCCATCTTATTTTCCCGGATTGAAGAACGAGACGGGTTTGAGGATCTGGTTGCGCATGTCGAGCAGATAGTCGGTCTCGATCACCTTGCGCCGGTAGGCCTGCCATTCCGGGTCTGCCTCCATGCGGTCGCGCCGCTCCTCCCGGTCGGCAAGGCTTTCATATCTCCACAGATGCACGGTGCGCGAGAGGTCGCCGATATGCGTCTGGAAGAAGCCGAAGGGCTCGCCCAGATAATGCCGCTGCATCGGCAGGCCGACGTCCTCGTAGAGTTTGAGGAAATGCGACAGCTTGTTGGGGCGGGCGGTGTAGGTGCGATGGTCGAAGATCATATCGGCACTCCTTCTGACATTCTGTCGTGGCGCCCTTGACGCGGGCGTGATGGTCTTGCCGGCTCAGCCGGCACTTCGCACCGTATCGGCGATGAGCCGGGCGGTGAGCGCCGGTGCCTCGATCTGCGGTACATGGCCAACGCCATCGAGAAGATGAACGGCAGTGAAGCCCGGCGCGCGGGCCGCATGGGCGACCGGGATGACGCGATCGAGCCTGCCCCAGATGAGCCGCGTCGGGACGGCGAGTTCGCCAAGCGCGCCCGCGAGATCGAAACCCTGCGTGCCGTCCGGGAACAGGCTTTCGGCCATCGCAGTGAGCGCGTCGCGATTGCCGGTCTTTTCCAGCTGTCTGAGTGCGGCCTGCGCATAACCGACCGGCAGGGCCGAGGGGTCGCCGACCATGACCGCCAGCCATCGCTCAAGCGCCGGGACGGTTGTTGCGCGGGCGAGCCCGGCAAGGAAGCCCGCATTGATCTCGGGGCCGAGCCCGCCAGGGGCAAGGAGTGTGACAGAGCGTACCGTAAAACGGCCCAGTCGTGCGAGCGCCAGAGCCGCCGCGCCGCCGAGCGAATGGCCGACGAGATGGGCATTGCCGACGCCCATCCCCTCCAGCCGGTCGGAGAGGAGGAAGGCGATCTCCTCGATGATGCTTGCAGGTCTTGCCGCTTCCGTACCATGGCCGGGCAAGTCGAGGCTGATCGTCTCGATCCCCGGCCCGAGCAACGGGACAACCTGCCGCCACACGGAGCGATCCGCCCCGAAGCCGTGGATGAGGACCACCGGCACCGTCTGCCGGGCCGGCGCGGCGACAGGCGATGCCTGGACTGCGGCTGGCGCCCGCTGGCCTGCACCGTCCTGTTCGTTCGTGCGAGCGGCAAGGGTGGCATCGATGTCGCGCTTCTTGATCCGTCCGCGCGGCCCGCTTCCCGAAATGGCGGCAAGGTCGAGCCCGGCCGCGGCGGCAAGGCGCCGGGCAAGCGGGCTGGCGATCGGGCGGCTGCCAGGCTGCCGGATGGAGGAAGAGGCTTCGTCAGCCACAAGCTCGCGCGGATTGGCTGCCGCGGCGGCTGCTGTCGCCGGCCCGACCGAGGCTGGCTGGCCAGCCATCGGCTTCGCGTCCGCGATCGTGCCGAGCACGGCGCCCACCGGCGCTTCCTGTCCCTCGGCGAAGAAGATTTCGGCCAGCCAGCCGTCGCGGTCGGCTTCGATTTCGGTCGCGGCCTTGGCCGTCTCGACGGTGACGACCAGATCGCCGGCCTTGACCGGATCGCCTGGCTTCACCGCCCAGGCGATCACCAGCACGGCTTCCATGTATTCGCCGCCGGCGCTGTCGATGCTGATCGGATGGGTCGCCATCGCCGCCGCCTCCGTCACTTCAGCGTCTTCAGCGCGGCGGTGCGGATCTTCTCGGCACTTGGCAGCATCGCCGTTTCCAGCGGCTCGGAATAGGGGATCGGCATGTCCGGCAGCGTGACGCGCGCGACCGGCGCGTCCAGCTCGTCGAAGGCGTGATCCATGATCGTTGCCGAAAGCTCGGCGGCGTAGCCGCAAAAGCGCCAGCCCTCGTTGACCACCACGGCATGGTGCGTTTTCGCGATCGAGGCGACGATGGCGTTGACATCCAGCGGGCGCAGCGACCGGAGATCGACGATCTCGGCCGAAACACCGTCGGCTGCGAGAAGATCCGCGGCTTTCAGTGCCTCGACCACCATCTTGGAGGTGGCGAATATCGAGATATCGTTGCCTTCGCGCAGGGTTGCCGCCTTGCCGAGCGGCACGGTCACATCGCCTTCCGGCACCTCGCCGCGGGTGTTGTAGAGCAGCTTGTGCTCGAGGAAGACCACCGGCTGGTCGTCGCGGATCGCGGCCTTCAGCATGCCCTTGGCGTCGGCGGGCGTCGAAGGAGCAACGACCTTGATGCCGGGTATGTGGGCAAGCATGGAATCGAGCGACTTGGAGTGCTGCGCGCCGGCGCCGGCGCCGCCGCCGCCCTGCGTACGCAGCACGAACGGCATCTTGACCTGGCCGTTCCAGATGTAATTGTAGATCGATGCCTGGTTGACCAGCGCATCGAGCGTCAGCGGCACGAAATCCGCATACATGATTTCCAGCACCGGCCGCGTGCCGGTCATCGCGGCGGTCACGGCCATGGCGGTCAGCGCCTGTTCGGAGATCGGCGTGTCGCGCACCCGCGTTTCGCCGAATTCCTCCATCAGCCCTTTCGTCACCTTGAAGACGCCGCCATAGCGTCCGATGTCCTCGCCGAAGACGAAGACGGAGGGGTCGGCCTGCATCTCTTCGCGCAGTGCCGCATTGAGCGCTTCGGCATACCGCATCATGGCCATGTCAGTGTGCCTCGCTGTAGGGGTTGCAGGCTTCGTCGAGCGAGAATTCGGGCATCGGGTCGGAGAGGGCCGCCGCGAATGCCTCGTCGACCTCAGCTCTGGCCGCCACCTCGATTGCCGCGAGTTTCGCCTCGCCGACGTCGCCCAAAAGCGCCTTGCGCGAGACGAGCAACGGGTCACGTTCCTTCCAGGCCGCAATATCCTCCGGCTTCTGGTAACCGCCCATGTCGGAGGTGGAGAAACCTTCGACGCGGTAGGTCTTACATTCGACCATGCCTGGGCCTTCGCCGCGCCTGGCGCGCTCGACCATGGCCGACACGGCACGGTAGACAGCCACCGCGTCATTGCCGTCGACGATCTCGGCCGGCATCGCGTAGCCGGCGGCGCGGATCGACAGGTCCTCGACCGGCGACTGGACCTCGGAGGGAACGGTCAGGCCGAACTGGTTGTGTTCGAGCACGAAGACGACCGGCAATTTCCACAGCCCCGCCATGTTCATGGCTTCGTGGCAGATGCCGGTTTGCGCGGCGCCGTCGCCAAAGACGCACATGGCGACATTGCCGGTGCCGAGGATCTGCATCGACAGCGCCATGCCGGTGGCGGCTGGAATGCCCGCGCCGACAATGGCATTGCCGCCGATCACGCCCTTTTCGGCATCGGCCACCAGCATGTGGCCGGCGCGCCCGCCGCAGGCACCGGTGGCCCGCCCGAAGATCTCGGCCACCACCGGGTGCACGGCCATGCCCTTGCCGATATAGACCGCGTGGCCACGATGGGTGGTGGCGACCTTGTCGCCGGCCTCCAGCACGGCGGTCGCGGCGACGCCGACGGCTTCCTGGCCATCGCAGCGATGGATCGGACCGCGCGTGCGTCCTTCCTTGTGAAGCGCCCCAAGGCCCTCTTCGAGATGCCGCACCAGCAGCATCCGGCGATAGATTTCCAGATGTTGTTCGACGGAAGGAGTGTTTTTCACCGATATCCCCGAGTTCGTGCCGAAATTAAATACAAAAGTGTCGACACTTTGCAAGCGCTTCTGCAAGATAGGGCAAAACAAGTTTGTGAAAAGGGGATCGATCATGCGTTTGGAGGGCAAGGCGGCCATCGTCACCGGAGCCGGCGCCGGTATCGGCGCGGCCGTCACGGAACTGTTTGCGAAGGAGGGCGCGCGCGTTCTGGTCGTCGATCGCGACGGCGCGCGGGCCGGCGAGGTGGCCGGCAGGACCGGAGCGCTGGCCTGGGAGGCGGACGTCTCGGACGAAGTCTCCGTGGCGACGATGGTGCGCCGCGCGCAAGAGGCCTTCGGCCGGGTGGACATTCTGGTCAACAATGCCGGTTACGGCATACGCGGTTCGGTTGTCACCACCGCGGCGGCGGATTGGGACGCGCTCATGGCCGTGAACCTCAAGGGCGTCTTTCTCTGCTCCAAATATGTCATTCCCGTCATGGCCGCGGGCGGCGGCGGGGTGATCGTGAACACCGCTTCCAACGTGGCCCATGTCGGACTTGCCGATCGGGCGGCCTATGTCGCCTCCAAGGGCGGCGTCGCGGCGCTGACGCGTGCCATGGCGCTTGACCATGTTGCGGACAAGATCCGCGTCAACGCCGTGGCACCGGGTGTGACCTGGTCGAGCTATTTCGAAACCATGCTGGAAACCCATCCCGATCCTCAGGGGTTTGTCGCGGCATTGAACGCGCGCTCACCGATGAATCGCGTCGCGCAGCCGGTTGAAATCGCAAATGCAATCCTGTGGCTCGCCAGTGACGAATCCTCTTTCGCCACCGGCTCGATCCTGACGGTCGACGGCGGCATGACCGCCTGGTAAGGCACGCCCCTGTCGTTGCGTAAGACGAAGCCTGCCCGTTTCAGGCAACGGGCCGGATGGAACGCAGGGCACGCAGCATCTCGTCGAGGTCGGCGCAGGGCAGGCAGCCTAGGTCTGCTATATCCTTGGTCACGTCGACCGGCAGGCCCGAATTGGACTCCTTGGGCACTTCGTTCAATCGTCCGCCGATGAGCACCGGCAAGGCAAGTCCGCGTGCCGCCATCGCTGCTTTCACCGCCTGTGCATAACGCAGCGCCACGCCATTGTAAGTGCTGACGGCGATCGCATCGGCCCCGGTTTCGGCGGCGCGGGCGACGAGTGTTTCCGGGTCGACGGCCACACCGGCATCGGCGATGACGATGCCCAGGCCTTCAAGCGCCTGTTCGACGAGATATTTTCCGTGCTCATGCACGTCGGTCGTGCCGATGCAGACGGTCAGGGGTCTAGGGCTTTCCAGCGGCTTTTGCGTCGCGACCCAGGCGACGGCCTTGTGGTTGAGCTCGCGCGCCCATTCGGCATGGATCAGCGGCGTGCGTCCGCGGATGCCGTCCGCGCCCGGGCCGAACAGCGCCTCCATGCGCTTCGGCCCCATGCGGCGGATGGCGAACATCAGCGCGGCCGGGTCTTCGGTATCCACCCCGCGCTCGGCCAGCCCTTTCATGACGGCACCGGCAAAGCGACGCCCGCCTTCGACCAGCACATCGGCCATCGCCTCCACCCTGGCCCAGTCGAAGACGGGGTCGTAGAAGGGGGCGTGCAGCGTGAGCCGGTGCGCGAAGGTTTGTGCGTCGATGATCTCGTCGACATCGGGAATGCGCTGGTTCTCGGTTACCGGTACCGGATTGATCGCATGGCCGGAGGGCCATCGCCCGACAGCCAGTATGTCGGCCAGGAGATAACTCGCCAGGGTTGCGTAATTGCCTGCCGGGGTCGACTGGTAGGAAACGGTGTTGCCGAAGATCATGGTGCCCGGCGTATCGCTGACCCGCACCAGCGCGGCATGGAAGGCAGCGCGCGACAGTGGATCGCTGAAGTGGTGGCCGTAGCAATGGCCGAGCCGCGCGCCGATCAGATCCTCGACGATGTGCTTTTCGACCAGCACCATGCCGAGCGCGCAGGCCATGTCGATGAACAGCCCGGCGAAGCCGTCGTCGAGATTGGAATGGACAAGGATTTCGGCATCCTGCGCGGCAATCAGGCCGAGGGCGGTGACGGTCGCTTCGGTGGTCGCGACATCATCGTCCCAGTAGGGCAGCCGGAAGGTGAAATACTGCCCCAGATTGCCGATGGCCGTTGCACCGGCGGCGATGGCGGCGCGGGTGTTTTCCACCGCGCCCGGCAGGCCGAGCATGAAGTCGCCGAAATGCGCGGCAGCGGGCGCGGCGTTGGTGATGCGGGCGAAATCCTCGGGGCCGGTGAGCACGATGCCGGTGCCGCGCGCGGCCTTTGCACGCATGGCTTGGGGATAACCCATCGACCAGTCGAGGGTGATGCCGAAACGGTCGACCGTTACCCCTGCCTTGCGGCATTGCTCATGCACCTCGCCGATCGCGGCCACGGTGCGGTCGACGCTTCTGAAGCCGATATGGGCGTGCTGCATGACTCGCTTTTCGGCCGCTGCCTTGCGCTTCCATGCGGCTTCGGACGGCATCCCAGTCTCGGTCAGGAAGCGGCAGCTGCCGAGGCGCCAGTCGCGCGCCATGACGCGTCCTTCGGCGAGGAGCTCGGCGCCAGGCTTGAGGCGCGGGTCGAGGAGGGCGGGGCTGAGGTCAGCGATCATGATGCTTTGCGATCAAGGTGAGCTTCGACAATGAAACGGCGAATGATGGCGGCAAGACCTTCGGGGTCGGCGAGGGGGTGAAAATGCGCACCGGGAACTGAAACAAACCGGGCATCCGGTATTGCCGCAGCGATCGCCTCCGAAAGGGCTGGCGGTGTCAGGATATCGCCGGTGGCCGCAATCACTTGAACCGGGGTGTCGATGCGCGGCAGATCGGCAAGGCGATCATGGTCGAGCAGCATGCGCACGCGCGCAGCACTGACTGTCAGCGGCGCCAGGGTGTCAGGGGCGGCGGCGACGGCTGCGTCGAGTTCCCCGGCATGCGTTTCGAGGTAGGACGGTTCGTGGCAGAGCACATGGCCGAGGCGCTGATAGGTCTCGGCCAAGCCGGCCTCCAGCAGTTCGGCGCGAGCGCTGAAGAGCGTGCGGAAACGGCTGTCGGCTCGCGCCCAGGAACTGCTGATCGTATAGCTCAGGCCAAGTTCCGAATGATCGAGCGCCAGCACCTGCGCGATGGCGCCACCAGTGGAATGCCCGACAATATGGGCGGGACCGCCCGTCTGCGCCAGCAGGCCGGCAATGTCGCTGGCGATCAGGGGAATGGAATAGGGGCTTTCGGGGCGATCGCTGCGACCGGCGCCGCGATGGTCGGTGACGATGACGCGATGGTCGGCCTCGAGCAGGCGTACCACACCAGTCCAGAACCTTCCATCACCGCCGAGCCCGGAGATGAGGATGAGGCGTGGGCCGGCGCTGCCTGATGTCTCGTAGTGGATGCGGCAGCCATCGGCGGCGGTGAAGAAGGGCATCAGCTGAGGCCCTCCCTGTCGAGCAACTCGCCAAGCGCCGCGACGAGACTGAGCGCCGTGAGCATCGAGGTTTTCGGATTGTTGGGCGAGGGTGCGTTGACGAGGCGGAAGGAGGCGGTGCCGGCGGTGCTCTCGACCTCGATTTCATGCATGTTGCCGGCAGCTTTCGGATCGGCAACCACGCGCACTGTGACTTTGTCGATACCTGCAGCGAGCGCCACGGCGAAGGCGGCGTTGAGGTTTTTCGGATAGAGCTTTGCCGCTTGCGCCGGCGTGCCTTCGAAGAGGGATACCGCGTCGTGCTCGGCCGACAGGCCAAGAGTGGCAAGCTCGACTTCCCAAGCTGTCGGCGGCTTGCGCGAGGTGTAGCGCACCCGCGCCTCAGGAAGTGCGGCTATCGCCCTGAGATAGTCGAGACCGCCCAACGCGCCTGACGGCAGGACCAAGCGCGCGCCGCTATTGCGCGAAGCATCGGTCAGCCTCGCGGCAAGGATCGGATCGGCGAATGCACCGATCGAAGCGATGATGGTCGGGATGCCGGCTTCGAGAAGCGCGGGCACATAAGCGGCCACCGCCTCCTGGCTTGCCGCCTCCACCACCGCCCGGGGGCGCGGACCGATCAGCGCGTCAAGCTGCGTGACAGTGCTGACATTCGCCGGCAAGTCGCGGCGGGTACCTTCGCGCATCAGCGCCACCCAGCAAACCGAGTCCACTGGGAAAGCTGAGACGATCTCGCGCGCGATCGTGCCGAAGCCGATGAGGCCGAGCGTCACCATCCGAGGCTTCTTCAGGGATTCTGCCTCAGGGGATCGAACTTGTCGGCGAGGTCTGCCCCGAACACCGTCTTGCGCTCGATTTCCAGAACGTTTTCGGGGCGCGGGAAATTGGACGGCACACGGTCACCTGGCTTGCGCGGCTTGCCGATCAGGCGAAAGAAATCCTCGAGCCCGTTCGGCACGATCAACCAGATCCAGCGCAGGCGCGTGTCGCCGTCGTTGATGAACATGTGTCGGACATTCTTCGGCAGGAACACCACGCTGTCCGGTTCCAGCGGATATTCCTTGCCGTCGATGACGGCGCGGCCATGGCCTTCGATGACATAGACCGTCTCTTCGTTGCGGTCATGCGTGTGTTCGCGCACATAGCCGCCGGGCGCTACCGACTGCGTGCCCAGCGCGAAGGGGTGCTCCATGCCGACGATGTGCGGCGCGAGCGCCACGTCGATATGGCCGTTTGCGGGAACCGGCTGCCAGTAGCTTTCGCGCGTTTCGGTTCCGGAAACATGGATGCCAGAGGGCGCGGGTGGAAGGTTGGTGTCGTCCATGGCTCTGCCTGTCGAATGGAGCTGCGAAGGTCGTTCGGGCGCGTTGCTGACTTGGAGAGGGTACAGCGCAAAAAGTGTCGACACAATAGTAGACAGATTAAATTTCGTGCCTCTATATAGTGCTGTGTCGATGATGGCAGGGGAATGCCGATGGGCGAGTACGATGTTCTGGTGATCGGTTCGGGATCGGCGGCCTGCTCGGCAGCGCTGCGGGCCGCCAAGGGTGGCCTCAGGGTGCTCGTCATCGAAAAGAGCGAATGGTTGGGCGGCACCTCGGCCATGTCCGGTGCCGGGGTCTGGATACCCGCCAACCATGTCGCGGCCGAAGCCGGCATCGCCGACAGCCGCGAGGATGCGCTCGCCTATCTGCGTGCGGTCGCGCCCGAAGGATGGGAGCAGAAGGAAGATGCGCTCTGGGGCGCTTTCGCCAAGGCCGCGCCGGACATGCTGCACTTTCTGTCCGTCAACACGCCGCTCGATTTTCGCTTGATCAACGAGCCCGATCCCTTTGCCGAAGCGCCGGGCGGGAAACTCTATGGCCGCATGCTCTCGCCGAGGCCGCTCAGCCGCCGTCTCCTCGGCAAGTTTGCGCGGAGTCTGCGCCGCTCCACCTTGCCGCACAGCTTTACCTACCAGGAGATCGTCGACCTCGATCTCTATCACCATCCCATCCGCGCCGGGTTCAAGGTCTGGCCGAAGCTTCTATGGCGATGGCTGACGAATTCCGGCGGCCAGGGCACGGCACTGATGACCGGGCTGATCAAGGGCTGCCTCGATGCCGGCGTCACCTTTCAGCCGGGAACGCGCGCCGTCACCCTGCTTCAGGATCCGGACTCACGCATCGCCGGCGCGGAGGTGGAGAGCAAGGGCCGGCGCACGAAGATCGTCGCGCGCCGCGGCGTCGTCATCGCAACCGGCGGCTTCGAATGGGACGCCGAGATGCGCGCACGCCACTTCCCCGGCGCCTTCGACCGGATCGGCAGCCCGCGCGGCAATGAGGGCGACGGCCAGAAGCTTGCGGCTTCCGTCGGCGCGCAATTGGACCGCATGGATCAGGCGAACGTCTATCCCTGCCTGCCGACGCGCTACCAGGGACAGTCGCACGGCTTGCCGATGACCTTCCAGGCCGAGCCGCATTCGATCGTGGTCGATCGCGAGGGAAAGCGCTTTGTCAGCGAAAACGCCTTCAACATCGGCGAGGCGATCGATGCGCGCGGACCGGATGGCGAGCCCGTCCATCTGCCCTGCTATCTCGTTGGCGATAATCGTTTCCTCAAAACCTCGCTGCCTTTCCGCTGGTATGCCTCCTACGAGCGCGACTGGATCAAGAAGGCCGATACCATCGCTGGCCTTGCCGCCAAGCTCGGGTTGCCGGCGGCGGCGCTGGAGGAGACGATCGCGCGCTGGAACGGCTTTTGCGAGAACGGGCACGATGCGGACTTCCACCGCGGCGATAATGGTTGGGAGGCATACAAGGCGCATGGCCCCGAGAACCGGCTGAAGCCGATCGACAAGGCGCCCTACGTCGGCATGACGATCAATCGCTCGATCCTCGGCACCAAGGGCGGGGCCCGGACCAACGAGCGGGCGCAGGTGTTGAGACCGGACGGCTCGATCATTCCCGGCCTTTATGCGGCAGGGCTTGCGATGGCCAACCCCATCGGCACGCGCGCCGTAGGGGCCGGCACCACGCTCGGCCCGAACCTGACCTGGGGCTTCATTGCGGCCGAGACGATCCTGCATCAGAACAGGTGATCGCGGAAGCCTACATGGCAGACGGCACCGAACCTCAGAAGCACACCGGAGGCATGGGGGTGATCGCCGGAGCCTACGGTCTTGCACGATCGCCGGTGTCGCCCTGGCCTGAACGTCCCGGAAGCGCTTCATGATCATTATTCGGCTGTCGCCGTGAATTGCAGGGAGCCGTAGGGGTGTTGGTGGATGTTTCGTCTTCGCCATCTAGCGGATTGGTTTTTTGATAGTTACGCCCGCTTGTCGTCCGGATGGCCAAGCTCGCAGAACCACCCGCCCAGATACTTCACCGATGGCGCCTTGGGATCCGGAATCTGCGTCTTCGCCTCGACCGCTGCGCGGAATGGCTCGGCGCTGTCTTGCGGGATGAACCCCAGATGGTTGGCGCCGCTGTTGTCGACCATTTTCAGCTTGTTGTCGGATATGCCGAACGAGATTGTGTGCCCGACGCGCGGCGCCGTCAGTGCTGCTTCGACCAGACGAACGCAGTCGGCGAAGGAAAGATACGACCACAGCATGCGTCGGTCGGCCGGTTCGGGAAAGGACGAGAAGATACGCAGGCAAGCCGTCTCAATGCCGAACTTGTCCCAGTAGAGCCGGCTCAGGCTTTCGACGAAATTCTTCGACACGCCGTAGAGGCTGTCGGGGCGCACCGGCGCATCGACGCCGATATGGGCTTCGACTTCATGATAGCCGATGGCATGCACCGAGGAAGCATAGATAACCCGCTTCACGCCGTGTTTCCGGGCGCCTTCGTAGATGTGGTAGGATCCGCGAATGCTGGAATCCAGGATCGTTTGCCATTCGCATTCAAGCGGCGCACCGCCGAAATGCACGATCGCGTCGCAGTCCTTGGTGGCCGCAAGTGTAGCCTCCATGTCGGCGAGATCGAAGACCGCTTCTTCCTCGTGAGGAGCAAGATCGCCGAACGGTTCGCGACCCGCCAGGCGGATCGTTTTTGCCAGCGGCACCAGCCCCTTTCGCAGTTCCGAGCCAAGCCGGCCGGCGGCGCCGGTGATCAGGATGCGTTCGTAATGCGGCATGGTCTACTCCACTTGCGCGACGGCGGCGTTGATCCGCGCGATCGCCTCGGCAAGCACCTCCTCGCTGGTGGCGGTGGAGATACGAAAATAAGGTGAAAGTCCGTAGGCAGTGCCCGGCACCGAGGCCACGCGGCCTTCGTTCAGAAGATAGGTCGCCACCGCCGTATCGTCCTCCAGCATGACGCCTTTTGGGGTCCTGCGGCCGATCAGGCTGGCGCAACCGATATAGGCATAGAAAGCTCCTTCCGGCGGCGGCAGCGTCAGGCCGTTGATGCGCCTTATGCCATCGACGACCAGGTTCCTGCGCGCCTCGAATGCATCGCGGAAACGAGCCACCTCGTCCTGCGGGCCATTCAGTGCGGCGACCGTCGCCGCCTGGGCAATCGAGCAGACCGAAGTGACCGACTGGCTCTGGATGATCGACATCGCCTTGACGAGTGGTGCCGGGCCGGCTGCATAACCGACACGCCAGCCGGTCATCGCATAGGCCTTGGCCACGCCGTTGACGATGAGGCTTCGGTCCTTGAGGTCAGGGCAGGCCTTGCCGAAGGATACGAATTCGCGGTTATCGAAGATGATGTGCTCATAGATCTCGTCCGACAGGATGAGCACCTGCGGATGCCTGGCAAGGACAGCGCCAAGCGCCTTGAGATCGTCGGCCGAGTAGACCGCTCCGGATGGATTGCCGGGCATGTTCAGGAACAGCCACTTGGTTCTCGGCCCGATCGCCTTTTCCAAGAGTTCGGGCGTCAGCCTGAAGCCGCCGCTTTCCCTGCATTCGACCGTGACGGGCGTGCCGCCTAGCAGCTTCACCATCTCAGGATAGGAGACGAAATAGGGCGCGGGCAGGATGGCCTCGTCGCCGGGTTCCAGCGTCGCCATCAGCGCGTTGAAGATGATCTGCTTGGCGCCGTTGGCCACGACGATGTCGTCGGCCGTGTAGTCCAGTCCGTTCTCGCGCCTGAACTTCCCGGCCACGGCCTCGCGCACTTCCGGCGAGCCGGCTGCGGCGGTGTAGAGGGTCTGGCCCGCTTTGGCGGCTGCATAGGCCGCTTCGATGATGTGGGCAGGCGTCGGAAAATCAGGTTCGCCAAGGCCAAGGTCGATGACGTCGACGCCTTTGACCCGTAGCGCCTTGGCCGCCTGCGAGGCGGCCATCGAAGCCGACGGCTTGACCACGGACAGGCGCGAGGAAATGTAGCTCATCGGCTTTTCTCCGAAATATAGCCCCTGGACACGTCCTGTGCCCGCGCCTCCGTACTGCGCCTGGAGGGATCGCCATAGCCGCCACCGCCAGGAAGTTCCAGCACCAGACGACGCCCTGCCGGAACGTGCTGCCAGCCCTTGGGGCGCATCAGCGTGCCATCGTCGAGCCTGACGATGCCGGCTATCCCGTCCTTGCCGCCATCGCGTCCCTTGGCCGGATGGTTGACCCGGTCGAACATGGCGGAAAAATCGAACTCGTGGCCTTCAGTGGCCGCGATTTCGAGGATCTGGCCGAGGCCGCCGCGAAATTCCCCGTCGCCCCCGGAATCGGGACGCAGTTCCTTGCGCCAGATGACGATCGGCCCGGTGTGCTCGGTCGCCTCGATCGGCATGGTATGGACACCGGACGGAAAGGCGGTGGCGGACAGCCCGTCCAACGTCGGGCGGGCCCCCATGCCGCCGGAATTGAACATCAGCACCTCGGCGCGGCGTCCATCGCTCCCGGCGACCGGCCTGACCGAGATGTGGATGTTCCACAGTGCCGCCGCCCCTTCGGCAAGGATCTGGCCCGGCAGCGCCTTGGCCAGCGCGCCCAGCACCAGATCGGGCACCATATGGCCGATGACGTGCCGCAGGGAGACCGGCGCCGGCCGCGGGGCGTTCAGGATGTTGGTCGGCGACGATATAGTGAACAGAGCAAGCGAGGCCGCATTGTTCGGGATCTCCGGCGCCACGACGCATTTCAGGGCGTAGCAGGCATAGGCCTTGCTGTAGATGATCGGAACGTTGATGCCCCATCGGCTTGTCGGATCGGTGCCGGAGAAATCGACATTCAAATGGTCGTCCTCAATCGAGACAGCTGCCACCAGCTTGACCGGCGTATCGTAGCCGTCGGTCACCAACTCGTTCGACCAGGTGCCTTTCGGCAGCGCCTTGATGCGCTCCAGCGTCGCGTCATGCGTGCGCGTGAAGATGAACTCTCCCAGCCTGTCCAGCGATGCCAGGCCGATCTCCTTCATCATGTCGACCAGGCGGCGATGGCCGACCTCGTTGCAGGCGGCCAGCGAATAGAAGTCGCCGACGACCTGGTTCGGCTCGCGCACATTGGCGCGCAGGATCTTCACCAGATCGAGGTTCACCTTGCCGCGCTCGGCGAACTTCATGATCGGGATCTGGATTCCTTCCTCGTAGACTGACTTGCCGTCGGCGCCGAAGCCACGTCCGCCAACATCGACCACGTGCGCGGTGCAGGCGAAGAATGCCACCAGTTCGCCGTTCAGGAACGAGGGCGAGACCATGGTGATGTCATGGAGATGGCCGGTGCCTTTCCAGGGATCGTTGGTGACATAGGTGTCGCCCTCGTACATCTCCTCGCGCGGGATCTCGTTCATGAACTGCAGCACGGCCTCGGCCATGGTGTTCACATGCCCGGGCGTACCGGTCACGGCCTGCGCCAGCATCTCGCCGCGCGGATTGAACACGCCGGCCGACAGGTCGCCCGATTCACGCACCGACGTGGAGAAGGCCGTACGCAACAGGGTCAGCGCTTGCTCCTCGACCACCGAAATCAGGCGATTCCACATCACCTGCATGCGGATTTCCAAGATGTCGCTCATGCCTGGACCCCTTTGCGGATCAGGAGGATCGAACCGTCGCTCTGTAGCGCGGCATCGAAGAGAGTGGTGACGACCGTCGACGTCTCACGCTCGACGATCACCGCCGGACCGCTGATGCGATCCCCTGGCGAAAGGTCGGCGCGTTCGATGATGGCTGAAACCTGCACGGTTCCGGTCGCCGGATCGAAAACCTCGCGCGTTTGCGAAGCGGCGACGGTCCTGGTCCCCATGGTGATCTCGTGCCTTGCGGGCGCCGGCCGCACGTCCTGCGCCTTGACCGACCAGGTGACGATCTCGATTTCCAATCCGTCGAGGCCATCAATGGCACGGCCGAAGAAGCGCGCATAATTGTCCCGGAAGGCGTCCTTGAGGCTCACCTCATCGCCGGGCTTGAACGCCCTGTCGGGCAGCGGCACCGGGATTTCCCAACCCTGGCCGGCATAGCGCATGAAGGCGGTGATCTCGCGGGTGATGGCATTGTTAGTGCCGGCTCGCACGAAGCTCTCGGCAGTCGTCTTCAGCCCGTCGAGCAGCGCATTCACCTCGCATGCATCGAAGCGCGACAGCCGCATCAGCTTGGAAGCCAGCGCCTCGTAGCCGAACGGCGCCTTGAGAAAACCGATGGCCGAGCCGACGCCGGCGCCTTGCGGGACAAGGCACTGTTCGACGCCAAGCTTCTCGCACAGCCGCGCCGCATGCAGGGGCGCTGCACCGCCAAAGGCGATCATGACATTGTCGGAGATGTTCTTGCCGTTTTCCACCGCGTGGACGCGGGCGGCATTGGCCATATTCTCGTCGACGACCTCGCAGATGCCGAAAGCGGCGGAAACGGAATTGAGCGAAAGCCGGGTGCCGACATCGCGGGTGATCGCCTGCTCGGAAGCCTGCGTGTCGAGCCTGATGGCGCCGCCGGCGAAATTGTCGGGATCGAGCTTGCCCAGCACCAGGTCGGCATCGGTGATGGCCGGGCGGCTGCCGCCACGCCCGTAGCAGGCGGGACCGGGTTCGGACCCGGCACTTTCCGGGCCGGTCTGGATGCGGCCCATGGCGTCGACCCAGGCGATCGAGCCGCCGCCGGCGCCGATCTCGATCATCTCGATGACCGGGATCGAGATCGGCATGCCGGAGCCTTTGCAGAAGCGATAGGTGCGGGCGACCTCGAAGGTCCGCGCCGTGCGCGGCGAATAGTCCTCGATCAGGCAGATCTTCGCGGTCGTTCCGCCCATGTCGTAGGAGACGACGGAGTCCAGGTCGAAGCGCCGCGCCACGTCGGCCGCAAAAATGGCACCGCCGGCCGGACCGGACTCGACCAGGCGCACCGGAAATTCGGACGCGGTTTCCATCGAGATCAGTCCGCCGCCCGAGTGGATCATGAACACCGGACAGTTCGCCCCCATCTCCTTCAGCCGCACCTGGAGGCGCACCAGATAGTCGGCCATCTGCGGCCGGACATAGGCATTGGCGCAAACCGTGTTGAAGCGTTCGAACTCGCGCATCTGCGGCGAGACCTCAGCGCTGATGGAAATCGGTATGTCCAGCTTTCTGGCGAGGATCGCGCGTGCCCGCTGCTCATGCACCGGGTTCATGTAGGAATGGATGAAGCCGATGGCGACGGCGCCGAAGCCGCCCGCGGCGATGCTGTCGGCGATCTCGTCGAGCGCTGCTTCGTCCAGCGGCTGCAATTCCTTTCCGTCCGCGCCGATGCGCCCCTTGACCGTATAGCGATGCTCGCGCGGGATCAGCGGCGGCGGCAGCTTCAGGTTCAGATCATACTGTTCGAACCGGTTTTCCGTGCGCATCTCGATGACATCGCGAAACCCTTCGGTGGTGACCAATGCCGTCTTGGCGCCACGCCGTTCGATGAGCGCGTTGGTCGCCAGCGTGGTGCCGTGAATGACGATGTCGAGGTCCGCCAGCGTGATGCCGGCGTCGCGCACGACGATCTCGATTCCGTCGAGGATAGCCTGTTCGGGGGCGGCATAGTTGGTCAGGATCTTGGTGGAAAAGATCGTGCCGCGCACATCGACCACAATATCGGTGAACGTGCCGCCGATATCCGCGCCGAGACGGATGTCATTTGCCGTACTGGTCATGCGTTGGCCTTATGCGAAGCGAGCGCTGCGTCGCGCATTTGGGAAAGGGTTTGACGCGGCGTGATCGCCTCCGGGGAAATATCCAGCTCCAGGACCGCGCCGGTCGCGGATGCCAGCGCCCTGCCGAAAGCGCCGGCGAACTCCCCCGTCGCGCCGACCCGCTCGGCGTGGAAGCCATAGGCCCGGGCGATGCCGACAAAATCCGGGTTCTCGATGTTCGTTCCCGACACGCGCGCCGGATAGTGCCGCTCCTGATGCGCGCGGATGGTCCCGTAGATGCCGTTGTTCAGGATGAGGACGATCGGCTGCGCCCCGGCCTGCATCGCCGTCCCCAACTCCTGGCAGTTCATCTGGAAATCGCCGTCACCGGCAAAACAGACCACCGTGCGTGAGGGAAAGGCCACTTTGGCCGCGATGGCCGCCGGCAGGCCGTAGCCCATGGCGCCGGATTGCGGTGCAAGCAGCCGCGCCTTTGGCCCGAACCTGAAGAACTTGTTTGGCCACACGGTGAAATTGCCGGCGCCGTTGGTGAGGATGACGTCGTCGGGTAGGTTCTCGCGCAGCCAGCGGCTGACTTCGACCATGTCGACCGGGCCCGGCTGGGCAGGCGCGGTGAACGTGCCCTCATAGCTTTGGCGTGCCTGCGACCGCCACGCGCCCCAGTCGCCCTTGACCGGCGAGAGCGCCTTGGCGAAGGCGTTCGGCCCGGCATGGATGCCAAGCGAGGGCACGTAGATCTTGCCGATCTCGCGATCCGAAGCGTGGACATGGATCAGCTTCTGCTTCGGCTCGGGCACAGACAGCAGCGTGTAGCCATCCGTGGTCATCTCGCCGAAGCGCACATTGATCGCCAGGATCACATCGGCGTCCCGGATCAGCTTCTTGACATGCGGGACCATGCCGACACCGGCCTCGCCGACGAAGACCGGTGAGCCATTGTCGAACTGATCCTGGAAACGGAACGCCGCGACCACCGGAATGTCGGAGGTCTCGGCGAAAGCCTGGAGCACGGCACGCCCGTCAGCTGACCAGTTGGCACCGCCGATCAGGATCACCGGTCTGCTGGAGGCGGCCAGCATGGACCGGGCCTCGGCCAGCGCATCGGCATCGGCCGCGGCCTCGAACACCCTGGCAGGCCCGCTGAGCGCCGCGACATCGGTCAGCGTCGTCAGCATGTTCTCGGGCAGGGCGATCACCACCGGGCCTGGCCGCCCGGTGAGCGCCGTGGTCCAGGCCCGGGCAATGATTTCCGGCAGGCGCTCGACAGCGTCGATCTCCACCGCCCATTTCGCCATCGTGCCGAACACCGCGCGGTAGTCGATTTCCTGAAACGCTTCGCGGCCGCGCATGTCGGTGCCGACCTGGCCGACGAACAGGATCATCGGCGAACTGTCCTGCATCGCCGTGTGCACGCCGATGGACGCATTGGCGACACCCGGTCCGCGCGTCACGAAGCAGATGCCCGGCGAACCCGTCAGCTTGCCATAGGCCGAGGCCATGAATGCCGCGCCGCCCTCGTTGCGGCACAGCACGTAGTCCAGCTTTCCACGAGTGTCGTGCAGCGCGTCCAGCACGGCCAGATAGCTTTCGCCCGGCACACCGAAACTCTTGGTCGCGCCGAGCGCGATCAGGCATTCGACAAGAAGGCGACCGCCATTGCGGATCATGCTGCGACATCCTTCATTCAGGCGGCAAGCGGATCGAGCCTGCCTTTCGGATTCATACGTGCACGCTGGCGCATCGAGACGAAACCAAGAAATGCCGTCTATTCGAAAGTTTTTCTTTCCCGAGAGGCGCGAACCAGGACGTCCGGGTTCATCGTGCCCAGCGGATCGAACGCGCCTTTGAGCCGCGCCATGAGCTCTCGCTCCACCAGGCCGCGATTGCGGTCGGCCATGACCACCTTTGCCCGGCCAAGCCCATGCTCGGCGGCAAAGCTGCCGCCCATCTGAGTGGCAAGAGATGACAGCGCCTCTGCGAACAGCTCGGCCTTGCCGTCGAAATCGGCACGACCTTCCGGCGGAGACAAATTGTAATGGATGTTTCCGTCGCCGAGGTGCCCGAACGGGTTTATCCGCACACCGGGAAGAATGCCGCCGCAGATCTTCGCGCCAGCCTCGACGAAACGGGCGATTGCACCTGGAGGGACGGAGATGTCGTGCTTGAGTTGCTCGCCTTCCAGCCTTTGTCCCTCCGGTTGCTCCTCGCGCAGCCGCCAGAATTGTGCGCGATGCGCACCTGTCGCCGCCAGCGCGCCGTCGCTAACCAGGCTCTGTTCCATGCCCCATTCCAGAGCCGAAGCCAGGATCTCGTCCAGGGGAACGCGTGACGACCCCGATGCCAGTTCGACCAGCAGATAGACGTCGCCCCGTGTCTCCAGTTGGTAGGCAAGGTCGGGCACGTGCTTGAGCGCCAATCGCAGGCCCACATCGGAGAAGAACTCGAGGCCAGTCAGGAATTCCCCGGCCTCGCCGCGCAGGAAGGCGCCGAACGAAACGGCGGCGGCAAAGTCGGGCAGGACCAGAAGGGCGCTCGCTTGCTGCCGAGGCTTGGGGTAGAGCCGCAGGATCGCGCGCGTGACGATGCCGAGCGTGCCCTCAGCGCCACAGAACAGCTTGCGCAGTTGATAGCCGGCATTGTCCTTCTGCACCGCGCGCAGTCCGTCCCAAATCCCGCCATCAGGCGTCACGACTTCGAGACCCAGGACGAGATCCTGCATCATGCCGTATCGGAAAGCCTGGCTGCCGCCGGCATTGGTGCCGATCAGGCCGCCGATCCTGGCGCTGCCTTCTGCGCCCAGATGCATTGGAAACATCAGCCCATGCGGCTCCAGCGCCTCGTGCAGCGTGGCCAGCACGACACCCGCCTCGACGACGATCGATCCGCTGTCCAGATACGGCTTCCCGATCGCCGTCATGCGTGACAGCGAGACGATCACCGCATTCGGCTGCTCGGCGACGGCGGCGCCGCAAAGCCCGGTGTTTCCGCCTTGCGGCACGACTGCCAGTCCGGCCTCGCGACATAGTTTGACGACACTGGCAACCTGCGACGTATTCGCGGGCCTGGCAACGCCAAGAGGTGCGACGCCGTAGCGATTGAGCCAATCGCGCTGGTAGGGCTCGGCATCCCGGCCCGAAAGCCAGCCTTTCGGCCCGAGAATCTCGTGCAGCGCGGTGGCGGGATCGGTCATTGATTTACCCGAGTTAGCTGAGGGCGTGCCGTGCGACACGTCCCGGATCGTTGCTTCCAATCAATGACCCAGCACCTGCGACAGGAATTGTCGAGTGCGCTCGTTGCGGGAAGAGGTGAAGAACTCGTCCGGAGGCGCTTCTTCGAGGATCTCGCCGCCGTCCATGAAAAGCACCCGGTCCGCCACGCGACGCGCAAAGCCCATCTCATGCGTCACGCAGATCATCGTCATGCCTTCCGAGGCAAGCGTGACCATGACGTCAAGCACTTCGGAAACCATTTCCGGATCGAGCGCCGAGGTCGGTTCGTCGAACAGCATGATCTGCGGCTGCATGCAAAGTGCGCGTGCAATGGCGACGCGCTGCTGCTGACCGCCGGACAATTGGCTGGGATATTTCATGGCCTGCTCGGGAATGCGCACCTTCTCCAGGTAGTGGCGGGCGGTTGCCTCGGCTTGCGCCCGCGGCTGCTTGCGCACGATCATCGGGGAGATCATGCAGTTCTCCAGCACCGTCATGTGCGGGAACAGGTTGAAGTGCTGGAACACCATGCCGACTTCACGCCTGATCTCGTCGATATTGCCGACATCGTCGTTGAGCTCGGTCCCGAGCACCGCGATGCGGCCGCCATTGTGCTGTTCGAGGCGGTTGATGCAGCGGATCATCGTCGATTTGCCGGAGCCGGAGGGTCCGCAGACGACGATTTTTTCGCCCCGTTGTACGGAAAGGTTTATCCCGCGCAGTGCTTGGAACGTGCCGTAGTATTTGTCGAGGTTTTCGATGCGGAGCGCCGGCTCACCGGTCGAATTGGTTGAGATCACCTGCACGCCTCCTTACCGTTCGCTGACCGACATGCGGCGCTCGAGAAAGGCGCCATAGCGGGATAGGCTGAAGACGAAGATGAAGTAGATGAAGGCGATGAAGGCATAGACTTCGACATAGGCGAAGCGCCATTCGCCGGTGCCATAGGCGGCATTGCCGGAAGCCAGGATCTCGAAGAAACCGACGATGACCACCAGCGAGGTCTCCTTGAACGAGATGACGAACTGGTTGATCGTGGCCGGCATCGCGTTGCGCATTGCCTGAGGCAGGAGGATGCGGCTGATGCGTTGCCAGTAGCGCATGCCGAGCGCCATGGCAGCCTCCTCCTGTCCTGTCGCAACGCCCTGCATGCCGCCTCTCACGATCTCAGCCTGATAGGCGGAGAAGAACAGAGCGGAGCCGAGGATCACGCGGTAAAGCTTATCGCCCTGCAGCCATTGCGGCAGCGCGAACGGCAGAACCACTGCAAAGGTGAAGAGGATCGATATCAGCGGAAGCGACCGGACCCCGTCGATGATGAGGCCGGTGGTCCGCGAAATCCAGGGCAGCTCCGACCGGCGTAGCAAGGCCAGGCAGATCGCCAAGGGGAAACCGATCAGGCAGGTGGTAACGAAGATGAACAGGGTCAGCGCCAGCCCGCCCCAGGCTTCCTCGCCGACATGGGCAAGGCCAAGCACGCCGCCTTTCATCAATAGGTAGAAAAGGCCTGTTCCGGCTCCCCATACCAGCGCGATCCGGCGGCCCGTCCAGAACGCCGGGATACAGCTCAGCACCGTCATCACCACAACGGCGACGCAGGCCAGCGCCGAGCGCCATTGTTCCTCGTAGGGATAGAGGCCGAAGAAGATGATCCGCCATCTCGCTGCGATGACCGACCAGCAGGCTCCCGCTGTCGCCTGGCAGGCTTCCGGCCCGCCGCTGGTGGTGAAGACAGCCGAGAAAACCGCCCAATTCAGCAGCTTCCAGACCAGGAAGACCATGATCGTCAGACAGGCCAGCGACACCACCGCCTGAAGCGGCGTCGCGAAGAAGCGTCGCCTCAGATCCTCAAGCCTGCCGGGAGCGGGTGGAGCGACAATGACCATCTCCATCTCTCAGCCCCTCAGTTGATTGCCCTTGAGGGCAATTGCCTTGTTGATGCGGTTGAAGACGGCGGCAAGGCTGAGGTTGATGGCGAGGAAGCCTGCCATCAGGATGCCGATCGCTTCGAGGGTTTGCCCGGAATGGTTGATCGTCAGCGCCACAATCATGAAGAAGTCGGTGAAGCCCACGGCGATGCCCATCGTCGTCGCCTTCATCAGCCAGACATACTGATTGGCAAGGATCGGCAGCATGGCACGCAGCGCCAGCGGCAGCCGCACCAGCGTGAAGACCCGCCAGGGACTAAGGCCCAAGGAAAGGGCTGCCTCGACCTGGCCGGTGCCGACAGATTTGAAGCCTCCGCGCACGATCTCCGCAATGTAGGAGCCGCCATAGATGGCGATGGCGATGGCGAGGGTGGCGAACTCCGGAGGGATACGCAGGCCGCCTCTCAGATTGAGGCCTTGCAGGGCAGGGAAGTCCAGCAGCGGCGTATCCGGCAGACGTCCGAGAGCCAGAATGATGGTCGCGCAGGCCAGTGCCGCTGCGGCGGCGGCAAACTGGATGGTGCGCCGCTGGCCGATCGGCTGGGCAAGGAGCGACGTCCTGCCCAGCCAGGCCGGCAGCACGATGGCCGCGATCACAGCCACTGTGGCTGCGGCAAACGCGGCACTGCCGACGTTCGGGAATGGGATGTAGAGTCCTCGGCTGGTGAGCAGGAAGCCCCAGGCTTCGTGCGCGCTGCGCGGCGTCGGCAGGTGCGTGATGATCGCATACCAGAAGAAAACCTGGAGGATCAGCGGAATGTTGCGGAAGATGTCCACATAGGTACGGCCGAGCAGCCGCGCCAAATCGTTCGAAGACGTCCGCGCCAGACCGACGATCGTTCCCACGATCGTCGCCAGTATCAGGCCGACGCTCCCCAGGAACAGCGTGTTGATGATGCCGATGAGGAAGTACCACCAATAGGGATCATTGGCCGTGGCGGGCAGCAGCGAGAAATTCACATCCCAACCCGTCGACTTGAACAGAAAGTCGAATCCGGAGGTGATCCCCTGATCAGCCAGGTTGCGGCGGGCGATCACGATGCCGGCAAGCACCATCGCGGCGATCGAGCCGACATAGAGGACCTGCAACAGCGCGTTGCGGACCTTTTGATTTCTCAGCAGGCTGACCATCCAAAGATCCTTGCCGAATTGTCGCCGACCCCGCCCGGCTGTGCCGGGCGGGGCCTGGAGCGGGTGAGTTAAGGACGGATCAGTCGATCACCAGCGGGAACAGGACACCGCCATTGTTCCAAAGGTTGGTCAACTCGCGGTCCATCTTGTAGGGCGAGTCCTTGCCGAGGTCGCGCTCGAAGATTTCGCCGTAATTGCCGACGTTCTTGATCACCTTGTAGGCCCAGTCATCATCGAGACCGAGACCCTTGCCCATGCCTGGCGTGACGCCGAGGAACTTGGCGACTTGCGGCGAGGTCGGCTTGGCCTTGACCTCGTCGACGTTCTTGGAGGTGATGCCTTCCTGCTCGGCGAAGATCAGCGTGCTCAGCGTCCAGTTGGCGATGTCAACCCAATTGTCGTCGCCTTGGCGCATGATCATGACTTCAGGCTCGACGGCGAGCACGTCGGGCAGGATGACATGGTCGTCGACCTTGCTCTTGGCGATGCGCGCAATGGCGAGCGTCGGGCCCCACTGCGCATAGAGATCGCAGCGTCCGGAGAAATAGGCCTGCTCGAGCTCCTCGGTCTTTTCGATGAGCACGGGTTCGAGCTTGATGCCAAGCTTGGCCGTATAGGCCGCGACCTGCTGTTCCTGCGACGTGCCGGCGGGAATGCAGATCGTGCCGCCGGCCGCATCCTTGAGCGACTTGAGGTTTAGCTCCTTGTGCGCCATCACCTTGGTCGTTCCGAGGTAATAGGACATGGAAAATTGCAGGCCGAGCTCGGTGTCGCGGCTGAGCGTGCCGCCTGACGCCTTGATGATGATGTCGACATCGCCCGATTGCAGGGACGGCCAGCGCTGCGCCCAGCTGATCGGAACGACCTTCAGTTTTGCCGGGTCGCCGAGCACGGCCGTGGCCACCGCCCGGCAGAGATCAATGTCCATGCCCTTCCAGTTGCCCTTGTCGTCGACTTCGGCGAAGCCGAGGTAAGACCCGTCATGGCCGGTGCAGTTGAGCACGCCGCGCGCCTTGACGGCTTCCAGCGTCTTGCCGCCGGCGGCTTCTGCCGGCGCTGCAAAATGCACAAGTCCAAGGGCCATGGCTGCGGCCCCCCATTTCATCGTCTTCATGTTCCGTCTCCACTGTTGAGGTTGTTTGGTTTCTTGTTGTTGGAGGCCCAAAAGTTCTCTTTCGGAGCTCGGTCTCAAAGCCGCTCCTAGTCGGAAAGCGGGGTCGGTTTCGGCACGGAGGAAATCTTCAGATCGCTGCCCCAGTCCTGCTGGGCGAGCCATCGGTGAAGGGCGGCGACCGCCTTCACGCGCAGGTGCCCGCGCGGGACGATCAGGTAGAATCCAGGAACTTCTTCCGGCCGCATATCGGCAAGGGCGTCGCGCCCGACCGGAGCGACCAGCGCGCCCGACCTCAAATCTTCCTCGGCGTCGATGACGGAGACGAGACCGACGCCGATGCCTTGCAGGGTTGCACGGCGCATGGTCGCGGCATCGTCGAAGCTGATGCTTTGGTTGCCGTCCGTCTGCTCGATGGCAAGGTGGCGTAAAATGTCTGGCCAAAGGCGCTTCGACTTGACGGTGTCCAGCAACGTGAACAACGTCAGGTCCTGCGCCGACTTGATGCTCTCGCCGATGGCCGGAGTGCAGCAGATGACCTTCGGATCAGGCACCAGCAGTATGGTCTCGTAGTCCGGCCAATTGCCGTAGCCCCACTGGACGGTCATATCGATGTCGTCGCGTCCGAAATCGGGCAGATCGACCATCGTCGTCAGGCGCAGATCCGCACCGGGCAATATCTCCCGGAACAGAGATAGGCGAGGCAGCAAATAGTGGGTCGCGAAATAGGGGCTCGCATTCAGGTTGATGCGGTCCCGGTAATTCGACTTGGTGACGCGGCGAACACCTTCGGAAAATTCGTCGAACCCAGCTTTGACATAGTGCGAGAGAAGGATGGCAGACTCGGTCAATTCGACCGACCGCCCCTTGCGTTCGAACAGTGTCACCTGAAGCGTGTCCTCCAGTAGCTTGATCTGCTGTCCGACGGCCTGCGGCGTGACCAGCAATTCATCCGCCGCCTGCCGGAAGCTCTTGTGCTGCGCGACGGCGTGGAAGACGCGAAGCGCATTCAGCGAGGGAAGGCGAAGCTTGCCGGTCATCGTCTATTCCACCTCCTTTCGCTTGCGTTCCTGTTGGACAATTCAGCGCCGCCGGCGCGCGAAAATAGCTCAGGCGTATATATAACCACCTGAAACAATTACGTTTTCTCCGGTCATGTAGGTATTCTTGGGGCCGCCGGTCATGAGAACCCACTCGGCAATCTCCGCAGGCTCGGCGCCACGACCCAGCGGGCTCGCCTTGGCCAGTTCCTCGAGGAAGCCGAGGGCCTTGGCCCGCTCCGTGGCCATGCCTGCGGGGGCCACCGAATTGACCAGGATCCCGTGTTTTGCGACGTCATGGGCAAAGGAGCGCGTCAGGCTGACCACGGCGGCCTTGGTTGCCGCATAGTGGGCGTTCTGCGGATGCGCCTTGAAGGCATCGACAGAGGTCAGGTTGACGATCCGGCCACGCACATGGCTCTTCGGCTCCTGCGATTGCATGTGGCGAACGGCTGCCACCATCATATGATAAGTGCCCTTGATGTTGATGCCATTGGAGGCATCCCAATCGGCGTCGCTGATCTCGAGGAGCGGGCGGCGAGGGTAGATCGCGGCGCAATTGATCAGCGTGTCGATACGCCCGAGCTTCGAAACGATGGCGTCGAAGGCGGCGTGGCACTGAGGGCCGACCTGGATGTCGCACAGGGCGGCCGCGGTCGGCAGGCCGTTGGCCTTTGCCGGTGCGAGAGCGGCTTCGGCGGCGTCCTGGTTGATGTCGATGATGCCGATCTTTGCAGCCCCGGCCTCTACAGCCATCCTGGCCAAAAGCGCGCCGAGGCCAGCGCCGCCGCCTACGATCAGAACGGAAAGATCCTTCATTCCAGTTTTTCCTTACTTGGCGCCGCTTGGCGAGGTTGGCCATGTCGGCATGATGTCGAAACGGGTAACGTCGGCCCATGCGGGCAGGCCGAGTACCGCGACCACCATTCCGGCCACGTCATCCGGCTGCACCACTTTGCTGGCGTACATGGCCGCGCGCGCCTTTGCGTCGAGGATGTCCTGGTAGAGCTGCGTCTCGACACGGCCGGCGACGATCTCGGTGACACGGACGCCTGATGGGGAGAGGTCGGCGCGCAACGCGGCGGCAAAGCCTGATATCGCCGCCTTGGTGGCCGAATAGACGGCAATGTTGGAATATGCCGCGTGGCCCGCGGTGGAGCCGGTGAACAGGATGTGGCCAGCCTGCCGCTCGCGCATCTGCGGAACGACGAGGCGGGTAAGCAGGATTGCCGCGCTGAGGTTGACCTCCAGCGTGGTGTCGATGTCGGAGATTTTCATGTCGGCGAAATTGCCCAACGGTGGCATGATCCCGGCATTATTGATCAGCACGTCGATGGTCAGATCCGCCAGAACAGCTTCCAGCGCCTCGCGATCGGTCACGTCGACGGCGATGGGCACGATGCCGGATCGCTCGGCCTGCAACGCCTTGAGCGCGGCCTGGCTGCGCCCGACCGCATAGACATCGTAGCCGGCGTCGCTCAGTGCGATCGTCATGGCCCGCCCTATGCCGCTTGTTGCACCTGTGATGAAGGCTGTCGTCACGTTGGCTTCCCTGATTGCCTGATTCAGTCTGCGGCCTGGGCCGATGCCGCGAAACCAAGAAAACCAGCAAAAAGGAAAGATAAACTTTCGAATTCTCTTCTCCCGCCCGAAACCTGGACAGGTGGTGACCTCGGCGCCGAGGCTGAAAACCGAAGGAAACGACGGGAAAACGATGTTCTCAACCTGCGGGAAACGGTTCAGGTCAGCTGGCGGAGCCAAAACATGGCTTTCGCAATGCGGTGGCTAATCTGGGTGAGTGCGAATGCCTGGGTGATCGAAGCCGGGGCCTATCCGCCGGTCGAAACAGGCCTCTTCATATCGGTAAAGAGCGAGGCCGCAGCCGCCTGCTGCTCTGCCTCTGTCGCCGCGACGCCCGAAGCCCGTGCCAAAGCGCGCACACGCCCGAGGCTGTTGTGCAGATGCTTGCGCATGGCCTGGCGAGCGGCACGACCGTCCTGCCTTTCGATGGCATCCACGATGGTTTTGTGCTCGTTGTGAATGCGTGCGTAATAGCTGTCCTTGAGCGCCGGCGTGACCACGTAGCCCAGTTGAAAGCGTGGAACGATCATCGGCCTGAGATAGCTCAGGAAGCCGTGGATGAATTCGTTGCGCGCGGCTTTGGCGATCGCCAGATGGAAATCATAGTCATAGTGGATCTGGACCACAGCGGGATCCGCTTGCTGGGCGTCGACCTGTTCCATCAGGGTTCGGATTCCACTCGCCTCCGCATCGGTGCGCCGTTCCGCGCATAGCCCGGCGGACTCCACTTCCACACTCAATCTCAGTTCGAGCAGGGCAATGGTTTCCGGCAAGGTCCTCAGCGCCTCGTCCGGTATCGAGAAATTGCGCGGCGCCGGCGTTTCGCTGACGAACATGCCGCGGCCCTGCTGCGGCACCACCATCCCTTCGGAGCGCAATCGCGCCACCGCTTCCCGCACCACCGTCCGGCTGACGTCGTACTCGGCACAAAGCTCCGCCTCGGTCGGCAATTGCGCGCCGGGAAGCAGAGATCCGGAACGGATCTTTTCGGACAGACTCTCCGCCACGACAGTGGAAAGCGGTTTGCGCTTCGTCATCAGTCTCCCCTTAGCCAGATTCGCGATGATGCCCGAACCGGCAAGGCCATTCAAACCGCCGCGGTGACGATCAGCTCGACCAGCATTCCAGGCTTGGCCATCCGTCCTTCGCCGGAAGAGCGCGCGGGTGCATGCTCCTTCGGCATCCATCCGTCCCAGACCGTGTTGACCTCGTCGAAATCCCTGATGTCGTCCAGCCACATCTGCACGTGAAGGATACGTGTCTTGTCCGTACCGGCCTTGGCAAGCAGGACGTCGACCTTGCCAAGCGCCTCGCGCATCTGGTCGGCTGCGGACTGACCCGGCTTTGCGACCTGGCCGGTGAGGTAGAGGGTGCCATTGTGGATGACCCCGTGGTGGATGCGGGTGTCGAAGTCGAAGCGCTTGATGTCACTCATTGGATTGTCCTTGTCAGATTTCCGGCCTCCGCCGGATGGGTCAGATTTCCGGCCTCCGCCGGATGGGTCAGATTTCCGGCCTCCGCCGGATGGACTCAGATTGCCGGCGTCTGGCGGATGGGGTTTCCCTGCAGATATTGTGCGTAGGGCGCCTGAACGAGCCAGCCGGCGTCGACGGGCAGGGTGACGCCGGTTATCGATGCGGCCCGGTCGGAGCAGAGGAACAGTGCGGCCTCGGCAACGTCGCGCGGCTCGACGAAGCGGCGCAGCGCGGTGGTCGCCTGGATGGCTTCGGGGTTGCGCTCACCCTTGGCGATCCTGGCTTTCAGCCCGTCCGAAAGCGTGTAGCCGGGTGCCACCGCATTGACGCGTACGCCGTGCGGACCGAGCTCGGCGGCCAGGATCTGGGTCAAGGCCAGGACGGCATGCTTTCCGGGCGTGTAGGCGGGCAGGGACAGCGGCGCGAAGGAGGCAAGCGAGCCGACGTTCAGGATCGCGCCTCGCCCGGCAGCCGACATCAGCCGACCGAACACCTGGCAACCCAGCAAGGTGCCGCGATAGTTCACTCGCCACATCCTCTCGTCTTCGTCCAGATCCTGGTCGAGGACGTGCTTGCCACTCTGCAGGATGCCGGCGCAGTTGACGACGACGTGCGGGGTACCGAACGCGTCGCTGACGGCCTGCGCCAGCGCTTCCACCGAGCCGGATTCGGCGACATCGGTCTGGACAAACAGCGCGCGCGGTGCGCCGACCGCCGCGCAGGCGCCAACCGCCTCATCGCCCCGTGCCGCATCCCTGCCGGCGACCACCAGATGGTAGCCGTCCTCGGCGAAGCGCAGCGCTATCGCGCGTCCGATGCCGGAAGTGCCGCCGATGACGACGGCCGTCAATGTCTCAGCCATTGCCGCGACCCTTGCCTTCGATGTCGAAGAATTCGGACATGGCCCGGACCTGGAAATCCATCATCGGGCGCCCCGGCTGAATGCGGCAGCCAATCTCTTTCGCCGCCTTTAGCAGGGGGGTCTCGGCGGGCTCCATGATGATGTCGACGACCGTCATGTCCGGGGTCAGCCGGCTCACATCCAGCGGCAGCGGGTCGCCGGCGTGCATGCCGACCGGCGTGGCGTTGATCGCCATATGCATGCCGGAAGGCTCGGCCTCTCCAACCTGGATGCGGCATTTCGGGAAGACCTGCGCGACCAGCGCCGCCAGTTTTTCGGCGCGACCGGTATCGATGTCGGCCAAGCGGATTTCCTCGGCACCGGCTTCGGCGAGACAATAGGCCAGGGACGCGCCGGCGCCGCCGGCGCCGACCTGAAGGATGCGGCGGCCGGCAATCTCATGTCCGCCTGCCTTGAGGCCATCGATAAAGCCGACGCCGTCGAAATTGTCGGCGTACCAGCTGCCATCGGGCAGCCGGCGCACGGAATTGGCGCTCTGCACCCTCGCGGCGCGGTCGTGAGCGGCGGTGCATTTGTGATAGACCGCAACCTTGTACGGCACCGAGATGATCACGCCCCTGATATTCTCGGCTGCCGTAATGCCGGCCCAGAAGGCCTCGAAATCCTCCGGGCGGCAGCTCAAGGGCACCATGAGGCTGTCGAGGCCCTTCTGCTCGAAGATCTCGTTGAATATGCCGGGGCTCTTGGCATGGGCCACGGGATGGGCCAGCATCACGAAGATCTCGGCCTTGCCGGTTCCGCGCATCGGTTTTACTCCTTTTCTTTTGACAGTTCGTGGCCGCTGAGGATCTCCAGCGCCTGGACGAGGGACGAGTGGTCGGCCTCCGCGCCGCCTGGTCGGGCTGAGCAGGCGCTCATCAGTTGTTGCGCCATCGCGGTGTTCGGCAGCGAGACGCCAAGCGCGCGGGCGCTTTCGAGCGCGAGGTTGAGATCCTTCTGGTGAAGCCGCATGCGAAAGCCCGGGGCGAAGGTCCGGGCGATCATGCGCTCGCCATGCACCTCCAGCACGCGGGACGAGGCAAAGCCGCCCATCAGCGCGGCGCGCACCTTTGCCGCGTCGCAACCGGCCTTGCTGGCAAAGACGAGCGCTTCCGCCACGGCCTCTATGTTGAGCGCGACGATGATCTGATTTGCGATCTTGCAGGTCTGGCCGGCGCCATTGTGCTCGCCGATCAAGGTGATGTTCTTGCCCAGCGTCCGAAAGATCGGCAGCGCGCGCTCGAACTCTGCGGTCGGCCCGCCGACCATGATGGTGAGGCTCGCCGCCTTGGCGCCGACCTCACCGCCCGAGACCGGGGCGTCGAGGTAGCCGGCTCCCGCTTGCCGCAGTTTCGCTGCGAATTCCGCAGTGGCGATAGGGCTGATCGAGCTCATGTCGATGACCAGCTTATCGGCCGACAGCCCCTCCAGGACGCCGTTTCCTCCAAGCAGGACACGCTCCACATCTGGCGTGTCGGGCAGCATGGTCACGATGATCTCGGACATCCGCGCCACATCGCCAGGAGAGGCGACGACCGATGCCCTAAGGTCCTTCGGCAGAGGGGAGCGGTTCAGGACCGTGAAGATCTCATGTCCCGCGTCGACGAGATGGTGCGCCATCGGTGCTCCCATCACACCGAGCCCGATGAACCCGATCTTCATTCTTGAACCCCTGTACGAAGGTTGGTGCGTATTGCATCTTGCAGCAAATTATTGCCGTATGATATAGGACATCATACAAATTTCAACGTCCTTTCGCTCATCGGAGACCGACCGCAAAATGCAAGAGCGCCTCAACACGCTGAAGGCTGCCGTGTCGGCCGGCCGGACCCATATCGGCATCTGGTGCTCGCTGGCTTCGGCCCTGACGACGGAAATTGTCGCGGGCTCCGGCGCCGGCTGGCTGCTGATCGATGGCGAGCATAGCCCCAATCATCTGCGCAGCATCATGGCCCAGTTGCAGGTCATGGGCGGCTTCGACAGCGAGGCCGTCGTCAGGCTGCCTTCCGACGATCCCAATCTGATCAAGCAGGCCCTGGATATCGGTGCGCGCAGCCTGATGATCCCCAATGTGCGGACGGCCGATCAGGCCCGCGCCATTGTCGCGGCTATGACATATGCGCCTGGTGGATTTCGCGGCTTCTCGGTCGGTCACCGTGCCAACGGCTTCGGTCGCATCGCCGGTTACCACGCCAAGGCGCGTGAGCAGCAGCTTCTCGCCGTACAGATCGAGGATGAATTAGGCGTCGCCAATGCCGCGGAAATTGCGGCAGTGGACGGCGTCGACGTTCTCTTCGTCGGACCCGGCGACCTTTCCACCAATATGGGTGCGATGGGCAATCCCGGGGCCGCACACGTTCAAGAAGCGATCGCCTCGGTGCGCAAGGCGGCAACGGCGGCAGGCAAGGCCAGCGGGATCCTGGCTCCCGCAAAGACCGATGCCGACCGCTACCTCGCCGACGGCTTCACCATGGTTGCCGTTGGTTCCGACCTCGGCCTGCTGGCGCGGGGCTCGGATGCCTTGGTCGCTTCGTTCACTCAGTAGACCGGAGATACAGCCATGCCGATCCCCCGGTACAAAGCGCCGTCACGCACCGCCTACGACATCGTCATCGTCGGCGGCGCCGTCATCGGTTCGTCCACGGCCTACTGGCTGAGCCAGGCGCTGGGCAGCGGCGCCTCGATCCTCGTGGTCGAACGCGACTCGAGCTACGAATTCTCGTCGACGGCGCTCTCCACCAGTGCGATCCGGCAGCAATATTCCAATCCGATCAATGTGAAGATCAGCCAGTTCGGCATCGAGGTCATCCGCGGATTTCAGGAGCGTATGGCACCTTTCTACAAGGACGAACCGGCGCCCGACCTCGGCTTCAAGGAGCATGGGTATCTTTACTGCTGTTCACCCGACGGCGTCAAAGCGGCCCGCGAGCGCGTCGATCTGCAACGCAGTTTTGGGGCCCACACGGTGTTTCTTGAGCCGGGCCCGCTGAAGGATCGCTTCCCCTGGCTCAATGTGGAGGATCTCGGTGGCGGTTCCTGGGGGGCCAGGGAAGAGGGCTGGTTCGATTCCGTGGGGCTGATGAACGGTTTCCGCCGCGCAGCCCGCGCCAGCGGCGTCGAGTATATTGACAATGCCGTGACAGGGCTGGACATCGCCGATGGGCGGGTCATCTCGGTGCGCCTCGCGACCGGACAGACGGTTGCCTGCGGAACATTGGTCAACGCCGCGGGCCCGCGCGCTCAGCAGGTGGCCGCCATGGCCGGCCTGTCGATCCCGGTCGCGCCCTACAAGCGCTACAGCTTCGTCTTCGCCAGCGCCAACCCGATCCCCGGCCGGATGCCCAATGTCATCGACCTTTCCGGAACATTCGTGCGTCCCGAAGGCGAGCTTTTTCTCACCGGCAACACGCCGCAAGGCGACGGACCGGCCGGCTACGACGACTTTGAAATGCACCATGAAGAGTTCGACGACTACATCTGGCCGGCACTCTGGCACCGCATTCCGTCTTTCGACGCACTCAAGGTCCAGACCAGTTGGACCGGCCACTACGAGTACAACATGCTCGACCACAACGGCATCGTCGGCTTCCACCCGCAGGTGACCAATTTCATGTTTGCCAACGGCTTCTCGGGGCACGGGCTGCAACAGTCGCCAGCCGTGGGCCGCGCCGTTTCAGAACTTATCGTTCACGGGGCTTTCCAGACGCTCGATCTTTCGCCGTTCTGTTACGAGCGCATAGATCGCAACGAGCCGTTTCTCGAGGAAGCAGTGATCTAAAGCGAGACGATCGGTCACCCATTTTATCTCGGGCATTCAGCGTCCAATGAAATTGCATTTTAGTCAGAGACGTCGTGAAAACTACTCGCTCGGATCGCTCTATCTTAGCAGGGGCGTCACGAACCCACGGTCGATCGATTTGGTTGCGGCGCTGCCAGATCTCGGCCAGAGGAGGCCTCGTGGCGCATGAGGAAACGCTCTATGGCGCGGATGATGGCGATCAACAGCAGATTGATCACAAGGTAGAGCACGCCGGCAATGGCGAAGATCTCGAAGATTGCGAAGGTCTGGCTCATCAGCCGCTTGGCGTAGCCGGTGATCTCGAGCACCGTGATCGTCGAGGCAAGGCTGGTCCCCTTGACGACCAGGATGAGCTCATTGCCATAGGCCGGCAGCGCCTGGCGGATGGCGAGCGGAAACTCGATGCGCCGGAACCGCAGCATGCGCGACATGCCGCATGCCTGCGCCGCTTCGACGAGGCCAACCGGAACCGACATCAATCCGCCGCGCAGGATCTCCGACGTGTAGGCAGCCGTGTTCAGCGCAAGCGCCAGCACGGCGCAGCGCGCGCCGTCGCTGATCAACCACCACAAAGCTGCGTTGTCCTTGATCGAGGAAAGTTGGCCAAGCCCGTAATAGAACAGGAAAATCTGCACCAGCAGTGGCGTCCCGCGAAAGACATTGGAATAATATTTGGCAAAGCCTGACAGGAAGCGGTTCGACGACAGTCGCATCAGCGCCAAACCGAGGCCCAGATTGAAGCCGATCAGCACCGAGACGAACGTTAGTGCCGCTGTGACCCACAGGCCCTTGAGCAGGACGGGAACCGCTAGCTGGATGAGATCCATCATAACTACTTTCTCGTCCTCACCCTGAGCAGGCGTTCGATGCCGTCGAACCCGGCCTGGCTGACGAGCGTAATGGCCAGATAAACCACAGCCGCGATCAGGTAGAAGATGAACGGGTGGCGGGTGGAATTGGCGCCAATGAAAGAAATGCGCATCAGCTCCTGAAGGCCGACCACCGAGACCAGGGCCGTGTCCTTGATCGTGGTCTGCCAGACGTTGTTGATTCCGGGAACCGCGATGCGCAGCATCTGCGGCGCGATGATGCGGCGAAAGATCCGGCCGCCCGATAGCCCGAGCGCGCGCGCGGCCTCGATATGCCCATTGGGGATCGCGCCCAGGGCCCCGCGCACGACCTCGGTCGAATAGGCGCCGGAGATCGCGCCGATGGCGATGACCGCGATGACGAACGCATAGCCGCTCTCCGCGACCCCGGCATAGCCGAAAGCGGTCACGACCTTGGTCACGAATTCAACCGAACTGAAAAACAGGAGGTAGATGATGAGCAGCTCGGGCACGCCGCGCACCAGCGAGGTATAGGCATCAACGAGCAGCGAGAGCGGAAATATCCGGGCCCATTTGATCAAGCCGCAGACAATGCCGATCACCAGCCCGGCCGCCATGCTGACGAGACCCACCAGGATCGTTATCGACGCGCCACGCAGGATGGCGGTCACCCAACCCGCTTCCCAAACCTGCCAGAGACCGAATTCCATCTGAGTTGCCCTAGTCTTGTCGTGCCAATGAAGTGCATGCGCCCGGAGCTCCGGGCGCATGCGAGGGTTCCAAGGCGTTATTTGCAGGGCCGGGAAATGTCCGTCTTGAACCATTTCTCGCTTGCCTTGCCGACCGAGCCGTCCGCGATCAGCTCGCAAAGCGCCTTGTCGATCTTGACCTTGAGTTCGGTGTTGTCCTGCGCGATGCCGACGCCGATGCCTTCGCCAAGCGTCGGGTCGTATGTGCTCTTGATCTCAACACCGACCAGTTGGAAGTTCTTGCCGTCAGGCTTGTCCAGAAAATCCTGCAAGGCGGATTGATCGGCGAAAGCCGTGTCGATACGGCCGCTCGCCAGGTCGATCTGCATCTGGTCAAGCGTGTCGTAGGTTTTCAGGTCGGCATTCGGTGCACGCTTCTCGAGGAAATGCGCGTGGGTCGTGCCAGCCTGCACGCCGACCTTCTTGCCGTCGAGCGACTTCAGCAGCGTGTCGACGTCGGTGATCGCGGCCAGATCAGACCCCTTGGCCGCGACGAACATGTTGGCCAGTTCGGCATAGCCGACGCTGAAATTGATCTCCTTCTTGCGATCGGCGGTGATCGACATGCCCGAGATGATGACGTCGAAGCGCTTGGCCTTCAGCGCCGGGATCAACCCGTCGAACGCCTGCACGACAAAATGGCAGGTCACCGCGAGTTTGGTGCACAGCAACGCGCCGACATCGGCGTCGAAACCGGTGACGTTGCCATTGGCGTCGGACATGCTCCATGGCGGGTAGGCGCCTTCCGTTCCGATGGACAACTCGCCTTCGGCCGCCAATGCGCTTCCCATGCTTCCCGCGAGACATGCGAGCAGCGTCAAGACTTTCAGTTTCATATCAGTTCCCCTTGTTGTTGGTCTTCATTGCCGTTGTCCGGTGCGAACCGGACGCTTCGAGAATGCTTCCCTCACAGTGTCCGAGCCAGGAATTGGCGCAGACGCTCCGAGCGCGGGCTGCCGAACAGCTCCGCGGGCGCACCCTCTTCCTCCACCTTTCCCTGGTGGAGAAACAGAACCTTGTGGGAGACCTCGCGCGCGAACTGCATCTCGTGCGTTACGAGGATCATGGTGTTGCCTTCCTCCGCCAGTTGACGGATCACGCGCAGCACCTCGCCGACCAACTCGGGATCGAGCGCCGATGTCGGTTCGTCGAAGAGGATGACTTTGGGACGCATCGCGAGCGTTCGGGCGATCGCGGCGCGTTGCTGCTGGCCGCCTGATAACTGGCCCGGATAATGAGCGTGCTTGTCGGCGAGCCCGACCTTCTTCAACAAAGCGTGCGCATGTTGGATGGCCTTCTCGCGGGGCTCCTTCAAGACGTGCCGGGGCGCTTCGATGATGTTCTCCGCCACAGTCATGTGCGGCCACAGATTGAAGTTCTGGAACACCATGCCGACGCGGGCGCGGATGCGTTCGACCTGCGCCATATCGGCTGGCCCAAGACGGCCGCTCGACAGCGGCTTCATCTTGATCACCTCGCCATCGATGGCGACCTTGCCGCCATCCGGCTGCTCCAGAAGATTGATGCAACGCAGGAACGTGCTCTTGCCCGAGCCCGACGAGCCGATCATGGAAATGACCTCACCGGCATGGGCGGTGAGATTGACGCCCTTCAACACCAAAAGCGAGCCGAAGCTCTTGTGAAGCTCGTCGATCTGCACGGCCGGCGTGGTGATCTTTGCCTTGTCAGCGGGCGCCGGATCGGCCGCGACGGCAGGAAGGGTTGGCGGCGTCTGTTCGCTGCTGGTGTCCTGGGTTATCTCGACGGTTCGCAGGTCCGCCAGCGCACGATCGAAATAGCGCAGGCTGCTGGACAGGCAGGTGCGTTGCCAGTCTGGGTCATCCGGGATGAAGGCGCAACGCAGAGTGTCGCGGATCCGCTTGCCCAACGGCGAATCGAGCTTGCCGAACAGATGCAGCCAGTTGTCGGCCTGGACCGCTTCCATGACAGCCGGCCCGTCCAACGTGCCGCATTCAACGACAAGCGGCAGCACGCGCGCGTTCGGCATTGCCTTGCGGACGGCATCGGAGACATAGCCGGTCGCCGTTGCCGTGATGCCGGTATCGGTCTTGGCGCCCTGGCCTGTCAGGACTGTCGCCAGCGCCGGCCCGAAGATGGATTTGCCCCAGGCAAGGCCGTCATGCTCGGAACTCGCCACAGAAAGCAGAGCCGGATAACCGTAAGGCCCGGCGCCGGTATGCAGGTCGAAGACGATGGCCTGGCGCGCCGCGCCGGCAAAGGTCTTCAGAATTTCGTTCAAGGTGCGGTTCGACCAGACCGGGCCGCCACCGCCGTAGAACATGCCGTCGGCGAACTCATACTGGCCGGCTTCGACGATCGCCGCCAGCCCGGCATGCCCAAGCCTTTTGCGCGCCACGGCGAGCTTCTCGTCGGCCGCTATGCGGTCCGGTCCCTCCCACTCGCGATACGCCATGGCGTCGTGCAGGCCGGCATAACCGTTGTTGACGGGAGCACTTGAAGACCAGTCGATGAAGTTGCGGTTGAGGTCGACATTGTCCTCGTTGACGCGCCGCGACCAAGCCGTACCCCAGGGATTGATGAGGTGAATGGCAAGGATGGCTGTGTCGCCGGGCAGGCGCCGCAGGTGCTTCTGGCCGAGCCACGCGGTCTGGCAAGTCGAGCCGAACGGGCCCTCGACACCATGCGTACCGGAGATGAGCACGATCAGCTTGCGCGCATCGCGGCGGCCAAGCAGCGCCACATCCGTCGCCAGCGTCTCGCCATCCGGGCCGTTCAGCGGATGAACATATTCAGACAGTTCCGCGCCGGCCCGCTCGGCGGCTTCGCGAAATCTCCTGCGAAGGACGGCGAAATCACGGGCATAGGCGGGGGCTGGCTCATCATGGCGCATGGTCGATCCCACCGGATCGCTGGCGGTTGCGGTCAATCCGTTCATTCCCTGTCGTTCCACCGTGGGGCTATTCATCGTTGTGATGGCTCGTGTTCTGAGGTGGCAATCGGCGCTCATTGCCGGAAAGGAGCGGCCTGGAGGACCGGACAAACCAGGCGTCGGAGGGAAGCACCTTGTCGGGGTTCATGATCGACTGATCGTCCAGCGCTCGTTTCACCCGCTCCATCGCGGCGAGCTTCGTCGGGTCAACCGTCGCCAGCAGCGAATGGATGCGCTTGGACCCAACACCGTGCTCGGCGGAAAAAGAACCGCCAATCTCCCGCAGTTGTTGGTACAGGACGCTCTCGGCAGCCTCCGCTACGTCAGGCGCCAGCGGACCCTGACGGTTGAGGATGATATGCAGGTTTCCATCGGCCAGGTGACCGAAGACATAGGGCGCCAGACCCGGTTCGATCGCTGCGAGCCGGGGCAGGATTCTGTCGAGATAGGCCGGAATTTCCGACAGAGGCACCGACACGTCGAAGGAAGGCGCTTGGGGATGGGCGCGATAGAGCACGCCGGTGTCCTCGCGCAACCGCCACAGGTCTTCCTCTTGCCGCCGCGAGCCGGCAATGATGCCGGTGGCTTCAGGATAGCGCTCCATCACTTCCGAATAGATCCGCTCGAAATCTTCGCGCAGCGCCTCTTCGCGCGCGCCGCCAAGCGACAGCAGCAGGAACAGCGGCTGGTCGAGCGGCACGCTCGGTTCGGACCATTCATGCGCGGCTGCGGCCAGGCTGAAATACGAGGTCCACATCGCCTCCGCCGCGCGCAAATGTCCCGCATCCGATTCAAGCGCCAGACGAATGACTTGCAGCGCCGCTTCGACAGACGGCAGCCCGAAAAGCGCGGTGGCGGTGGCTCGGGGCGAAGGGTCGAGCTTGACGACCACGCGGGTCACGATGCCAAGCGTGCCCTCCGCACCGATGAAGAGATGCTTCAGATCGTAGCCGGCGGAATTCTTCACCACCCGCGTCAGATCGGAATAGACCGATCCATCGGCCAGCACGGCCTCCAGGCCAAGGACGCGGTGGCGCATGACCCCGTTGCGAAAGGCCATCACGCCACCCGCATTCGTGGAAACCATGCCGCCGATCGTCGCCGAACCGCGCGCGGCAAGATCGATACCGGGCTCCAGGCGGTGCTCAAATGCGGCAGACTGCAAAGCTTCGAGCGTAACACCGGCACCGACGATCGCCACGCGCTCGACGGGATCGAGCCGCTCGATCCGGTTCATGCGTGCCAGGGAAAGAACGATCTCGCCCGGCCGCGAGACACTTCCGCCGACCAGGCCGGTCCGCCCGCCCTGCGGCACGATCGGAATCTCATTTTGACTGCAGATGCGCACCACCGCGGCGACCTCGCCGGTCGATGAAGGCGCAACGACGATGCCGGCGGCGCAATCCGTCCCGTTCGAACCAAGGTCGATCGCCCCGGCATCATCACCGATCCGCACATTCGAGGCGCCAACGACATGGCGGATCGCGTCGACAACCGACAACGGCACCGCTTGCTCGATCCAGTTCGTTTGCCTGGGAGACGCGTGGCCGCTCATCGCCCAGCCAATCCCTGAAGCGCCGTGATCAGCCGGTCGTTGTCGGCCGGCAAGCCGATGGTGGCGCGCAGATAGTGCTCGTAGCCGGCTTCGCGCCACGCCTTGACGATGATCCCCTGCTTCAGGAGACCGGCGGCAACGCTGGAGCTGTCGCCCTTGCAGTCGAAGAACAGGAAGTTTGTCTGCGACTGGGCAACCCGGAAACCAAGGCCCGTAAGTGCGGCGGCGGTGCGCACGCGCTCGGCTCTGACGCGGCCCGCCGACGCCTTCATCCAGCTTTCGTCGGCCAGTGCCGCAATAGCGGCGACCTGTGCTGCCGCATTGACGTTGAACGGCGTCTTGGCGGCCGCGATCACTCTTGCCAGTTCGAAGCCCGAACAAACGGCATAGCCAACGCGCAGCCCCGCCAGGCCATAAGCCTTCGAAAATGTGCGCAGCACGACATGGTCGATGCTGCTGTTGCGCAGGACCTCGATGCCGTCGGGCGCGCCGGGATCGGCGAATTCGAAATAGGCCTCGTCCAGGACAAGAAGCGTGCCGGGTCGCACGGCGCCGATCAGCCGTCGCAGGCCAGCGTGGTCGAGACCCGGCCCGACCGGATTCCACGGCGAGGATATGAAAACGATCCGTGGCCCAACGGCGATCGCCGCTTCGAGCGCGGCAAGATCGAACCCCATCTCGGGTTTCATCGCAATCTTGACGACATCGGCACCGGCAGCCAGCGGCTCTATCTCATGCAGCCCGAAGCTCGGCACCGTGGTGACGACCGAGGCGCCCGGCACCAGGACGGCGCGCGAGATGGCGGCGATCATCTCCTCGGAACCATTGCCGGCAACGATCATGCCAGGATCGATCGCCAGTTTTTCGCCAAGCGCCGCCCGCAGCGCCGTGCAGGCCGGATCGGCATAGCGCCATGGCTCGAAGGATGAGGAGGCCAATGCGGCCATGACGGCGGGAGAACACCCATCCGGGTTCTCGTTGCTGGCCAGCCGGGCGACATCGTTGCGGCCACTCAGCGCCCGCGCCATCGCGATGTTCATGCCGGCATTGTAGGGCGGCAAGGCGGCGATATGCGGATTGAGCGGCAGGCTCGACGCTGGTTTGACCGACTGTTCCAAATCCCGACTTCCGTTTCCCCGCGCCCACGCGCGGCAATCTTGTCAAATATCGAGGACGACTGATCCGCGCGGCTTGGAGCAGCACAACAGCACTTCGCTGCTTCCAAGCTCGTCCAGCGGTTCCTCGAAATAGGCGATGTCGCCCGAGATCAGCCGCGACTTGCATGTGCCGCAGATGCCGGCCCGGCAGCTGAATTCCGGCAACAGACCTTGGTTCTCGGCGAAGTCGAGCAACGATACGGCCGAGCCATCCCAGACGGCCGTCAGGCCCGACTTCCGAAATTCCACGGTTGTCGCTTCCCCGGCCGGCTCGATCCTTGCCGGCTGCGCTGGAACCGCGGGAACTCGCACTGCATCGGGCTCAAGCACCGTCGCCGGGCCGAAGAATTCGTAGGCAATGCGATACCTTGGCGCGCCAAGCTCGCGCAGCATGACGTAGATCGCCTGCATGAACGGCGGCGGGCCACAGAGGTAGAAATCATAGTCATCGATCGGCAGCAAACGCTGCAGCACGTCCCGCGAAATCATGCCTTCGCTATGAAAGCGCTGCTCGGCCTTGTCGCGCTCGGACGGGAGCCGGTAGCAGAAGTGTGCGGTCAGGCCGGGACGGGTCGAGACCAGGTCGGTCACCTCATCGCGCAAGGCATGCACATCGCCGTTGTCGCAGGCGTGAATGAAGACGGCACGGCGGTCCGGCAACGAAGCCAACGCATGCAGCATCGACACCATCGGCGTCAGCCCGACGCCGCCGCTGAGCAGCACGACTGGACGGTTGCTGGCCTTGTCGAGCACGAAATCGCCGCGCGGCCCTTCCGCCTGAAGCACATCACCGACGTCGATACGGTCATGCAGGAAGCACGAGCTTATCCCATCGGGAAGCCCCGGCCCGGGTGCTGCCTCACGCTTCACACTGATCCGATAGGAAGCGCTGTCTGGGGAACAGGAGATACTGTAGTTGCGCAGCACATATCCCCTTTCGCCGGCGGCCTCCCGCGCTACCGGAATCCGGAACACCAGGAACTGGCCCGGCTGGAAGTCGCGCCAGTCCTGTGGATCGACCGGCTCGAGATGGAATGAAGTGATGAGGGCGCTTTCGCGCACCTTCGCGACCAATTTCAGGTCGCGAAATCCGCTTCTTGCGATGGTGTCGCGAGCGGTGAATGCATTCATTCGGCAGCTGCCAATTGCTGGCTCTCGCTGGCGATCAGCTTGGCCAGGTTCCGGCGAAAGCGCAGCGGTCCGACATCTATCTTCAGATCGAGATTGGGCGTGCGCTTGTTTGCCATGCCCTTGTGCACGGCATTGAGCACGGTGCGGTCCTCGTCGAAGGCGCCGCGCACAGAGGTGGCGAACTGGCGGGAAACCTCCAAATCGTCGGGGGCGAAATTGCGCATCTGGAACCAGTAATATTTCGTCTGGTTCTCATCGACCGGCGTCATGAAGTTGTAGCTGTCCATGAGGAACACGTCCTCGTGCAGCGGCTTGCCCTCGCCGCCGGTGCGGGCCGGCACGAAGATCGCCTTGATGATGGCGTTGGAGGGGTAGCGCACTTCGTAGTGCTGCTTGCGGTCGCAATTGCCTGAGAATTTGAGGAAAGGCGCATAGAAGGGCGCCGGCGCGGCATCGACCACCCAGCGCCACACGGTCACGCCGTCCGCGCCTACGGTGGTTTCGAGTGGCGCATCCTCCATCGCCTGAACGCCGCCGAAGGAGGACTGGTGGACCCAAGACACATGCGAGGGGTCGAGCAGGTTGTCGGTCATGTAGAGGTAGTTGCAATCGAGCGCCATGGACTCGCCGCGATTGACGCCCCATGCCGGATCGCCCCAGTGGTCGACCGCGAAAATCAGCGCGGGGTCGGCCTTTGCCGCTTCGCCCATCCATATCCACAGCAGCCCGTAACGTTCGGCGATCGGATAGGAACGAACGCATGCCACATGCGGTATCTTTTCAGCACCGGGCACGCGCGTACAGGTTCCGGTGCTGTCGAAGGTCAGCCCGTGATAGCCGCATTCGACAGTGTCGCCCTTGATGCGGCCCATGGACAGCGGCAGCTTGCGGTGGGGACAGGCATCCTCGAGCGCCGCCACCACGCCATCGGTCCGGCGGTAGAGGACAATGTCCTCGCCAAGTATCCGGGTCGGCACCAGCCTGTCGGCGACCTCATGGTCCCATGCGGCAACGTACCAGCAGTTTCGAAGAAACATGGCGTCCTCCCGAGCTTGTGACGCCTAAACGAATATCTTGCGGGCCTGGGACGACATAGGGCTTGCATCTGTGTTCTATTTTAGAAAAACTAAATCAAGCTGACCCCAGGATTGTTGCCCAGGTGAAGAAGACGCCCCCACTGCGTGCGATACAGGCCTTCGAGGCTTTCGGCAGGCGTGGCAGTGTGACGGCGGCCGCCAACGAACTCGGCGTCTCCGTCGGCGCGGTCAGCCAGCAGATCCGCAAGGCCGAAGACGCGCTGGAGGCGCGGCTTTTGGAACGGCGCGGCAGGAGTGTCGCCCTCACCGCGCTGGGCCGCGTTTACCACGCAGCGGTTGCCGTCGGCTTCGAACACATTCGCGACGCCCAGGATCTCATCGAACAGGCCCGGTCCGCGGACACTTTGACCATCTCCTGCCTGCCGTCGTTGGCCAGCAAATGGATCGGCCCGCAGCTCCTGGATTGGCAGGTCGACCACCCCGGCGCGACCGTGCGGCTGGTGGGCGCCGAGACGGAGCCAAGGCTGGGCGCCGAACAAGTTGACTTCCGTATTTCGTACGGCACGAAATATCGTGATTTCGAGCACTACACCGAACTGTTCACCGACTGGGTGGTGCCGGCCTGCTCGCCGACGCTGCTGGCGAAACATCCGGTCGGCAAGCCCGCCGATATTCTCGATCTGCCGCTTCTCAGCATCGAATGGGCCCGCGATCACCGCTCGCCGCCGACATGGGCGGAATGGGCCGCAAGCATCGGCGCGGTGCACCGCAGAACATCCGGCGAAGTGGCCTTTTCCCTGTCGAGCGCGGCGATCGATGCGGCGGCCAACGGAAGGGGCTTTGTGCTGGCGCAACTGTCGATGGCTGCCGACGATATCGCGTCGGGCAGGCTCGTCGCCCCGTTCGACAAGCGGATCAGGCTGCCGGAACCTTATTTTTTGGCTTGGGATCGGGCCATTCTTGAGAAGCCTTTTGGTCCTGAGCTGCGAGCCTGGATTGTTTCGATTTCCAAGCGACTGGGCGCAACCTTAGCCGGATAGCCGAACACCGATCTGGAGACACAAGTTTGCATCTGCCGAGTTCGCGCGCACCAGCGTCTTAAGAGATCCAGACATTGGTCGGCGGTGTGCGGTCCCACGGATTGCTTCAGTTTGCCCTAGATATCTCGACAAAAGTCCGCTTTTTTCGCCCTTCTTGCACCGCTAGCCGTCGGGCGGCTTTGCGACCCAAAACAGCAGCGTTCGCGCCCTCAAGTCAACAGGGGTTCACTCAACTTCCCTGCTGTACGAGATCCCGGCGAACTCGGAGCCCCTGCTTGAGCAAATTCCGACGTACACGAAGTCCTGGCCCCGCCCACAATCGTAACGCCGGCTTCCTCATCAGCGTCCTGTAACCGGCGACGGGTCTCCAACGTGCCCGTGTCGTCATTGCCTGTAACAATTAGATCAAAAGTTTTCTGGCCTGCGAGAGGCGGCCTGCTGTTTTGCTCGAATCACTTGCGATGGAAGGTGCGGCGTTTCGGTGGCAGCCCCAGCGCGCTTTGAAATGGGATAATCCCTCGCAGATCGCCTTTGCAACGGGGATACCAATCTCGGATCGCGAAAGATCGGCGAACCAGACCTGCGAACCACAAACTTCGCCGATTTCATTCAGCAGGTCGGTGACGTTGCTTTCGCCAGCGCTTTCCAGGCCGTCGGCAGGCTTGCCGATGGCGAAACGAAAGTTGCGCACGTCAGCGAAACGCTTCCAGCGGGTCATCCGACAATCGTCATCGCTCATCGTTTTATTACGGGGCCGTTCTGCCCTTTCGGCATGGGCCTGCATTGCAGCTTCGGATTGTATCAATTCCAAAAACGCGGACCGGGCGGCAGCAACCATATCGAAGCTGCACCCGAACCCCGCCGCCATATGCTCGCCACTGTCTTCGCAGCTGATCGCCGCCGTCACAATGGCCGTGCGGAAGGACGAGATATCGAGAAGCCAGAGCCTGCGTCCCGTTTCTTGGCGATGCTGCTGGATGTGAGACGCCAAGCCTTGGTCATCAAGCCGCGCGATATCCAGCCGCTTTCTCAGGGAGCCTCGGTGCCACCATATCCCTGTGGCGTCTCGTTCGACGAGTTCAAGCAAGGCGCGGGTTCTTGCATCCGCCCGCGTTGTGCCAGCGGCGCAACCATTGGTGTCGACGTTCAAGCTGCAATCGCCATATGCGACGTCACCAAAGCGGCCATAGCAGAGAAACGCCGGACAAAGCGCGACCCTATCGTCATGGAAGCTGCGAACGGACGCCCATAGCTGGGGATTGTTCAGATGATCCGTTGAAGGGATACTGTCCCAGCCACGCCACATTCTGTTGAGCCGATCGCGATGTCGGATCTGTTCCAGCGAAAAGCCCAATACCTGAATCGCATCGATCCTCATTCCATCGCCTGGAGAGCCGATGCGTGCTGACGCCGTGACGTCTTCGGCTCTGCAGGCCCAGCTGGAAATCTCCGCGGCCTCTCCGAGGCAAGACAGCACGGCCGTGCCGGCATCAAAGCCTTTGCCACTTGCCGTGAATCGTTTCTCATTCCCTTCGAATGGAGCAATGTTGGACATAGCCAGGAATCCACCCGGAACATCGAACACTTCAACGCCAATGTCGTGCCGTGTCGCGAAGTGCAAAAGGGGCAGCCCATTCTCGGGCGCAGCGACAAGGGTCGCAGCCAGATTCTCCAAAACATCCAAATCATCTTCACTCGACTGGCGGTCCCAGGTCGGGTCGTCTTGGTTCACCGTCATCGGCCGGCCGTGATGCATCAGCAGAGCAAGCGTTGTCCAATGCGACCCGCGCAACAGCATGTTGGCTCTTTCAATATCTTGGCTTCTGCTGTTTACGTAGGGTAAGCGGTGGCGCCCGTTGGCGACCGAGACGATAGCCGGCGGAGTTGACAATTTCCACAGACGGTCTGGCGATTAGGCTAATCGGCGGTTTCGAGCTTCGCAAGGGCTCGGAGACGTTCTCGTTGGGCAAGCGGAAGGCCTGCGCGATTCTCGCCTATCTGTTACTGAGCGGCAGGTCACGCGAGACGCGCGGGCGACTGGCGGCATTGCTTTGGAGCGAGCAGGACGAGGAGCATGCGCGCGGATCACTGCGCCAGTGCATAAAGGATCTCCGACGCCTGGCAAGCGAGACCAGGCTTAATTACCTCGCGGTCGACAAGCTCGTCCTGGGAATCGATCCGACTGCAATCCGTTCCGACATCGATGAGCTTGAACGTGCGCTCGACGACCGCAATTATGACGGTGCGCTGCTCCTGCTGGCCAAAGCCAGGGATGGACTTTGCGCCGGGTTGGACGATTGCGATCCTGTCTTCGACAACTGGCTGAGAATGCAGTCGACGATGATAACCGACAGGCTGGTGACACGGCTCGCAGCCTGGCTGGCGGCCGAGACAGACCCGAGACAGCGCAAATCCATCGCTGCGTGCATCCTGCAACTTGATCCGTTTTTCGACGATGCCGTGGTGGAGACCATTCGGAGGGTCTGTGAGGAAAGCGGTTATGCCCGCGCCCTAGCGTTCTTCGACCGCTACGCGGCCGAACTCAAAGCGGACATGGATCTGCGACCACCGGCAGAAATCCTCCACCTTCTAGAGGCGCTCAAGCCGGGCAACGACGGTGAAAAGCGGGCGGCTGACCCCGACCTTGCGCAAAGCGATCACGACAGCCGCATCCCAGGGAAGCCGACAATCGCCATCATCATTGCCAGGCGCGAAGCAGAGAACGAGCACCTGCAATTTGCCTTGGCGACAGAGCTTCTGGCTTCGATTTCCCGATTTAGGCATTGGACAGCCGTGTCAACGGAGTTGCAAGCCGGTGAATTCTCACTGGATCAGATGCATCAGGCGGCAGGCGAACACGTGGATATCGGCGTCCTCATCCGTCTGATCGACACGGATGGACCAGCAGTGTTCCAAATTACCTGCTATGATTTCCTGCAAGAAGGAGAAGCCTTCGTTCTCACCGTTCCGTCGGATCCGTCTTCCTGGCGCTCGGCCTTCAATGAAGTTTGCGCACGCTTTTCCGCGCGCCTGCAGATTGCCTTGTCCAGTGCCAGGCTGCATCGCATATCGCAAGCTTCCCCGAACCATTTCTCGGCCTATGATTGCTGGCTGGACGGACAGCGGCTTTCGATCATGTGGCGAAAGGACACCGAAGAAGCTGCCATCGCCCGCTACGAGGAAGCCATCCGGCTTGATCCCGATCTGTCCTGCGCTTATTCCAGCCTCGCTGCGGTGCTCAACTCGCGTTGGATCGTCGTTCCGGGTGCATCGTCGATCGAGCAGGATCTAAAGCGCGCATTCGAACTGGCCAAGCGTTCGGTCCTGCTCGACCCATTCGACCACCGCAACCAGGTAAATCTGGCCTGGAGCCACCTTCTGGCGCGACGCTGGGAGCTGGCCGATTTTCACTTCAGCCTTGCACATGAGCAAAATGCCGGGAACCCCGCGACGTTGATCGCCTACGCGCTGGCCAGCTCCTTCATGGGTGATCATCAACGGGCATCGGAGCTTTCGAAGCGCAGTTTCGACCTCAATCCCATGCCCGACGCTCACTATCATGGCTACCAGGCGACCATTGCCTTTCTCGCCAATGATCTGGAGGGGTGCGTGGCCGCTGCGGTCAAGAGCGATCAACTGTTCGCCGACATCCACGGCTGGTCGGCGGCGGCACTTGCGTTGCTGAAACGCAACCGCGAGGCCGGGGATGAGTTCAGACGTTTTCTACGCAACCTAACGGCGGCGTGGCAAGGGCCGGGTAGGCTTGACCGCGCTGTCGCCGTGGAGTGGTTCAAGACCGCTTTTCCGATCCGGTTACCAGTCGATCAGGAGAAGCTGGCCCGTGGCATCGAATTGGCAGCCCAGTCGGGCTGACACGGCCGAACCGTTGCTCGCAATTGCGCCGGGTTTCACTTGCAGCGTGACATCACGTAGTCGCCGAGGCGCTTATGATATGCGCTCAAACGGTTTTTCTTTATTTGATCGGGCGGGCCGGCGTTCGGGTCGAGATTGTAGTGATCGGGAAATGTATAGTCCTCACCGGGTCCATCCGCCGGCGCAATGGTGGCGATCGTTTGCTCGACGTCGCCGGTGAAGGGAAAGGCGATGTTCACGATCAGGTCTTGGTCGAAGTATGGTTGGATGGTGATCTCCTCCCAGGTTTTGTCCCTGGGCGTCATGAACCCACGCAGCAGGTCCTTCATCGCCTCCTGATCTCCACTTCTGAAGATCGCTTGCTTGGCCGGATCCTTGATCAGGTCTCGGATGAATTCGCCAAGCGCCTCGAACTGCACATCTTTGAACTTCACCATGTCCACTTTCCCCGCTAAACCAGATTGAGCACTGTAGCGCTGCCGTTATCAGCGCTATTGAAAACCCTGACTGCCGAGCAGGCCGCCAAGCACTTCATCCGATACCTTCGCAGTATCATTGAGATCGAGCAGTCCTGCCAGCGTTTTTGGCTCTACGTCCGGAATGAGCCTGCGAGAGGTGATATCCGTATCGGCAGCCTTGAACAGTGCGGATGCGATCGTGGCGGCCACCACATAGGAGCCAACTGGGCCAAGATGGCTGCCGTCATTACCAAGAACGGACGCCTCCTGGATGATATAGTAGGAGAGAGGTGTTTGCCTCAGGAACTCCGGGTACCGTTGCAAAGCGGCCCGAAGTCGGCCGGCGTTGTAGACGTAACGTTTGGCGCAGGCGGCCGTGGGAAGCATGTCATTGCCCGTCAGGACCGGCACATCGATACTGTTGTCGCCCAGGGCGGTCTTCACCGCACCGGCCACGTCCTGCCCGGATGGCAAACCAAGGTCGTAACAGCGCCAGCAATCCATGAAGGCAACCGGCCGGACTGTGCCGTTCAATTCCGCACTCAGGCCGGCAATCGTCAGTTCTTTCGACAGGAATGGTCCTATGCGCCGGGCACTTTGAGCTTTCGACGGGGGGTCGGCTGAGGCAAACCGGTTCCAGTCGACAATCCAGTTCTCGGGTATTGGAATCTCCCCACCCGGGCGCAGGCTGGAAAAGGACAGCATTTTGCGCAGATTGGCTGGTTCTTCGACCGACCTGTCGTTCACGACATAGAACTGCCGGACCATGGCGTGGGCAAAGCGCGACGCACCGAAGGTGAATTCCAAAGGCAGCGCATTGAAAGTCTCAAGTGCCGAGACTCCGGCGCCAAGAAAATCGTCACTGGCGAAAAAATGGTCCCATATTTCCGGAGCCAGAACTTTTCTCAGATAGTCGTTGATGATCACAGTGCGGTAAACCGAGGTCAGATAGATCCTGGCACGCTTGTAAGCTTCTGCTGGGTCGGTGCCGATGCCAAGCAGCAGATCCACGATCCTGTTGTGGATGCCCATGAGTGTGCAGAGCAGTTGCGACAGGACAAGATTGTCGTCGTTTCGCGGATCCGCCACCAAGGGCCGATAAGGCGATCGCCGACCCTCGACACTGATAAACTTGCCCGAGAAGTCGATGCGCGGCAAATCACGGCCTTGCATGGTCTTACCGTCGACCGGAAGCATACTGCCTTTCATGCAAGGCAAGCCGATCGGAAAGCGGCAAGCCGACAGGTCCGCCCCATCCGCAACATCGTAGAGATGGGCGTCGACGATTGGCCCCCGCCCATAGAGCCCCGAAAGGTCAAGGCCTTGCGAGGACGCGTTCTTCAAATGATGGGTTTTGCCTGTCGGCTTGGGCAATCCGAATATTTGGCTGAAGACGATGTCATGGAACACGAATTGACCGAAATAGGTAAAGCCGGCTGGTGTAGGGCTGAGATCACTGCCTTCAAGTCCATCGGTCGGGCCGACCATTTCCGCCGTGATGTCCAGCAAGCCCGCCTTGGTGCGGTCGATGGCGCTCTCGTCTTCGGTTGCGTCAAACAAGGCGATCGGCATGTCCGCCAGGGACGGGAAGAGCCTGATGCCTCTCAAGGTCGGCTTGTCGTTGAGGCCGTCGTCTGAATTCTGGTTTGACCGGTTCGGTATGTTGGCGGCTTCGAAGGAGGACGTTTCGCCGTGGAGCATCGAAGTAGACCTCGTTTTCCAGAAGGATGAATGCGGCCAGGCGAGTAGCTTGGCATGAATCCGGGAGTAGAAACAGACTTGCCCGTCGGTGGTCTGAATGGCGCGGCCCCAGAGCAGAGCGACATTGCCGAGGCGATCATGACACTGACGGATCGAGCTTCGGGCCCGCCGAGACGGCGGTGAACAGCACACAGGACAGAATGACGCCCGCACCCAGAAGCCCGTCGGGCGAAAGCCGTTCACCAAGCAGAGCGGCAGCGGAAATGGCGGCGAACACACCCTCTCCGCTGCAAATCACCGCCGCATGGGACGAAGTGGTGTAGCGCTGTGCAGAAGTCTGCAGGCAAAAGCCGACAGCGGTCGAGAACACACCAAGCGTGATGAGTTCTGGCCATGCTGCCATAATTGCCTGAAATGTCATTGTGCCCTGCAGGGCGAAAGGTAGCGTGGCAACGGCCGTGCCGATGAACTGTGCGGCCGCCGTCGCGAAGGGATGGCCATGTGCCTGCACATGCCGCCCGAGTTCGACCGTCCATACTGCAAAACAGATTGCAGTCAGGACGGCGAAAGCGTCGCCGGCGGTTGCCGAACCATTGAAGCCGCCCGCCAGGAGAGCCGATCCCACGACCGTCAGAATTGCGACGAATAGGATCAGTGCACTTGGACGCTCCCTCATGATCAGCCATGCGGCGATCGGCGTGATAACAGTGGAAGCGCTGATAAGGAGGCTCGAGTTCGTCACCGTCGTGCTGACATAGGACAATTGCTGGACCACACAGCCGAGAGCAAAAAGCAGAACCACTCTCGCCACACTTGGAAACCAGCCGGTGTTGGTTTCGGGGTCGCGCTCCCGCACCGCGAATGGCAACGTCACCAGTCCGGCGATCACGCTGGTCAGGAAAACAACCGCCATGGGATCGAGGTGGGCCAGTATGGTCTTGTGGGACACATTGCCCACTCCCCAAATGAGCGCAGCAAGCATTAGCAAGGAATTTGCCTTGAATCTGGACATGATTGATCGCATCACCACAGCGGGCAATGGCTCCAACGGTTTGTGATCGGGTTTGAAAGCGATGATCGGGGCCGACGGACCCCGTCATCGTCGAGGTGGCTGGTGTTGCGCGGAAGAACGCGTCTTTTGGTTCGCGATCTATCCGGGGCCAGCACTCGATATATGTGATCTGCGCAAGACGGGGATGGTGGGCAGCAGGACGGGCGTTGGCGGTTCGTTCTGCTCGAAACTGACGCTGCGCTGAAGAAGCGGAAGGATGGCCTCCGGGGTTGCCGAAACCATTTGCGTGCATCGAGTTGACGAGTTCATGAAGCCAGCCTCGGACATGCTCTCGAAGACGCCGAGAAGTGGTGACCAGAAGCCTTTGAAATTCGCCAGGACCAGCGGCTTGCAGTGCCTTTCCAGCTTGCGAAGCGTCATGACCTCGGTCAGTTCCTCAACGGTTCCGATGCCGCCAGGCAAGGCTACAAATGCATCCGCGTAGTCAAACATGAGCTGTTTGCGGATACTCATGTCGGGAACTGAAATCGTCTGGCATCCCGATAATAGCATTCTCATCCGCTCGATCAGGAACTGCGGGGTGATCGCGATCACGGTTCCACCCCCTTCTGCTGCGGCAATAGCCACCTGGCCCATCAGGCCATCACAGCCACCGCCATAGACCAGGCGAATACCTGCTGCGGCTATCGTCTCGCCAAGGATGGTGGCGCAACGGGCGTGGTCGGGATCGTTGCCAAGCATGGCGCCGCCGAAAACGCAGATCGTGCCGATGCGTCGCTGCAAGGGATAGGAGCGGCCGATCTGTTCTGCGGAATTGTCGGATGATGATCCAAACATGGTGTCTCTCCAAATGAGGTTGGAATAGCGAAGCTTGATCAGCCGGCGGAATGATCGCGGGCTGCGCGAGGTTGGCTCGATCGGAACAGAAGCAGGTCAGCCCAGGACCAGAGCAGGTAACAAACGAGAAGGCTGGCGGGCGTAGACCAATGCTGTGGCTGTTCGACTTCGAATTTGAACAGCGATGCACAGAGTTCTGTCCCGGCGGCGATGAGGGCCGGCAGCCGGCTGAGAAGGACCATGACGCGAAACGGGTCGGGGCCGTATTCCGACAAGTTGAGGATCCGGACACCGGGTCGGTGGCAAGCACTGCCGAATTTTCCAACGGAATGAAGCAGGCCCGATGTCAACGCCAGCAACGGATGGCCAAGTTCAAACAGGGCCAGGCCAAGGCAACCGGCACCAACGCCGGACAGGAAATCACCCAGGCGGTTGAGATTTTCCCTAGGCTTGAGACGTCCGTTCCAGGCGCGATGGTAGATCTCGCCGCTGGCGAAGAAGATCGCCGTCGCCGAGGTCATTGCGATCGCAGCGAAATTGCCCGTCAAATAATGGCTGATGGCGGCCGGCGCGCCTGTCCAGAGGAGTTGGTTCAGATCGCCGGATACGAGAATCTGCGCCGTAATCCCCTGACAAAGACCAATGAGGTTGCCGACATTGTAGGCTCCCCCAGGGCCAGACATCCGTGCCGTTAACGCGCTGCGCCAAGCAAGGAGGCGCGGAGACCGAACCGTGAAGGATGAGGCTGTTTCGCGAGCTGAAATTTCGACTGGGGCTACACGCAGCGGCTTATTGATGTTGAGCGTCATGTCGGGTTCCTCCCTTATGACGCATGCTTTGCAGTGCTCCGCGTGATCTCAACGTGAATTGCGCTGGAATGGGTCCGTCCAGGCTAACAGGCAGATCGCATTGGCGGTTCCTGCAAGGTGACGGTTGATCTACTTCTCTCAATTGCCTCGGCCAGCCTTATCCCGCGGCGAGCTTCTGTGTCGGCGGGGCCTTGCAGCCCTGGCCGACGACATTGTCTAAGCGGATCGCCTGCCGAGCCTCCATTGACAGCCATCCGGATGCACGGGCCGCGAAGACCGGAAATCATCTCTCGACGATCATGCGAAGACACCGGGGAACGATGATCGTTATTTCACGCTGAATTACGCTGAGTTGCCCAACATCACAGCCGCAACGCCAGACTGACATCCGCAAAAGGCTGAGCGGTCGAACCTGAACCTCAACTGAATCCAAGGATGGAATTCGATCATGCTACGCAGCTTGACGAAAACATTCACCGCCATCTCGACAATCGCCGTTCTCATGGCACCTCTGATGACTCCCAATGCGGCCTACGCGAACAGCACCACCGTTCCGCGCAAATGCATAAACGGCGTGGCAAGGTGCGCATCTCGCTATCCAGCAAGCTTTCGAGACCACCCATTTCAATTCAGCGGGACAGTGCAACGCACCTTACTCCCGAGGTTGGCGCAACGCTCTCCGGGTCGGCATCCATCTCAAGCTCCTTCGAACGCCCGGCTTGTCTGAGGGTCTTCACAAAATGTTACGTAAGGGAACGTTCGCGCCTGACTCTTCTTAGGCAATCGAGGCGGTTGTCGCCTCGTGCATTGTGAAGGAGAAGAAGAATGCCCAATCAAGGTGGTAGCCACGAACAGCATGTGAAGGCAGGCCAGCAGAGCCACAAGAATGCCGACAATAAAAACCGTCAGCAACAGCAGGCCGCTGGTGGTGGTCAACGGCAGCAGGGCGATGGATCCGGCATGCGTGGTGGAACCCACGAACAGCACGTGAAAGCTGGCGAACAAAGTCACAAAAACCGCTGATCGCGGGTGATTTCAGCAGACCCACCCCGAAGTATCGGGGTGGGTCTGATTGCATCTGAAAGAGGTGCTATCGACGACGCTGCGGTTAGGGTCGCGAAAGTCGCCCCGGCGACTTTGCCGGGGCGACTTCAGTCAGGACGCCCAGTCAGGCAGCTTGCTCCAGGGCGCGCTCATTGACACCGCCTTCGCCCAGCCCGGAAAGCGCTTCGTCCGTCGCGACCTCCTCTTTCAATGTCTCGTTGAGGAGCTTGACCACGTCGCTCTTGCCAAGCTGTTCAGCCCACGCGACCAACGTGCCGTAGCGCGCGATTTCATAATGTTCGACGGCCTGTGCCGCGCCGACCAGCCCAGCATCCAGGGCTGGGTCGCCCTTGTATTCGTCGAGAATTTCCGACCCTTCCTCAAGAATGCCGTCGATCGCCGGACAGGTTTTGCCGCGCGCCGGTTTGTCCATAAGTTCGAACACTTGCTCGAGCCGATCAACCTGGCCTTCGGTTTCCATGCGATGTTTTTCGAAGGCCGCAGCCACCTCCTCGGATTCGGCGCCCTTTGCCATCTTCGGCAAGGCCTTGAGTATCTTCTTTTCAGCGTAGTAGATGTCCTTCAGCCCATCGAGGAACAAAGCCTCCAGTCCCTTGGTCGTCGCTCTTTTTGCAGTCGCCATGATTTGTCTCCCTTGGATTGTCGTGAAAGCTCACCGGCGGTGTAGCCATGGACTAACTTTCCATGGAAGCAGTTGTTCCCTGGGGGCGACGTGGAAGGGCAGCGCGTCGAACACCGCTTTTATCGAGGGCCGATCGACATCAAAAGGCGATGGACGATGACGGTGTGAGAGCCGCCGGCAGGGGGGACGGAAAGCACCGGGGTTCGTCGCGCTGTATGGAGTAGATGGTGAAAAGAGATACTTCCGATGGGTTCATATACGAAATCATATTTACATATAAAACAAATCATGATGATCTTGCTGTCGTGCAACGGCGGCTAAGGTGGTCGGTTCCGGCGTCCGTCGCCGAGCCTGAATGCCAGCAGATGATCGTGCACAATGAAATCAAAGATGATGTCGCGGTCGAGTGAGCCGTGCATTGGTCGGATGTAGGGAGTGCGGCATGCCCTTTGATGTCATCGTTGTCGGAGCCGGCGCAGCCGGGGCTGTCCTTGCCGCCCGGCTCACCGAAGATGCGGCCACGAACGTGCTTTTGCTGGAAGCGGGGCCGGACTACCGGAGCGGCGAGCAACCTGCCGAGATGGCGAGTCCAAATCCCTTCAACCTGCTGCTTCCCGATCATTTTCAGCAACAATATATGTACCCCGACCTGATGGCTCGCCGCACCAAGCGGCAGGAGCATCGGGTCTACTGGCGCGGCAAGGGGCTTGGCGGTTCGACGGCCGTCAATGGGCAGATTGCCATTCGCGGCGTGCTCCATGCCTTCGACCGCTGGGAGGAAATCGGATGCAAGGGCTGGTCGGGAGCCGACGTGCTGCCCTTCTTCCGCCGGCTGGAGGATGACCCGATCGCGGCTAATTTTCACGGCAGCGATGGCCCGATTCCGATCTACCGCGCGCCTGTCGAAAGCTGGGGAAGCGTCGACAAGGCCATGCGCCAAAGCGCGATGGCCCTCGGCCATCCCTGGCATGACGATCTCAATGCTCCGGATGCCGAAGGGGCTTGCACCTATCCCATCAACAGTCGAGCCGGCAAGCGCGTGTCGGTCAATGACGGCTATCTGGAAGCTGCCCGCGACCGGCCGAACCTCACCATCATCGGGCAGGCGACGGTGGACAAGGTGCTTTTCGATGGCAAGAAAGCGATCGGCGTTTTGGCCATCGTGGCCGGTCAGGTTCGCAAATTCGAGGCGCCGCTGGTCATCGTCTCGGCCGGCGCCATCCACTCTCCAGTCATCCTGCAGCGCTCGGGCATCGGTCCGGCGGCTCTCTTGAATCGAAAGGACATCGAGGTGCTTGCCGACCTGCCGGTCGGCGAAGGTTTCTTCGACCATCCTTATTGCCGCATCGAACTGAAGCTGAAGCCGGAATTCAAGGCGACCGATGTCGACGCGCGGCATACCAACTGCTGTGTGCGGACGAGTTCCGGCGTGCCGGGTGCCGAGCGCGACGACATTCTTTACGTCGCCATGAACCATGGCGGTATCGGCGTGGAATCCGACAGCGCCCAGTTCGGCGAGGCCATGGTCAATCTGATCCTGATGGAAGCCAAGAGCCGGGGCACCGTGCAGTTGCGTTCCGCCAATCCCTTCGACCAGCCGATCGTGGAAGAGAACATGCTGGACGATCCGATGGATCTTCAGCGCATGCGTATCGCCTATCGCCACCTTGGCGAGATTGCCCGGCAAGCGCCGATCCAGGCGATCGCCGAGCGCGTCCTGCTGGGGGATTCCGATCTGCCTTTGTCATGGCTCGAAATGGCAAGCGACGAGGAGGTCGACAATTTCCTGCTGGCGCAGTCTTCCGATGCGCAGCATGGGATCGGCGGCTGTTGCATGGGTAGGCCCGGTGAGGCCGTGGTCGATCCGGAATGCCGGGTCTACGGTTTTGAAGGGCTGCGGGTTATCGATGCGTCGATCATGCCGCTCGATTGCCAGGCAAACACCAATCTGACCTCGATCATGATTGGCGAGAAAATGGCCGACAGCCTGCGCCGGTCCATCTGACAGCTCGCTGCCGAACGGCATACGGTCGCACGGGAGGCCCGCGCAAAAGGCGCGGGCCTTGAATGTCAGCGAGTGACGTCCACGGTAATCGTCTTCAGGTCGCACATTTCCATCAGCGTGTGCCGACCCCCGGTGCGGCCGAGGCCGCTCTGCGTCCCGGCGGCGCCGCCGGCAGGAATATGCGGCTCCCAATAGCAGCTCATCTCGTTGACGTTGACGATACCGACCCTCAGGCTTTCAGCAAAGGCAAAGGCGTTCTTGATGGTGCTGGTGAAGACCGCGGCCGACAGGCCGTAGGGGCTGGACGCCGCAAGTTCCATCGCCTCCTCGTCGGTCTCGAAGGTCAGCACGGGTGCAATCGGCCCGAAGGATTCCTCGACGTTGAGCAGGCTTTCCCGGGTCAGTCCTGTGACGATCGACGGCTCGAAATAGAGATTGGTGGCAAAACCCGACGCCACATTGCCGCCGGTGACGATCTCGGCGCCACGAGCGCGGGCGTCCGCAATGTGGCTGAGCACCTTGTCGACGGCGACCGCATTGTTGATCGGCCCCATCGTCGTCGCGGGATCGAAAGGGTCGCCCATTTTCACCTTCGCGGCCGCTTTCACCAGACCTTCGATAAACCGGTCATGGATGGATTTATGCACCAGCACGCGTTCGGTGGCCGTGCAGATCTGCCCGGCATTGGCAAAGCAGCCGGCCCCCACCTGGGCGGCGGCCATGTCGATATCGGCATCGGCTAGCACGATGGTCGGGCCGTTGCCGCCCATTTCGAGCAGAAGCGGCTTGCCCGCGCCACGCCGGGCGATCGTCGCGCCGGTGGCGGAACTGCCGGTGAAGCCGATGGCATGGGTGCCCGGATGAACGACGGCCTCGTCGCCCACCTCCGCACCATCTCCCAGAACGAGATTGATGGCGCCGTCCGGCAAGCCCGCCTCGATGAAGCATTCGACAAGTGCCGTGGCAATCAGCGATGTCGTCGGCGCCGGCACCCAGACAACGGTGTTGCCCGTTGCGACGGCCGGTCCGAGATAGTAGAGGCAGGGCAGGGCGAGCGGGAAATTCCATGGCGTGATGATGGCAAAGATGCCCTTCGGCTGCAGGAAGCTGAAGGCGCGCTTGTTGGCATCGGCCAGGGGAAACGCCGCCGTCTCCAGCCACTTCATCTGCTCTGCCGCATTGCGGAAACCGAGAGCTGCCGCCGATGCTTCGGCCTTTGCCTCGCTGTGGAAGGGCTTACCCTGTTCCAGGCAGAGCAGGTGGGCAAGCTCTTCGGCGCGCCTGTCGATCGCGTCGGCGATGCGTATGCACAATTGAGCGCGTGCGAAGGTTCCCATCTTGCGCATGGTCCCGCGTGCGCCTTCGGCGGCTTTCACCGCGCGACCGACATCGGCGCGGGTGGAAAGGGAGAGATAGCCGAGATGCTCGCCCGTCGAAGGACTATCGATTTTCAGGAATTTGCCCGAGCTGCCGGCAATCCACTCGCCGCCGATGCGGTTGATGCCGATGCGGGCGGCTGCTTCCGGCTCCGAGACGATCGCCATGCCACGCAGGTTGGGGCCTTCGAGAGAAGATTTGAAATGGACTGTCATCATGCGTTCCTTTGGCCGAATTCGGATTGGATGTTCAAAATGGCGGCGCGGCTGCGTTCCACGGCTGCGATGAAAAGTCTGCTGCCGGCCTCCGCGCTTGCCTGCGATGGCGTGCCGATGACGCCGTTGTCGCGGATGGCTTCGAAACGGCGCCAGACGGTGACGGCCGGCGCGGCGTAAAGGTGAGGATCCGGCCAGGATGGCGGAGTGCCGCCTGGCGGGATGAGATCGCGGCGAACGCTGTCGCCAAGCACATGCATCATCAACGACGTTTCAAGCGCGCAAGCGTGACCGGTGCCTGTGGCGGCATCGGGCAGGGCCTGCGCCGCCACGTCGGCGATGAGATCGAAATACGAGAAACCCGCGGTGACGATGCCACGCTTGCCAAGGGTGGTGATCGCCACCTGGATGGCGGCGCGGTTTCCGCCATGGCCGTTCAGCATGACCGGCAGGAAGCCGTCTTCGGCAAGGCAGGTGCAGAGATCGACGAGAACGGCGATGAAGATCTGCGGGCTGAGGCTCATGGTGCCGGAGAAAGAGCGATGATGCTCGGACGAGCCATAGGCGAAAGGTTCGGCGACACGGATGGAGGCCTGTCCTTCCGCCGCGGCGAGCGCAACCGCTTCCGCAAGCCAGCAATCGACGCCGAGCGGCAGATGCGGGCCATGTTGCTCGACAGCGCCGAGCGGTAGAATGACGACGGGTTTATGCACGCCGGCTGTCGCGTGTCTTTCCGTATCCGGGGAGGTCATCAGCGCAAAGCTGGATCCAGGCGGGATCGGCAAGGCCGGAGCTGGCTCGTTCATCGTGCTGCCTCGACAAGCCGGGCCTTGGCGTAGGTCATGCCGGAATCGGCCAGGAGAGCGACCATGATGATTGCTCCCTTGTAGAGTTCGAGGCTGGACGGGTCCGTGCCGAACACCCGAAGCGCTGTCGTCAGCAGGCTGACGATCAGCGCGCCGACGACCGCGCCCCACACCGTTCCCCTGCCGCCGAAAATACTGGTGCCGCCAAGTACGGCCGCGGCGATCGCGTCCAGAAGCAGCGAGGTCCCGCCGATGTTGGGCGTCACGACCGGCACCCGGCTGATCATGATCACGGCTGTCAGGAAGACGAAGATACTGGAGGCGCAATAGACGAGGATCGTGTGTTTCGTCACCGGGATGCCGGCAAGTTCCGCGGCTCCGGCATCCGATCCGAGCGCATAGGTACGCAGCCCGAAACGGCTGTGCCGCATCAGGATTGCTGCTACGGCGACGATCAGCAGCGTTGCGAAAATGACATTGGGAATGCCGAAGCTGCGTTCGATGCCGACCGCGCGAAGCGTCGGATCCTTCAGCATCAGGACGCCTTTGGAGGCAACGGCAAGCGTTGCGCCCTGCAGCGCGACCATTGTGGCCAATGTCGTCACGAAGGGCGGTATCTTCAACAGTGCGATAACGGCGCCGTTCGCGAGGCCGATCACCACCATCACGGCAAAGCCGACGAGCAAGGCAAGCGGCAGGCTGGCGCCGCCGTCGATCAGGCTGGCGATGAAGACGGCACAGAAGGCGACGCCGACGCCGGCGGACAGGTCGATGCCTGCCGTCAGCAGAACGATCAGGGCGCCAAGCGCCAGTATGGCGATCGGGGTCGCCTGGGCGACGATGTTGATGAGGCTGGCGGTTGAAACGATGCGGGCGTCGATGAGCGCGAAGATCGCCAGCAGGATGACCAGCAGGATCAACGGCGAGAGGTCGAGAAAGCGCCTGCACCAAATGTTCTGTTGGCGGGTCATGAGGGTTCTCTCATCGGATGTGCCAATCTTCGACCGGTTCGCGCAGGCCTGATTTGACGCTGCGCAGGATTGCATCATTGACGGCGACGGCGCGCAGGGCGTCGTCGAGCGGCATCACGAAAGGGGTTTCGTCGCGAACCGCGGAAATGAAATGGTGGACCTCCTCGAAGAGATCCCCGGTGATGCGGCCATTGACGGTCGGCCAGTGCAAGGCGTCGGGCTGCGACCACTGTCCATGCGATAGGATACGTAGACCGTGGTCGCGCACGTCGAGGTCGATCATGCCTTCGGTGCCGATGATTTCGGTGCGCGCCCAGATGCCGGTCGGAACGGTCGGTGGCAGCGTCCAGCCGAAGTAGAGCTGTCCGCTCATTCCGTTCGACAGCTCGACGGTGGAGAAGATCGCGTCTTCGGAGCGAACTCCGAGCGAAGGCATGAGCTTGGCGACCGATCGGGAGTAGACGGCGATGATGTCTGAACCTGAGATCCATTGCAGCGCATCCACGTCGTGCACGCCGAGGTAGAAGCAGACGCTCGAGTTTCCGTTCATGCGAAGACCGACTTCGCGATTGGTGAAACGGCCGCTGCTGCCGTGGATCGGCTCGCCGATCCGCCCGGATTTCACCGCTGCCGCGGCTTCGCAATAGCGCGGGTCGAACCGCAGGATGTGGCCGACCAACAGACGCGCGCCGTTTCTCTCCGCCGCTTTCGCAATCGCCTTGGCAGCGGAAAGATCATGAGCCATCGGTTTTTCGAGCAGCACCGGCTTGCCGGCATCGAGCAGAGTGCGGCAGACGTCTTCATGCAGCGTATCGGGTGCCGCCACTATGTAGGCGTCGGCGGCATTGGCAGTCAGCGCGGCGGCGGCATCGGTGAAATGCCGGACGCCGAAATCGGACGCGGCCTTGCTTCCCGAGGCAGCGTTCGGATCAACGAATGCCGATAGTTCCGCGACAGGGCTCTCGGCAACCACCTGCGCATGCAGGAGACCCATGTAGCCGGCACCGACGATGGCGATCTTCAATTTGCTCAAAGGGTCCTCCTTACAGGCATGGTGCAAGGTTGGATGCTGGCCGGGGTGCGCAGGCTGGTGGTGTGATCGTGCGATCACCGAAGGCCAGCGTCATCACATCTTCTTCCGTCGCCCCACGCGCCAGCGTGCCGACAGAGTGGCCTTCGCGCATGACGACGATGCGGTCGGCAACGCCGAGGACCTCGGGCAACTCGCTCGACACCATGAGGATCGCCGCGCCCTCGGCCTTCAATCTTGCGATCAGGTGATGGAGTTCGGACTTTGCGCCGACGTCGACGCCGCGTGTCGGCTCGTCGAGCAGGATGATCTTCGGCTTGGTGGCAAGCCATTTGCCGATGACGACCTTCTGCTGATTGCCGCCCGAGAGTTCGATGGCCATCTTGTCGGGCTGGGCCGGCCGCACGCCGAGTGAGCCGATGAGATCGCGCGCGAGAGCCAGGATGTGGCGAGGTCTCAGCAGGCCGAAGTGACTGTTGTCGCGAATCCAGGCGAGGGACAGGTTATCCCTGATCGACATCGTGCCGACAAAGCCTTCCAGATGCCGGTCTTCCGGTATGTAGACGATGCCGGCGCGATTGGCGGTCTTGGTGTCGCCGCTGGTCTGCTGCCCGCCGAAAATTCTGAGGGTGCCGCCATGCATGGGATCGAGGCCGGCAATCAGCCTGAGCACTTCGGAGCGGCCGCTGCCCATCAGGCCGGCGAGCGCGACGATTTCGCCCCTGCACACGCTGAGCGTCGCAGACTTCAAGAGCTTGCCATCGGAGATGTTGCTGATCTCGATCGCGGTCTCGCCGACTTGCGCTTTGAGATAGGGGAAGATGTCGCCGACATCGCGCCCGACCATCATGGAGACGATCTCGGCCTCGCTGGTCTGGCTGGTCTGGCGCTCGCCGATGAAGCGCCCGTCACGCAGAACGACGACGCGGTCGCACTGGCTGAAGATCTCTTCCATCTTGTGCGAGATGTAGAGGATGCCGGCGCCGCGAGCTCTCAGCCTGTCGATCAGGTCATAGAGCTGGTCGCGCTCGCGGTTGGAGAGCGCGCTGGTCGGCTCGTCCATGATGAAGAACCAGGCATCGGACAGAACGGCACGGGCGATTTCCACCATCTGCCGGTGCCCGACGGAAAGCGTTCGCAGTTCCGCGCCAATGTCGATATCGAGCGACAGCTCGTCCATGATGGCTTTCGCATCGCGCCGCATCCGGGCCCGGTCGAGAAATCCCAGGCGGGTGTGCGGTTCGCGGCCGATGAAGAGATTCTCCGCCACGGTCAGGTCCGGCGAAAGGCTGAAATGCTGATGGATGACGCTGATGCCCTTGGCGGCGCTGGGGGAGTGGAACTGGACGGCGTTGCCGTCGATGACGATCTCACCCTCGTCCGGGCGATGTAGACCGGAAATGCACTTCACCAGCGTCGATTTCCCGGCCCCGTTCTCGCCGGCAAGTCCCACCACCTCGCCGGCCGAGACGGCAAAGCTGACACCGTCGAGTGCCTTGACGCCCGGAAAAGACTTGCCAAGCCCGCGCAAGGCGATGCTGTGTTTGCCGACCGATGTTGCGGCGGTGTTGCGGGGCGACGGGGTGGACTTGCGGCCACCGGTCTTGAACAAGGCGGCGACACTCTCCGGCTGGCTGGTGAGAACGGCCACCAGAATGAGGCTCGCGGTGACGAAATAGATCAGGATCTGCGGCACCTGCAGGAACGACAGGCCGGTGTTGATGACGCCCAGCAGCAGCGCCCCGATCGCCGTTCCCCAGATCGAGCCCTGGCCGCCGGAGAGTTTCGTGCCGCCGATGATCGCGGCTGTGATGGCTGTAAATTCAAGGCCGGTGCCGGCAAGCGGCTGTGCCGAACCAAGGCGGCCGATGGTGAGGATCGCGCCGAGCCCGGCTGTCGCACCGGCAATCAGGTAGACGGAGATGCGCACGAGGTCGACGGGAACCAGAGAGGCCCGCGCCGCCCCCGCATTGCCGCCGATCGCATAGATCCAACGCCCGTATACCGTTCGATTGAGCACGAACCACCAGAGGCTCAGGCAGATGGCGGCGATGATGACGGAGACCGGCAGCAGGCCGATTGTCTCGCGTCCGGCGAAAAGCAGGACCGGATCGGCGACCGCGATGCTGGATGCGCCGGAGAGACTGAGCGCCAGGCCGCGCGCGAACGCCATGGTGGCGAGCGTTGCGATGAAAGGGGAGATGCCGGCAAAGCCGATCAGCGCTCCATTGAGCAGACCTATCGCGGCACCGCCACCGATCGCGGCGAGAAGGCTCAGGCTCGCCGAGCCGGTTGCCGTATAGGCAAGACCCGCGGCGATGCCGGAACAGGCGAGGTTGCTGCCGACGGAAATATCGATGCCGCGCGCGATGATCACGGCCGTCATGGCAAAGGAGATGAGGGCGATGACCGCACTCTGCTGCGCGATGCTGACAAGGTTGCCGGTCGACAGAAAGCGCGGATCGATCCAGCCGAAGACGGCGATGGCGACCAGCAGCACCGCGATGAGAACCGGTTCGTTGCGCCGTAGTAACGGAGAGGTCCAGGACTGGAACATGGGTCGGTCCTCTTATCGAGCATCATGCGCGGTCACCACGGAAGCGGCGACGGCGATCGTCAGGAAAAGGGGACGCCGGATGATACGTCATCCGGCGCTTGAGCCGCTTTAGGCTGTTACTTTGCCAGGGTCATGGCGGTCGCCGGAACCTTGGGACCGAGTTGCTCGGTATAGTTCTTGGCTTCCACCGCCTCCTTGTCGGTGTTGATGTATTCGAAGGTGAGGCCATCCGCCTTGAGCTTCGCCGCCGTCGCATCCGAGGTCACGAAATAGGTCGGCATGTAGAGATCCTGCGGCAGCTTTTCGCCGTTGGCCAGGCGAGCGGCAACGGCGATGTTCCAGTAGCCGACACGATAGGCGCCGGTCAGCACGTCCATCACCATCTTGCCGTCGTCGATCAGCGGCTTCATCTCGGCGTCGCCGTCATAGCCGCCGTAGAGCAGCTGGGTTCCCATCGAACTGGCAACGGAATCGGCTGCCAGGCAAAGGCTGTCGGAGATGCAGCCGATGGCCTTCAGGTCCGGATAGGTGGTGAGCCATGTCTGGGCGGCATTCGTTGCCTTGGCTGCGTCCCAGCCGGTCGGCTCGATGCCGACGACCTTGATGTCCGGAAACTCCTTTTTCAGGGTTTCGACAAAGCCTTTTTCGCGCGTGTCGGACACGAAGTTGCCACGCGAACCGACGAGCAGGGCGACTTCGCCCTTGCCGCCAAGCGACTTGCCGAGCGCGCGGGCAACCATCGACATGTTGTCGTAGTCCGGATAGAGCGTCGAATAGTTCGAGCCTGCCTCGACCTTGTTGCCCATGGTGATCACCGGAATGCCGGCGGCAGTGGCTTTCTGGATCACCGGAATGACCGCGTTCTTGTCGATCGGATCGATCAGGATCGCGCTGACGCCCTGATTGATGAAATTCTCGATGATGCTGACCTGTTTTTCCAGGCTACCCTCGGCGCTCTGCCAGGTGGATTTCACCCCATAGTCGGCGGCAGCCACGTCGCCGGCTTCCTTCATGCGGACAAAGAAGGAGTTCTGCAAGTCGATTGCCGCAAGTCCAAGAACCTTTTCCGCGGCAAGCGAGGGCGTTGCGATGGCGAGTGCAAGCAGAGCAATGGATGCTTTCAGGGAAATGCGCATGTTTCAGTTCTCCTCTTGTTGCGACAGGACGATTCTTCGCCTCTTTTTCATGTCCCGCACGACGACCGTCCCAGCGACAGGCATTCCGGCGGTATTCCGCGGCACTCGTGCCGTATCCATGTCGGGCCGCGTCTTGCGTGGACCGGCCTTTCTCGACCTCAGCCGTTCAGGCCTTCGACACCGGCGCCGCAGACAAGCCCGGCGATGCGGGCGCCGCGCGGTGGCTTGAAAGCTCCGCTCATCAACGCGGCCAGCGATGCCGCGCCGCTGAGGTCGGCGGCGATGCCGAATTCGAACCAGAGCAATTCAGCGGCTTTCTGCATGTCCGCATCCTCGACAAGGACGATGTCGTCGACGTGCTTGGCGACGATCTCGTAGATACTTTCGTCCGTGCGGCCGCAGGCCATGGTCGCCACCTTCGTCGTTATCTCGGGCAAGCGAACGACACGGCCGGCAGTCAGGGAGGCGTGAAGGGTCGGTGAACCGGTCGGCTCGACACCAACGATCCTGGCGTCGGGTTTGACGTGCTTCAGGACTTCGGACATGCCACTGATGAGGCCGCCTCCGCCGATCGCGACGATGTAGATGTCGGCATCGGGAATCTGGTCGACCATCTCCAGCGCCACGGTTCCCTGGCCGGACACGATCTGCGCATCGGCGAAGGGATGCATGTAGAAGGCGCCGCGCGCTTTTGCCTCGGCCAATGCAGCCTCATGCGCTTCATCCCAGACCTTGCCTTCGAAGCGAACGTCAGCGCCCCATTTGCGCAGCTTTTCCGCCTTCAGCGGGCTTGCATTGTTCGGCAGGTAGATGGTGGCGGGAGCGCCGGCCCGGGCAGCCACATAGGCGGTGGCCAGGCCGTGATTGCCGCCGGATGCGGCGACCAGTCCGTTTTCGATCCGGCCCGGCTCGAGCGTTTTCACCCGGTTCGTGGCGCCCCGGATCTTGAAGGAGCCGCTCACCTGGAGGCATTCGAGTTTCAAATAGACATCATTTTGGAGGTTCGCGCCCGTGGCATGGTCGAGCTTGACGACCGGGGTGCGCCGTATGAAGGGGGCAATGCGCCGGGCAGCCGCCATGATGTCTTCATGGCTCATCGGTCAGTGCCTCCGGATATTCGTTGGCCAGCACGAAACAGCAATTCCCCGGGCGCACGCGGCCGGGTTGACGCTTGGCGAAAACGATGCCGTCGATGGGGTGAAGGAGATCGATGGGCGCGCGCGACAGCGTGTGGAGGAAGTGAATGCGTCCGGCAAGGTCGCCTTTGCTGACGGCACTGCCGAGGGGGCTCAAGGGTTCGAAGACACCGTCCTCCTCGGAAAGCAGATAGCCTTCGCTTCCGGGCACCTTGAGCACGCGTGCGTTGGCGCCAGGGGCAATGTCAGGCGCGCCCTTCAGGACGCCTGCATGTTTCAGCACATTGCGGATGCCCCTGCGGCAGATGGCCAACGCATCCGGACTGACAAGGCCGCCGCCGGCCATCTCGCTGCCGATGACGATCAGCCCCTGGTGATTGGCGGACGCGGTCGAGGTCCGGGTTTCACCGAGATTGTCGACCATGACAACGGTCGGCGCCCCGAAGGCGAGCGTCGCCTTGATGTTCTTGCGATGCCCCTGCGCGGTCGGGGAGGGCTCGATGATCGCGCTCGGCAGGATCATCAGGGACGAACCGCCGGAGTGGAGATCCAGGAAATAGTCGGCCTTCGGAAACAGGATGTCATGCACATAGGCCGCTATCTGGCTTGTCAGCGTGCCGTTGAAATCGCCTGGAAAACTGCGGTTGAAATTCAACCCGTCGACCGGGGAGGTGCGGGTGCCGGCCTCGACGGCCCGAATGTTGATGGCCGGAATCGCGATGATGCGACCGGCTATATCCCGTGGATCGATCTCGCGCAGAAGCTCGCCGAGCGCGATCGGCCCCTCATATTCGTCGCCGTGGTTGCCACCCTCGATCAGGACCGTCGGACCGTCTCCGTTCTTGATGACGGCCAGCGGAACGCGGACCGTGCCCCAGGCATCGTCGTGCGGCGATTGGGGCACATGGAAGAAGCCGATCTGCTTGCCCTCGCGATCGAAATCGACCGACGTGTAAACACTGTTGTTCCGGGGCGTGATGGTCGCGCGGACAGTGTTTGCTGGTCTCTGGACGGTCATCGGCTCGGCCTCGAAATTCATTGTCCCCGTCATCATGTCAGTTTTATATATGGTGTCAAGTTTGGATATAAAACCAATGGCAATTCCGATTTCTTGTCTCTATCGTGCGTGGACCACCGGGGATTCTTCGAATGGCAGATGACGCAAAAGAGAGTGGCAAACCGACCTATTCGGCCCCGGCGCTGACGAAGGGTCTGGATGTCCTGGAGCTGCTGGCGGAGGCGCGAGCGCCCTTGACGATGAAGGAGATCGCGGAAGGCCTCGGTCGTTCGAAGAATGAGATTTTCCGGATGCTGATCGCGCTCCAGGAGCGTCAATATATCGAGCGCAACGCCGAGACCGACGCCTATTCGTTGACCGACAAGCTTTTCAAGCTGGGGCTGCACACGCCGAGCGCTCAGGATCTCATGTCCGCCGCAATGCCCGAGCTGACGCGGATTGCCGGGGACTCAAATCAGTCGCCGCACCTGGTCGTCTTCAATCATGGCTTGACTGTCGTGACCGCGGCCGTTCCCGGCGGCGAGGACATGGCGTTCACGCTGCGCCTCGGCTACGGCCGCCTGGCCACCGACGCGACCTCCGGCCATGTGATCCTTGCCTTCCAGCCGCCAAAGGTCGCGACGCGGATGATCGACGAATGTGCGGCACATTCGCCGGCGCCGCTGGATCGAGAGGCGCTGGAAAAGCAGCTTCGTACCATCCGCGCGGACGGTTACTGGATGCGCGAGAGCCGTGATTTCGTCGGCATCACCGATATCTGCTGTCCGGTCATCGGACCGGACGGCAGCGCCGTCGCCTCCATTATCGTCGCCTATATCAATCGCCATACGCGTGAAAGCCGCCATGCCTTTACTCTGGAGGTCCTGCGTGCTGCCTGCGATCGCATCTCCATGAAGCTGTCACCGCGGGTTCGCTGAGGGGCCGTGGTGCGCTGACGGCGCGGACGAGGCACCGCCCGCGGGACGTTTGCACCGGATTGATAATACCAGTATGGGTCCAGTCAGGAATGTTTTGATCCTGGGTGCTTCTCGCGCGGGAGGAAGAGCAATGACAACCGTGAACCTGATCGGGCTTGTCAGTCGGGAGATGGAAGCGACAGCCTCCGATGTGCCGCTTTACCGACGGTTGAAATCGGCGATCGAGGCAGCGATCCGTTCCAACGCTTTGAAGGCCGGCGCGGTTCTGCCGGGCGAGCGGGTTCTGGCGGAAGCCCTGTCGATCTCGCGTGTCACTGTGAGAAAAGCTCTGGCGTTGCTCGAAGAGGAAGGGCAGCTCAATCGCCGGCATGGTTCCAAAACCGAGATCGGGTCGCGGGTCGAAAAATCGCTTTCGACGCTGACGAGCTTTTCGGAGGACATTCTGGCGCGCGGCCTGAAGCCTGGATGCCTATGGCTTTCCAAACAGATAAGCCGTCCATCGCCAGCCGAAATGATGGCTTTGGGTATTGCCGCAAACACCAATGTAATCCGCATGCGCCGCGTGCGGACGGCCGATGGCGCGCCGATCGCCGTCGAGGTCTCGGCCGTGCCGGTTCGCTTCCTTCCTTCGCCCGAGATGGTTCAGGACTCCCTCTATGAAGCGCTAGATGCACGCGGCTTCCTGCCTCAGAGGGCAATCCAGCGCATGCGCTCGCGCGGCGCATCGCTGGAGGATGCAAGACACCTTCATTGCGAGATGGGCGCACCGCTGCTGATGACCGAGCGCCGCTGCTTTCTCGCCGACGGACAGATCGTGGAATACTGCGAGACACGCTACAAGGGAGACGTCTACGACTTCGTCTTCGAGCTGCAAAGATAATACCAGTTATGAACTGGTTGTAATCTGGTATTTTCCATTTATCGTGATGGCGACAGGGGAGTGCCGACGTGCAGCGGGAAGACATCGCCAACAGTCTCATCGTGTCCTGCCAGCCGGTTCCCGGCGGCCCGATGGACAGTGCGCAATTCGTGACGGGCTTTGCCAGGGCCGCTCTTGAAGCCGGAGCCAAGGCCCTGCGCATCGAATCCGTGCCCTATGTCGCGGCCGCCCGCCTGGCCGTCCGCGAGCCGATCATCGGTATCGTCAAGCGCGATCTGACCGACAGCCCCGTGCGCATCACGCCCTATCTGGCCGATGTCGAGGCGCTGGCCGAGGCGGGCGCCGATATCATCGCTTTCGATGCGACGGACCGTGTCCGTCCCGTTCCTGTCGAAGCGCTTGTGAAAGCCGTCAAGGCCAGGAACAAGCTGACCATGGCCGATTGCTCTTGCCTTGACGATGCGCGCCGGGCCCTTGCCGCGGGTGTCGATTTCGTCGGCACGACGCTTTCCGGCTATGTCGGCGGGCCGGAGCCGGAGGATCCGGACATTGCCCTCATCGCTCAAATGCGAACCCTGAGCCCCTACGTCATCGCCGAAGGGCGTATCCGGTCGCCGGAGCAGGCGGCCGCCGCCGCGCGCGCCGGCGCCTGTGCCGTGGTTGTCGGATCGGCGATCACCCGTACCGAGCACGTCACCTCGTGGTTCCACCAGGCGATTTCCGGGGCCTATGCGGCAAGGGGCACGCAAACCGTGCTTGGCCCAACCGTGCTGGGCATCGACATCGGGGGAACCAAGACCATGGCCGCGCTGGTCAGCGGCGGCAAGGTGGTCGAGGACATGATCGTGCCTACCGCGCGAGAGGCTGGACCCGACGCCTGGCTGGCATCCCTTGCGCAAAGCACGTCGGCCTGGTCAAGCCGCTTCAGTCGTATCGGTATTGCGGTGACGGGGCTGGTGCACGATGGACGCTGGTCGGCGTTGAATCCGGCGACGCTTGGCATTCCCGACGGCTACCCGCTGGTCGAAAGGGCATCCGCTGTTTTCGGCAAGCCCGTCTGTGCGTTCAACGATGCCCAGGCAGCCGCCTGGGGCGAATACAAATTCGGCGCCGGGCAAGGTCGCGACATCGTCTTTCTGACCATCTCGACCGGAATTGGCGGCGGCATCGTTTGCAACGGCCGATTGCTGTCCGGTCTTGCCGGTCACTTCGGTCTGATCCGTGGTTTGTCTGAAGACCAGGCCCCGCTCGAAGACAGCACCTCCGGCCGCTGGATCGCTTCGCAGGCCCTCAAGGCCGGCTTCAAGGCCGATGCCGCCGATGTGTTCGGGCTTGCGCTGAAGGGCGAGGCCTGGGCCGACGCCATCGTCTCGCGGAGCGCCTCGCGGGTCGCGACGCTGTGCCGGGACATTCAGATGATGTTCGATCCGAAATCGATCGTCATCGGCGGCAGCATCGGTCTTGCCGATGGCTATCTCGACCGGGTGCGCGCGCATCTGGGCGAGGTTCCACCGCGCCTTTCCTCCAATCTCGTTGCGGCGAAGCTCGCGGGCCACGCCGGCGTCATCGGTGTTGCCGATCTTGCCGAATGGGCAAAGTAGCGGCGCCGCCGGTCATGCCATGCAAAAATCATCAAAAAAGAAGGGAACGATCATGAAATTGAGCAGGACGTCTTTTGCGCTTATGGCCACCCTCCTCGCGGGGACAGCTTTGCCGACCTTTGCCAACGCAACCGTGACCGTGCTCGGCTGGCCTGGCGGGTCCGAGGAAACCGCACTGCGGGCAACCGTGGAAACCTATAACAAGCAGGCAAGCGATGCCGACAAGGTGGAGCTGCTGTTCTTCAACCGCGAAGGCTTTTACGACAAGCTGCAGGCCGACATGGCGGCCGGATCCAACGCCTTCGACGTGAATCTCGTCGCCACCTACTCGCTCGGTCGCTACGCGCCCTATATGGAGCCGGTCGATCTTGGCGCGGATGCGGCCAAGGTTTTCGGCGAATCCGTTCTCAAGACGATGCAGTTCGACGGCAAGCAATACGGCGTGCCGACCGACCTTTCGCTGCACTTCATGTACTACCGCAAGGATCTCGTCGACGCCTTGAGCAGGGATGACGCCGCCAAGAAGACCTATGGTGAAATCGCCCAGAAATATCTCGGCAAGCCGCTGCAGCCGAAGGACCCGGACAGCTGGACCTGGGACGACTGGGCGGCCACCGCCCTCTATTTCACCAAGCAGGTGAACCCCGACAGCCCGGTGCGCTACGGCACGGTCCTGCAGATGAAGAACCTGCTGTTCAACATGATGGTCTTCCAGTCCCTGCCGCGCTCCTACGGCGGCGACTGGATGGACAAGAACGGCAATGTCACGGTGGATTCCGATGCCTACAAGACCGGCCTCGAGCTCTACAAGAAACTCTATGATGCCGGGTCATCGCCCAAGGATTCGCTGAGCTACGAATATGCGGAAACCAACGCGGCCTTCGCATCCGGTCAGGCCGCGACGGCACTGCAGTGGAATGCCGCGGCGGCGGATCTGACCAGCACCGAAAAATCTCCGGCGGTCGCCGAGGTGACCGGGATCGTCGCGCCGCCGGCAGGTCCCGACGGACGCGCCGATCATATCCACGGCCTTGGTTTGGGCCTCAACAAGAACGCCAAGAACAAGGAAGGCGCCGTCAAGTTCCTGAAGTGGCTCGCCACCGAGGATGCGGCCTTGCTCTATGCGCGCAGCGGCGGTTCGCCGGCATTGTCTCCCGATGTCGTCGCCAAGGTTGCGAAGGAACGTCCCGATCTCGTCAAGCTCGGCGAATTCGCCAGCAAGTACGGCTATGTCATGACCGGTGCGACGTCCGCGAGTGCGCTCCCGGTCTATGAGCTGCAGGCAAAGGAGTTTACCGGCTACTGGTCCGGCCAGCAGAGCCTCGAGGATGCGCTCGCCCACACCAAGGCGGGCATGCAGGACCTTCTCAAGAAATGAACCATTTGCCGGACGCCGGGTCGAGCTCGGCGTCCGGCGCGTTTGGCGGATCGACATGGCCCTTGTGACACGTGCCGAAGGCAGGATGTATCTGACGCCGCTGGTCGGCTTCCTGCTGCTGTTCCTCGGCTTTCCGGCGATCGTCAATCTGATTTATTCCATTTCGGCCGTCACATTCGAGACGCTGCGCAGTCCGGTGTTGAGCGGTTTCAGCAACTATGTCGCGGTGTTGAACGACCGCGAATTCTGGAGCTCGGCCTGGTTCTCTCTGCGCTTCGGTATTCTTACCGCATCAGCGGAATGTCTGATCGGTCTTTTCCTTGCCATCTTCCTGGCACCGCTTCTGAGCAAGCGACCAGTCCTGATGGCGCCGTTGATGCTGCCGCTGATGGTCGCGCCGGCCATGGTCGGTCTCATGTACCGGCTGGTGCTGCATGAATTTGCGGGCCCCGTCCCCTACTATCTCTTCGAATGGTTCGGTGACAGCCCGGCCTTCCTCGACATCAACAATGCCTTCCGCACCCTTGTCGTCGTGGAGACGCTGCAATGGACGCCTTTCGCCTTCCTGCTCTTCTACATGGCCTATTCGGCCATACCGCTCGACGTGCGCGAAGCCTCCTCGCTCGATGGCGCATCACCGTTTGAGATCGTCCGGTGGATCGACCTGCCATTGATGAAGCCGACGCTGGTCATCGCGTTTTTCATCCGTTTCATCGACGGTTTCCGGGTGTTCGACAATGTCTATGCATTGACCGGCAGTGGTGCAGGAGGTTCAACGACGTCCTTGTCGATCTACATCTACCAAGCCTTCTTCAAGGAAGGGGCTATTGGCAAGGCGGTCGCCGCCTCGGTTGTCCTGTTCATGGCGTCGTTCATCGTTCTCCACTGCCTTAACCGGCTTGCCGGCCGCAGGAAGCGTTGACGATGGCCGGGGCACTGCGCTGGATCGTTTTTGCCATCGCCGTGCTGGCGATGAATTTCCCCATTATCGTGACGCTGATCACATCGCTCAAAAGCCAGCGCGAGCTTTCGACGAACCCCGGTTTGTGGATCAGCCAGCCGACGCTCGACAACTATCTGGAGGTCCTGACGCAGACCAGCCGCTTCAACATCTATGCCTATCTGCTGAACAGCACCGTGGCGGCGCTGATCGGAACCGGCCTTGCGATCGTGCTCGCGTTCCCGGCTGCCTATGCGATCGCGCGCAGCGAGGCGGGAAAGCGCTTGGTCCTGCCGATCGTCATCAATCTTCGCGCCGTGCCGCTGATCATCTTCGCGATCCCGCTTTACATGATGTACCAGTGGCTGGGCCTGCTCGATACGCGGATCGGGCTCGGGCTCATCCTGACCATCGTCAACGCGCCGCTTGCACTCGTCATCCTGGTAAACGCGATTTCAGATGTACCAGTCGAACTCGACGAGGCGGCGAAAGTCGATGGCGCAAGTTCCTTGCAGGTGATGATGATGATCGTCCGGCCCGTCATCCGACCGGCGCTCGTCACAACCTTCATCTTCGGCTTCATCACCGCCTGGAACGAATTCCTCTTCGGCCTCATGCTGACAACCAGTCGTGCCGTGCCGATGACGGTCGGCGCATCCTTCTTCTTCGCCGCGAGCGGCGGTGGCGTAAAATGGGGAACCGCTTCCGCCGTCATGATGCTGGGCGCCTTGCCGCCGGCATTGCTGGGTCTTGTGATGTATCGGCAGATATCGGGATCCATGACCGCTGGGGCGGTCAAGGGCTAAAGCAAGAAGAAGTTCGTCTTTCCGACAAATTGGACAACCCAATCCGACAGCGCCAGCGCGCTTGTCAGGCCAGGTGGCTCGATTCCGAAAAGACGGATCAGCCGTCCGGACGGATCTGCCAGAATGGCGAAATCGCCGAACTGCAACCCGTTCGTTTTAGGCCGCAGCCCGCGATGGCTCGGCTCCAGTTCCCCGTCTCTCAGCCCCGGCCAATAAATGGCGCGTAAAATGGTGTGGCCCCGGGCCGGCCGAGGAAAGAAGAAATGGTGCAGCTTGCTGAGGGCGAAATCGCGATGGCGCAGACGCAACGCAGTCTGGTTAGGTCCAGCCTAAGCCGAACTACTGAAAATCATAATTTGTGCAGCGCACCCAACGTGCTTTGCTCCGCCATCGGCTGAAAGAAAACAAGAAAAGAACGTCAGGCGACAGGCTTCGGCGATGCCTCCGGAGCGGGTTTCGTTCGGGCCGGGATAACGCTCGACTTCAGAAAACAGGGGAACGTGATGACGACAATAATCTCGAAGTTTCGCCGGGCCGCGCTGGTGGCCGGCATTGCGCTCAGCGCCATATCGGTGAGCCTCCACGCCGAAGCTGGCAGCTTGAAACTGGGCATGACGACCTGGGTGGGGTACGGACCGCTCTTCCTTGCCCGTGACATGGGCTACTTCAAGGAAGGTGGGCTCGATGTCTCGCTTGAAATCATCGAGGAAGCATCGCTGTATATGGCGGCTGTTGCCGCCGGCGAGCTCGACGGCAGCGCATCGACCGTCGACGAGATCATGAAGTATCGTTCGAAGGATGTTTGCTTCAAGTCGGTCTATGCGCTGGATGACAGCCATGGCGGCGATGGCGTGCTCGCGCCCAGCGGGGTCAAGAGCATCGCCGACCTCAAAGGCATGGACGTAGCGCTGAACGAGGGTTCAGTGTCGCAGTTCTGGTTCAATATCCTGCTCAAGCAGGCCGGTCTCACCCAGGCCGATGTGAAGATCACCAACATGACGGCAGACGATGCCGCTGCCGCCTTCATGGCCGACCGCATTCCCGTTGCCGTCACCTGGGAACCGCATCTGACGCTGGCCAAGAAGGAAAACAAGGGACAGGTGCTGATCGACTCCTCCAGGACACCCGGCTTGATCGTCGATGTGGTGGCGCTCAACTGCGACTACATCACGAAGAACCCCGGAGATGTCGAGGCGCTGGTGAAGGGCCTCTACAAGGCCAACGAGTTCATCAAGGAGAATCCTGAGAAGGCGTATGAGGTGATGGCCAAAGGCGTCGGCGGCTGGCTGAAGGATCCGAAGGACTTCGCTTCCTCGGCCGCTGGCGTGAACTTCTACGGTAAGCAGCGCAATGCCGAATTCTTCGCCGGTGGCGAGACTGGCGAAGCCGGCAAGCTGATCAAGCTGGGCGGCGATATCTGGGGCGGCTTCGGCAAGCTCAAAATGGACGTCAAGTATGACGACCTCGTCGATACGTCCTTCCTTGGGAAGTAGCTTGGCCTTGGAAAGTAGCTTGGCCTTGGAAGTAGCTTGGCCTTGCAAAGTAGCTTGGCCTGCGAAGTAATTTGACCTTGCAAAGTGATTTGGCTGAACCGGAGGCGGACCTCGCGCCTCCGGTCCAAGCGGCCCAAAAGGGTATCCCGTGACACTAGCACCGAACACGAGCTCTCTGGTCAGCAATGGCGTGACCGCGAGAGTTGAAGAAGGTCAGGCCGGTCGATCCGTCCTGAAAGTCATCGCCACACCGTTTCGGGCTGTGCCGCGCTCTCTCTCCATTACGCTCGGCTTCATGGTCTGGATCGCCGTCATCGGCGGCTGGTTCGCGCTGACCTATTCCGGAGCGGTCAAGGAAATGTTCCTGCCTCGCCCCGAATCCGTGTTGTCCACCACCATCAGCATGGCGCTTGACGGGTCGTTGTGGGAGCATGTTTTCGCCAGCGTCCAGGTGGTGTTGATCGGCTTCGTCCTTTCGAGCATCGTTGCGGTGCCGCTTGGATTGACGATGGGCACCTATCGCATCGTCCAGGCCGTTCTCGAACCGTTGGTCAATTTCATACGCTATCTGCCGGTGACGTCCTTCGTGCCGCTTTTCATCCTGTGGATCGGCATCGGCATCGAGCAGCGCGTTGCCGTCATCGTCTTCGGCGTCTTCTTCCAGCAGCTCGTCATGATCGCCGACAGCGCTCGCAGCGTCCAGCGCGACCTTGTCAACGCAGCCTATACGCTCGGCACGAAACGAGGCGACACGGTCTTCCACATCGTCTTTCCGGCCACGCTTCCGAGCGTGCTGGATGTGCTGCGCGTCACCATGGGCTGGGCCTGGACCTATCTCGTCGTGGCCGAACTCGTCGCCGCCCGCAGCGGACTTGGCTACATCTCGCTCAAAGCCATGCGCGGCTTTCAGGTCGACGTGATCTTCATGGCCATCGCCATGATCGGCATCCTTGGTCTTTGCACCGACCAATTGTTCCGGGGCATCCGCCGCCTCGTCGCTCCCTGGGCCAATTGAGGAACACGCACACATGGACGCCCTGAATCTTACGACGAAACCAAAGAGTTCCGACATAGGCATCGACAATGTGGTCCTGCGCTACGGCAAGGGTGACAATGCGGTGCTGGCGCTGGATGGCATTTCCTTTCACGTCGTGCCCAACGAATTCTGTGTGATCGTCGGCCCATCCGGCTGCGGCAAGTCGAGCCTGCTTTATCTCGTCGCCGGTCTTGAGGAGCGGACCGGCGGCATGATCGTAGTCGGCGGCAAGCCTGTTACCGAGCCGGGCCCGGATCGCGGCATGGTGTTTCAGGCATATACGCTGTTTCCCTGGCTTACGGTGGCGCAGAACGTCGAATATGGCCCGAAGCGGAAGGGCATTGCGCCGGCCGAGCGCAGGGTCATTGTCGAGCATTTTCTCCACGAGGTCGGTCTGGCAAAGTTCGCCAACCATTACCCGTCTCAGCTGTCGGGCGGCATGAAGCAGCGCGTTGCGATTGCGCGCGCGCTCGCCAATGATCCGGACGTGCTGCTGATGGATGAGCCTTTTGGAGCGCTCGACAGCCAAACCCGTCACAGCATGCAGAAGCTTTTGCTGAGGATCTGGGATCATTCCAAGAAGACGGTCCTGTTCGTTACCCATGACATCGACGAAGCGATCCTGCTGGCGGACAGGGTGCTCGTCATGTCCGGCCGGCCCGGTCAGATCAAGAAGGAAATCCGCGTAGGCCTCCCGCGTCCACGCAGCATGGATCTGGTCATGGAGCCGAACTTCATCGCCATGAAGCGGGAGATCCTCGAGCTCCTGAAGAACGACGAAGACGACGAGCACTAATGCATGTCGCTCAAAAGTGACCTCGGTTTTGGGCAGACGACATGCATGAAACAGACATCGGCAGTCTTCGGTGTGGATGATGAAACGGGCAAGGCATGAGCATCGAGGCGGCGGAATTTGACTATATCGTCATTGGCGCGGGCTCGGCCGGCTGTGTCTTGGCAAACAGGCTGAGCGCAGACCCGGCAGTTCGTGTCTGCCTGATCGAGGCGGGCGGCAGCGACGACCGCACCAGGGTGCGCGTGCCGGCCGGCATTCTCTCGCTCTACGGCAATCCGAACTTCGACTACGGCTACAAGGGCGTGCCGCAGCCGCTGCTCAACAACCGCCGCATACCGGTCAACCGGGGCAAGGTTCTTGGCGGGTCGAGTTCGATCAACTCGATGGTCTATATTCGTGGCGCCGCGCAGGACTACGATGAATGGGCAGCGCTTGGCTGTGCCGGGTGGTCCTATGCCGATGTCCTGCCCGTCTTCAAGAAATTGGAGCGGAACTGCCTGTTGCAGAGCCCCGCCTATCACGGATTCGACGGCGAATTGCTGGTCGACAATCCGCGCGATCCCAACGTGGTATCCAGCCTGTGGGTTGAGGCGGGCAGAGGCGTAGGCCTGCCCGAGAACCGCGACTTCAATGCCGGTGGCCAACTCGGCCTCGGCATCTACAACGTCACCCAGAACAGAGGCGAGCGCTTCTCGGCCTACAGCGCCTTTGTCCGGCCGATTCTCGGCCGCTCGAATCTACGGATATTGTCAGGCGTCGAGGTTCTTGATCTGGCGATTGAACGCGAGCGCGTCACCGGCGTCAACGTGATCAGGGAAGGCGCAACCCAACGGTTGGGGTGCCGAGCGGAGGTCGTCCTCAGCGCGGGTGCGATCGGATCGCCGCGCATTCTGCTTGCTTCCGGCGTCGGCCCGGCCGGGGAGCTGAAAGCAGCGGGGATTGAACCGGTCGCGAACCTGCCAGGCGTCGGTAAGAACTTGCGCGACCATGTCGATGGCATGATCACGGTGCGATCGAACAGCCGCAAGACGCTCGGCCTTTCACTTGCCAATCTTCCGGCGATGCTGGCGGCGCCGTTCCAGTATTTCGCCCGGCGCAAAGGCATGCTGACGACCAACTATGTCGAAGCCGGCGGCTTTGCCAGGACGAAGTATGCCGGGAGCATACCCGACATTCAGTTCCACTTCGTGCCGGGCTATCGCAGCCATCGCGGTCGGCTCGTCGAATATGGCCACGGCTATGCCGTGCACACCTGTGTGTTGAGACCCGGGAGCGTCGGCGAAATCACGCTTCAACGCGACGGCACCCGCCGCAATATGCTCATAGACCATCGCTTCTTCAGTGACGAACAGGATGCCCTGACCCTCGTCGAGGGCATAAAGGTCGCGCGTTCGATCCTGGCTTCGCCGGTTTTCGGCGGCATCCGCGGACCGGAAATCCTGCCTGGGCCCAACGTGAACACCGATGACGAGATTCTCGCCTATCTGCGTGCCGAGGCTCTTACCGTCTATCATCCGGTTGGCACGGCCAGGATGGGCAACGACGCCATGGCGGTGGTTGATCCCGCCGGTCTCAAGGTGCGCGGTTTCGACAATCTGCGCGTCGCTGATGCCTCCGTCATGCCGACATTGATCGGTGGCAACACCAATGCGCCATCCATGATGATTGGCGAAAAGGCGGCTATGGCAATACTGGCGTAGCCGTCTGCGCGCGGCCAATTCAGCATTTAGGAACAAGCTAACCACTGCCACATGAAATCGTAATTTTCGCTGCCCGGTCCCTCCAGTAAACCAACGATCAGACCTCCGCCGCATGCGCAGAAACTCTCGGGGAGAGCCAGAAAGGGCCGCTGAATGCCAGTCGAAACAGTAGACACGCTTGTTGTTGGCGGCGGCCAGGCGGGGCTGGCGATGAGCGAGCATCTGAGCAAGTGCGGCGTGCCCCATCTCGTGCTGGAGCGGGACCGCATCGCCGAACGCTGGCGTAGCGAGAGATGGGACTCGCTGGTTGCCAATGGTCCCGCCTGGCATGACCGTTTTCCCGGCATGGAATTTCCCAATGCCGGTCCGGATGCCTTTATCGGCAAGGAGAAGGTCGCCGACTATTTTGTCGCTTACGCCGACATGATCGCTGCCCCCATCCGCTGCGGCGTGGAGGTCAGGAAAGTGGAAAGGCTTGTCGGCCGTCCCGGCTTCCGGATCGAAACCTCGGATGGCGTGATCGAAGCCAGGAGCGTGGTTGCCGCCACCGGCGCTTTCCAGCATCCGGTCATCCCGGCCGTCGTTCCCGGGGACGCCGGACCTATGCAGATACATTCCAGCGCCTATCGCAATCCCGGCCAACTGCCCGCAGGCGCGGTGCTGGTGGTCGGCTCCGGGTCTTCGGGGGTGCAGATCGCCGACGAACTCCAGCGTGCGGGACGGCGGGTTTATCTCTCGGTCGGGCCGCACGATCGGCCGCCGCGGGCCTATCGCGAACGTGACTTCTGCTGGTGGCTGGGGGTTTTGGGCAAGTGGGACGCGCAGGCGCCTGCGCCCGGCACCGAACATGTCACCATCGCGGTCAGCGGCGCGCGTGGCGGCCAGACGATCGACTTCCGGCGCCTTGCCGCGCAAGGGATGACGCTGGTTGGCCGGACCGAATCCTACAGGCACGGTGTGATGATTTTCGCACCCGATCTGGCCAAGAATATCGCGCGCGGCGATGCGAATTACATGTCGGTTCTGGACGAGGCAGATGCCTATGTCGCCCGCAACGGCCTCGACCTTCCCCCAGAGCCCGAGGCCCGCAAGATCGGCCCGGACCCGCGATGCATGACCGATCCCATTCTCGAGCTGAACCTGTCGGAAGCCGGGATAGGTTCGATCATCTGGGCGACGGGATTCACCGTCGACTACAACTGGCTGAAGGTCGATGTGTTCGACGAAAGGGGCAAGCCGAAGCACCAGCGCGGTGTGTCGACCGAGCCCGGCATCTATTTCCTCGGACTGCCTTGGCAATCGCGCAGGGGGTCGAGCTTCATCTGGGGCGTCTGGCACGACGCGCAGCATGTGGCCGACCATATTTCCACGCAGCGCAAATACCTAGCCTACCATGCGTCCGCGAAGCGCGAGACCAAGGTGGCATAGACACGGCACCTCAAACGGGATGCCCCGACCTCGAGCCTGATCCGACGGAGACCAAGATGGCGCATACAAGAATTCGAAAGTTCAACACCAAGGACACTTATCCCGAGCAGAAGCTCGACAATGATCTGTGCCAGGCGGTCGTTACGCGGGGCGGCAGGACCGTCTATCTGCGCGGCCAATGTCCGCAGGACCTCGACACGGCCAAGAACATCGACAGCCATGATCCGGTCGAGCAGACACACAAGGTCATGCAGAACATCCGCCAGCTGATCGAGGAGTGCGGCGGCACCATGGAGCACCTGGTCAAGGTGGTGGTCTACATCACCGATGTGCGCCATCGTGAGGCGGTCTACCGTACCATGGGCGCGTATATCAGAGGCGTGCATCCCGTCTCGACCGGCCTTGTCGTGCAGGCCCTGGCGCGGCCGGACTGGCTGGTCGAGATCGACGGCACCGCCGTCATTCCGGACTGATTGCGATGACCTTTTCCATTGTCGCGCGGTGCGGCCGCACCGGCATGTTCGGGGTCGCGGTGTCCTCCTCGTCGCCTGCTGTTGCGGCGCGCTGCGCCTATGCGCAGGCGGGCGCCGGGGCCATTGCCAGCCAGAACGTCACCGATCCTACGCTTGGACTGCGCGGTCTCGAATTGCTGGCGCGCGGCGCGTCCGCGGCGGAGGCGATTGCCATATTGAAGCGCACCGGTGCCTATCCCGAATACCGGCAGGTGCTGGCTGTCGACGCCGCTGGAGCGACCGCGATCCATTCGGGTCCCAAAGCTCTTGGCATCTGGGCGGAGGCGCGAGCTGACAATGTCGCCTGCGGCGGCAACATGCTGGCCCATGATGGCGTGCCGCAAGCGATGGTCGAGGCCTTCCTGGCGTCGGAGGGGCATCTCGGCGACCGCCTCATCGCGACTATGCGCGCGGCGCTGACAGCCGGCGGCGAGGCTGGCCCTGTCCATTCCGCCGGCATGAAGCTGGTGCGTGAGGTGGCGTGGCCGGTCGCCGACCTGCGCTGCGACTGGACCGACGATTGTCCTATCGAGCAACTGGCGGCGCTGTGGCAACTCTACAAGCCACAGCTCGATGCCTATGTGACCCGCGCGATCAACCCATCCGATGCGCCGAGCTACGGCGTGCCGGGCGACGAATAGTCAAGACAGGGGTCACCTGCGATGAGTGAACTCAGCCACAAGGACTGGATCGGCAAGGCGTCCGCGATCCGTTTTCGTGACAAGGCGTTCATCGACGGCAAGACGGTCGCGGCGCGTTCGGGCCGGACCTTTGCCAGCGTCAATCCGGCAACGGGCGAGGTGCTGGCCGAAGTGGCGTCCTGCGGCGAGGAAGACATCGATCTGGCGGTTGCCGCCGCTAGGCGCAGCTTCAACGCCGGCGTCTGGTCGCGCACCAGCCCGGCGCACCGCAAGGAGGTGTTGCTGCGGCTGGCGCAGCTGCTGCGCGACAACCTGCATGAACTGGCCCTGCTTGAATCGCTGGACATGGGCAAACTGGTCAGGGATGCGGCCTCGGTCGACGTCCCCGGTTCGGCGGCGATCTTCCAATGGTATGGCGAGGCCATCGACAAGATCTATGGCGAGGTGGCGCCGACCGGCGAAGGCGATCTGGTGCTGGTGCGGCGCGAGCCGCTTGGCGTGGTCGGCGCGGTGGTGCCGTGGAACTTCCCGCTCGACATGGCGACCTGGAAGTGCGCGCCGGCGCTGGCGGCGGGCAATTCGGTGGTGCTGAAACCCGCCGAGCAGTCGCCTCTGTCGGCCCTGCTCCTGGCGGAGCTGGCGATGGAGGCGGGCCTGCCTGCCGGCGTGCTCAATGTTGTGCCCGGCCTTGGCGAAACCGCCGGCCAGGCGCTTGGCCGCCATATGGATGTGGATTGCCTCGCCTTCACCGGTTCGACCGCGGTGGGCAAGATGTTCCTGCAGTACTCCGGGCAGTCGAACATGAAGCAGGTCTGGCTGGAGACCGGCGGCAAGAGCCCCAACCTCGTCTTTGCCGACTGCGGGGATCTCGATGTGGTGGCCGATATGGCGGCCTTCGGCATCTTCTTCAACCAGGGCGAGGTCTGTTCCGCCAATTCACGCCTGCTCGTCCAGCGCGGCATCAAGGATGCCTTGGTGGAGAAACAGGTGCAGCGTGCGGCGGCCACGCAGCCCGGCGATCCGCTCGATCCGATTTCGAAAATGGGCGCGATGGTCGATAGTCGCCACGCCGCCAATGTCATGCGCTTCGTCGAGGCCGGTAAAAAGACCGCGCGCCTGGTCGCGGGCGGCGACATGGTCACGGTCAATGGGCGCGGCAGCTTTGTCCAGCCCACCATTTTCGACGATGTCACGCCTGCCGATCCGATTGCCCGCGACGAGATCTTCGGGCCGGTGCTTTCGGTCATTGCCTTCGATGACGAGGCCGACGCGATCCGCATCGCTAATGACAGCCCCTACGGGCTCGCCGCATCGCTGTGGACCGACAGCCTGTCGCGCGCGCACCGCATCGCCGGGCGGCTGCAGGCCGGCACAGTTTCCGTCAACAAGGTCGACGCTCTGAGCCCGATGACGCCGTTCGGTGGTTTCAAGCAATCCGGCTTCGGCCGCGACCTGTCGCTGCATGCGCTCGACAAGTACACCGCGCTCAAAACGACATGGATCAAATATTGATGGGCGCCTAGAGCGCATCGCGATCGAACGGATTCAAGTGATGCGCTTTAGGCCTTTGCTCCATGCATGTCGTTTGCGCAAAACCGGGGCCACTTTTGCGCGACATGCATTAGGCTTGATCGAAGCCCTCAAACCGGCAACATAGCCAGCCATGCCGCTACGCTTCACGCTCAGACAGCTGGAATATTTCGTTGCCGTGGGCGAAGCCGGCTCCATCGCCAAGGCGGCCGAGCAGGTCAATGTGTCGCCGCCATCGATTTCGGCCTCGATCGCGCAGTTGGAAACCGAGTTCGGCGTCCAGCTTTTTGTCCGCAAGCATTCGCACGGCCTCTCGCTCACCGCCGGTGGCCGCATCTTCCTCAAGGAAGCCGCCCGGCTGCTCAATGATGCCGATGCCTTGCATGACGTCGCCGGCGATTTTGCCGAGAAGGTGCGCGGCCCGCTGGCGGTGGGATGCCTGCTGACCTTTGCGCAGATCGTGCTGCCGGCGCTGCGCATGCGGTTCGAGCGTGCTTATCCCGATGTGCGCGTGCGCCAGTTCGAGCGCAATCAGGGGCAATTGCTTGAGATGCTGCAGCGCGGTGAAATCGACCTTGCCCTGACCTACGATCTCGAACTGTCGCAGGATATGACCTTCGAGCCGCTGATGTTGGTGCCGGCCTATGTCATGCTGCCGGCGGGCCATCGTTTCGCGGCCAAGGCGTCGATCACGACGGAGGAACTGGCCGACGAGCCGATGGTGCTGCTCGACCTGCCGTACAGCCGCGAATATTTCCTGTCGGCATTCCACCAGCGAGGGATCCGGCCCAACATTGCCGAGCGCACCGGCGACATTGCGGTCATGCGCTCCATGGTGGCCAACGGCTTCGGCTACGGCATCGCCAACATGCGGCCGCTCAACACGCTGGCGCCGGACGGCAAGCCGCTCGTCTTCGTGCCGTTGGACGGTGACCTGCGGCCGCTGACCATGGGCGTCGCCTTGCCCAATTCCGAACATCGTACGCAATCCGCCCAGGCGTTCATCGACCACTGCCGGCATTTTGTCGTCGAGCAAGGTGTGTTCGGCGCCGAGCGGGCCGTCGGCCAGGCAGCGCTTCCGCAGAAGTAGCGCCCGCTTACGCCAGTTGCTGGTCGGCAAGCCGCTTCAGCAATTTTTCCAGCATGTTGTCGCAGCGGCGCATCTGCTCGACGCTGACGAATTCGTCCGGCTTGTGCCCTTGCGCCATCGACCCCGGTCCGCACACGACCGTCGGCGTGCCGAGATCGCGGCTGAACAGGCCGCCTTCCGTGCCGAAGGCCATCTTGATGGTATTGTTGGCGCCGGTCAGCGATTTGACGAAGGCGACGGCTTGCGAACTGGCTGGCGTGTCCAGGCCGGGATAGGTGTTGGTGATGTCGATGTCGATTGCTGCCTCGGGCGCGATGGTCGAGGCTTCGGAAGCAATATGAGCAGCCTCCTTGCGCAGGCGGTCGAGAATCTCGTGCGGGTCGTCGGCTGCGACATTGCGGATCTCGAAGTCGACCTGGCAAAGGTTCGGCACGATGTTCAGCGCCACGCCTGCGTTGATCTTGCCGACATGGACGGTCGTGTATGAGATGTCGTAGTCGCCGTCGCGGGCGCCATCGCGCACCAGCCGGTCCTGTTCGCGGCGCAAGGCGGCGACGAAGTCGCAGCCGAGATGGATGGCGTTGAGCGCCAGCGGGGCCAGCGCCGAATGGCCTTCGCGCCCCTTGCAAAGCGCGCGTGCGGCAAGCTTGCCCTTGTGCCCCGTCGCCACCTGCATATCGGTCGGCTCGCCGACAATGCATAGCAGCGGCCGATGCGGGGCCGCTTGCAGCATGTCGACCAGGCTGCGCACACCGATGCAGCCGATCTCCTCGTCGTAGGAGAGTGCCAGGTGCAGAGGCGTCTTCAGCGTCATTTTCGCGGCCTTGAGGCACGCGGCGAGCGCGCAGGCCACAAAACCCTTCATGTCGGCCGCGCCGCGTCCGTAAAGCTTGCCGTCACGGTTCGTCATCTCGAAGGGCGGCAGCGTCCAGGCCTGGCCGTCGACGGGAACGACGTCGGTGTGACCGGACAGCATGATGCCGGAAGCATCAGTCGGTCCGATGGTGGCAAAGAGGTTGGCCTTGTGGCCGTCCTCGCTGTGGATGATCTGGCTGGCAGTGCCGTGTGCGTCTAGCAGGTCCGCCACGTAGTTGACGAGGGCGAGGTTCGAGTCGCGGCTCACCGTCGGGAATGCGAGCAGCTTTTCGAGGATCTGGATGCTGTCCATGCGTCTTGTGTCTCATTGGCCGTCGGTACTTCTAGCATCGCGTGGCCGGGGCCTTGAAGTCGCATTTGGCTCAGTCGGGATTCAGCGGATGCTAATCCGGATGTGTGCGATTAGGCGCGGCCTAACCGGCACAGAAGAAATCTGTTGTTTTCCGGCGCTTGCCGCAACTTATGAATGGTCTCACGGCATCAACCCACTGGGCTGGCCGGCTTGCGTCACGCCTCGAAACCATGATCGGGCGTGCTGCAGGGCGACGCTGGCAGGAAGGCACGTTCCATGCGCGATCCGCGTTATGATATTCTGTTTGAGCCCGTGAAGATCGGTCCGGTGACCGCCAAGAACCGCTTCTATCAGGTGCCGCATTGCAATGGCGGCGGCTATCGCGACCCTTCGGCCGCGGCCGAGATGCGCCGCACCAAGTCGGAAGGCGGCTGGGGCGTCATCTTCACCGAGCAAACCGAGATGCACCACACATCGGAGATCACGCCCTTCATCGAGCTCAGGCTGTGGGACGATGCCGATATTCCGGCGCTGGCGAAGATGGCCAAGGCAATGCACCAGCATGGCGCGCTGGCCGGCATCCAGCTGGCCTACTCAGGCATCAACGGGCCGAACCTCTACACCAAGGAAGTGCCGCGCGGGCCGTCGGCCCTGCCGATCCGCACCTTCACCAACGATCCGGTGCAGGCGCGCGCCATGGACAAGCAGGATATTCGCGACCTGCGCCGCTGGCATCGCAATGCCTTCAAACGGGCGAGGCTCGCGGGCTTCGATTTGGTGTGCCTCTACGGCGCGCATGGCTTCGGCATCATCCAGCACTTCCTGTCCACGGCCACCAACCAGCGCAGCGACGAATATGGCGGCTCGCTGGAGAACCGCTCGCGGCTGATGCGTGAGCTGATCGAAGAGGGCAGGGACGCTATCGGCGACACGTGCGGCCTGACGCTGCGGCTGTCGCTGGACGAGATGATCGGTGAGCTCGGCTTCGCCAATTCCGAAGTGCGCGACATGATCGAGATGCATGCCGATCTGCCCGACCTCTGGGACCTGGCGCATGGCGCCTGGGAGGACTGCTCCGGGCCGTCGCGGTTCAAGGAGGAGGGCGCGCAGGAGAGCCTGGTGTCCGGCATCAAGAAACTGACCTCGAAGCCGGTCGTAGGCGTCGGTCGCTTCACCTCGCCGGATGTGATGGTGAAGATGATCAAGTCCGGCACGCTGGATTTCATCGGCTGCGCGCGCCCATCGATTGCCGATCCCTTCCTGCCGAAGAAGGTGGAGGAGGGGCGCATCGAGGACATTCGCGAATGCATCGGCTGCAACATCTGCATCACCGGCGACATGACCATGTCGATCTCGCGCTGCACGCAGAACCCGACCTTCATGGAGGAATGGCGCAAGGGCTGGCATCCCGAACGCATGCAGGCCAAGGGCGATAGCGACAGCGTGCTGATCGTCGGCGCCGGCCCGGCCGGGCTGGAGGCGGCGCGTGCGCTCGGCCTGCGCGGCTATCAGGTGGCCATCGCCGAGGCCGGCACCGAACTTGGCGGCCGCGTGGCGCGCGAGTGCCGCTTGCCTGGTCTCTCGGCATGGGGACGCGTGCGCGACTACCGCCAGTACCAGATCAGCCAGATGTCCAATGTCGACGTCTATTTCGAAAGCCGATTGTCGGCGCAGGAGATACTGGACTTCGGCTTTCAGAACATTGCGCTTGCCACCGGCTCGACATGGCGCCGAGACGGCGTGGCGCGCGCGCATGTCGTGCCGATGCCGATCGACCCGGCCATGCCGGTCTACACGCCGGACGATCTGATGGCCGGCACTGTGCCGACCGGCAGTGTCGTGCTGTTCGACGACGACCACTACTACATGGGTGGCGTTCTGGCCGAGCTGATGGCGCGCCAGGGCGCGAAGGTGACGCTGGTGACGCCGTCGGCCTATGTATCCGACTGGACCCGCAACACGCTGGAGCAGGGCGCCGTCCATCGCCGGCTGGCCGAACTCGGCGTCGAGATCGTGCTGAACCGGACTGTGACGCGCATCGTGCCGGGCGGTGTTGCCACGGCGTGCGCCTATACGGGCAGCCAATTTGACATCGCCGCGGACGCCGTGGTGCTGGTCACGTCACGCCACCAGGACGATAGTGTCTGGCAGGAATTGAAGGCGCGGCGGGACGAATGGGCCGACAGCGGAATCCGCTCGATCAAAATCATCGGCGACGCCGAGGCGCCGGGTCCGATCGCCTGGGCAACCTATGCCGGTCACCGCTTCGCGCGCGAGCTGGATGAAGCCGATATCGGCGACGCACTGCCCTTCCGCCGCGAGGTCACGGCGTTGGCCGCGGAATAGGGCGCCTGCGGTTCGCTGCAGGCGACAGGGTCATCGCGTGAAGGGCGGATTTCAGCGCCGCTGCAGTGCTCGACCAGCAGGTTCTTTTAAAGTGCATAGCTGCGGGAATGGCTGTTGTCGCTACTCATCGTCGTCTTCGGTTTCCGGCTTAGGAGCCATGGCCTTAATGAAGGCATCTTCTACAGTGCGCGGAACTCTTCGACGGTCGGACATTTCAGATATTGCCTGTGCGATTGCTCCAACAGACGCCTTTCCGTCGATGCTTACGGTAGCTGTCAGATCTACAAATGTCGCAATTGCGTTTCGATAAAGCGCCGAGACCAAAAACCCAACGGGCTGACCGGAAGGTAAAACCAAGTGCTCCCGTCCAACTGGCTCGCCATGGAGAAAATTGTTTCTCGCTTGGTAAGCGAGAGCATACAGATAGCTGGGAAATGCTTTTCTTACGACGCTCTTTTTGCTCAACCGCACATCATGGACTTTTTCGCGAACTGCTTCACGCTCCCATTCACCGCGTTCAATCAATGCAAATACTTTCGCGCGGTTGGCTTCACCGCCAGGGCCAGGGTGCACGAGTATCTCAAATGCGCTTATCCAAAGCGACAGGGATCGGCCCCAGTCATATATCGTGGCGCCCGCGCTTTGCGGCATTTGCATTGCGGCATTAGCAGCGTTCAGAGAGCGAAATAGCGCAAGTTGTTCCCAGTGTGGCGTTCCGCCGGAAAATCTCTTCCTCCACCAGTCTAGCAAAACTTTTAGTAACGCTTCATCAATGTCCCAATCGCGAATCTGGACGACCGAAAGTCCTGGCGAGGAAAGCCCCCTAAATCCTTTGATCTGATGAAGTGCGCTTACGGCCGGAGTGTTCGCGATGAGGTGCTCGCCATTCCGATCGACCATCCAAGGATAAAGATCGAAAGAGTCAGAGTACATCGGTCGGGAATAATTGCGATGAGTTATGGCCGCAGCGCGTGCAAATGGGATGATGGACGCGGCAACGGCATCTCGAAAACCCGAGACAGCTTCGCTGTTGAGAAACTCGGCGGGCGTATCAGATCTCGCAACGAGCGCTGCGGGCGTAATCCTCACTCCGTGGCTGTTTGTAAACCTTCGGAAGAATGCTTTTAGATTTGGCTGCAGGGCAAAATTATCGGACAGGCGCGCGTCATCGCTGCCGATCATGGAGAATTGTTCTCCCTCAATCGGGTCTGTGACGACGATGTTCGGAAGCGCAGCGAGAATATTCCAACTCATCAAAGAAGCTCATTTCCCGGCATGATTATTTAGCGGTCGGCGCGACGCACATAAGCCTCGGCCGATCTAGGATATCGGTAGTGCGACTCTTTTCATGATCGGCTGATTGGCATCCAACGAAGCCGCAGACAATTGGATTCCGAATGATCTAGCGTTGCGCCGCTGCTCCCCGTCGATTTCTCTCCAACTCAACTCGACCAAAATTGGCGATAACGCTCTCACCCTCTTTATAGACTTTCAGCGCGAGATCTGAAGCATTGCTCAGCGTGTTGAGCGGCACACGTTTGATCGCTCGGCTTTTACGATCAGTAGCCTTCAATAATTTCGCAACGCTATTGGTCGCTAGAACATGTTCTCCACCGCTGTCGATAACCATACTGTGGGCGGCGAGGTTCCGAGCCCGGTTTACTTTTTCAACGCCGTCTGCGTAACGCAGGACTGGCTTCTTCCATTCGTCGTTGGATATCTGCGTGACAAATGCCTTCAGGATTTCAACTTTTCGGGCCGGGTCCAGGGCAGCGACAACCGCGAGTGTCAGCGCCTTCCCGCCAAGAGATAGAGCTGCCACCAAGACGGCATTTAACTGATTGTCTAAGAGTGAAGCCATGAGTACGATTCGGCCCACGACTTCACAGATCTCTTTTTCAGCTTCAGTCTCAGATTTCTTGTCGATCATTTTTCGTCCTCAGATCTGGTGCCGTTGCCGCCGTTGTAATCTCAACGCGATCAGCGCCATAGGCTGCTTGATCTCTGCCTTGGTTCCAGTTGCTGTTCCGGTCGTCTCAAACCGATTGACGTAGTGAATGCGTTAGCCGCAGTCGGTCCTACTGCCGCCAAAATCACAGCTATCCATTTCCAGCGTCCACCTCTATAGGCCTGCCAAGGCGTAGCGAGCACCGCTCTCTCTCGATACCGCATTGCACAATTCCCTCGCTTAGTCACAATGCAGGCATGGTTCGAACCGCACTCGCCGTCCTGGTGATCGATGAAAACCGCATCCGCGCCGCGATCATCGAGGCGGGTTTGCGCGAGGCCGGCCATGAGCGGGTCACCGTCATCCATGATGTGACCGGCATTGCGCGGCGGATCGCCGAGATCGAGCCCGATGTCATCGTCATCGATCTCGAAAACCCGAATCGCGACATGCTGGAAAACATGTTCCAGCTGTCGCGTGCCGTAAAACGGCCGATCGCCATGTTCGTCGACCGCTCCGACCAGGCCTCGATCGAGGCGGCGGTCGATGCCGGCGTTTCGGCCTATGTCGTCGACGGTCTGCGGCAAGAGCGCGTCAAGCCGATCCTCGACATGGCGGTCAGCCGCTTCAACGCCTTTTCGCGCATGGCACGCGAACTGGAAGAGGTTCGCGGCGAGCTCGAGAGCCGCAAGGTGATCGACCGTGCCAAGGGCATCCTGATGAAATCGCGCGGCCTCTCCGAAGAGGCGGCCTACACGCTGCTGCGCAAGACGGCGATGAACCAGAACCGCAAGATCGGCGACATCGCCCAAAGCCTGGTGACTGCCGCGGGGCTGCTGGGACCGGCGGAGGACGAATGAGCATGACTGCCGAGCACCAGATCACCGCCGGCTTCATGCCGCTTTTCGACAGCGCCGTGCTGGTCGCGGCCGGCGAGCTTGGCTTCGCCGCGCAAGAAGGCATCGATCTGAAGCTGCACCGCGAGACATCCTGGGCCAACATCCGCGACCGCATCGCCATCGGCCACTTCCATCTCGCGCATATGCTGGGACCGATGCCGCTCGCCTGCAATCTCGGGCTGACGCCGCTGGCCTCGGAAACCATCGTGCCGTTCTCGCTCGGCCTCGGCGGCAATTGCGTCACCATCTCCAATGCCGTTTGGGCCGGTATGGCGGCACACGGCGCCGAGGCCGACCTAGACCCGGCGCGCGCCGGTGCCGCACTTGGCGCGCTCATTCGCGAGCGCGCTGCGGCCGGTGGCGATCCGCTGCGCTTTGCCGTGGTGCATCCGCATTCCGGGCACAATTACGAATTGCGCTACTGGCTCGCCGCCTGCGGCATCGATCCGAGCCAAGAGATTGAGATCGTCATCGTGCCGCCGCCCTTCATGGCCGATGCGCTGGCCGCCGGCCGCATCGACGGCTACTGCGTCGGCGAACCCTGGAACAGCGCTACGGTGGCCGCCGGCACCGGCCACATCGTCACCGTCAAGGCGCGGATATGGCGCAACAGCCCGGAGAAGGTGATCGGCGTGCGCAAGGCTTGGGCAGATGAAAACCCCGAGGCCTTGGCGGCGCTGCTGCGCGCGCTGCATCACTCGGCGCGCTGGTGCCAGGATCCGGCCAACCATGGCGAACTGGCCGGGGTGATGGCGCAGGCCGGCTTCCTCGGCCTGCCGCCGACCGTGCAGATGCCGATCCTGACCGGCCATCTCCAACTGGGCGGCGGTGCGGAGCGGACCATCGACGACTTCTTCCTCCCCTTCGACAAGGCGGCGAACTTTCCGTGGAAGAGCCATGCGCTGTGGTTCTACACGCAGATGGTGCGCTGGGGGCACGTGGCGCACACGCCTGAAAGCCTTGCCATCGCCCGCGATTGCTACCGTCCCGACCTCTACCGTTCGGCGCTGAAGCCGCTCGGCGTCGCGCTTCCCGGCGCCAATTCGAAAGTCGAGGGTGCGCTCCAAATTGCCACCGCGGTCGGCGCGACAGGCGCCGGCCTTGTGCTCGGTCCTGACGGTTTCTTCGACGGTCAGATCTTCGATCCTGACGAGATCGATGCGTACATTACCGGCCAGAAATCTGCCGAGATTCAGGCCTGATCATTTCCGCGCCATCCTTGTGCATTGCACAAAAATTGTGCGCGCGATTGCCCTAATGAACAATCTTTGGCCTTCCGGCCATAGGGTTCAGTGCGCCGGCGATCAGCGCAGGCTGCGGATTTCATTGGCCTTTTTCACCTCTCTCAAAACTGGCACGGTTCCTGCTTTGAAATAGACAGGCCCTTTGCGGGTCACGGAACAGGCGTCCAATGGCGGGCGCCACAGGCAAAGCTGCCGCTCAGGTTCATGCGCGCTCCCGGTCACCCGGACGCGAAGACCTGGCTGGCGGCTTTTTTGTTTTGATCAACACGCAATCGACGACGCGGATCTCAAGCCGCGCCCAACCGGAGACGACGATGACGAAACGGATCAGGACTGGAACGACCCTCAAGGACATGACGCGCCGCGATTTTCTGGTCAGCAGCGCGATGACGGCCGGCCTGTTCGTGGCGGCCCGCAAGCTCTTCCCTTCCGGCGCCTATGCCGCGACCGCCACTCCGGAGGTCACCGGCGCCAAGCTCGGCTTCATTGCCCTCACCGATGCGGCCCCGCTGATGATCGCCAAGGAGAAGGGGCTGTTCGCCAAGTTCGGCATGCCCGATGTCGAGGTGCTCAAGCAGGCCTCCTGGGGTGCGACACGCGACAATCTGATGCTCGGCGGCGCGGCCAACGGCATCGACGGCGCTCATATCCTGACACCGCTGCCTTACCTCATGCACACCGGCAAGGTGACGCAGAACAACCAGCCGATGCCGATGGCGATCGTGGCTCGGCTCAACTACGACTGCCAGGGCATTTCGGTCGCCCAGGAATATGCCGGCACCGGTGTCGGCCTCGACGCCTCGAAGCTGAAAGACGCCTTCGCTGCCAAGAAGGCGACCGGCAAGGAAATCAAGGCCGCCATGACCTTCCCGGGCGGTACGCATGATCTGTGGCTGCGCTATTGGCTGGCCGCCGGCGGCATCGATCCCGACAAGGACGTCTCGACCATCGTCGTGCCGCCGCCGCAGATGGTGGCCAACATGAAGGTCGGCAATATGGACGTGTTCTGCGTCGGCGAGCCGTGGAACGAGCAACTCGTCCACCAGGGCGTGGGCTTCACCGCCGCCACGACAGGCGAATTGTGGAAGGGCCATCCCGAAAAGGCGCTCGGCCTGCGCGCCGAATTCATCGAGAAATATCCGAACGCCACCAAGGCGATCCTGATGGCCGTCATGGAAGCCCAGCAATGGTGCGAGGCCACCTAGAACAAGGACGAGATGGCCGCTATCATCGGCAAGCGGCAATGGATGAACGTGCCCGTCGCCGACATCATCGGCCGCCTCAAGGGCGACATCAACTATGGCAATGGCCGCGTCGCCAACGGCACCGATCTCTCCATGAAGTTCTGGAAGGGCGGCGTCTCTTATCCGTTCAAGAGCCATGATGCGTGGTTCCTTGCCGAGAACATCCGCTGGGGCAAGTTCGCGCCGACCACCGACATCAACGCGCTGGTCGACCAGGTCAACCGCGAGGATCTGTGGCGCGAGGCGGCCAAGGATCTCGGCGTCGCGGCAGCCGACGTTCCGGCGTCGTCGTCGCGCGGCGTCGAGACCTTTTTCGACGGCAAGATTTTCGATCCGGCCAACCCGTCCGCCTATCTCGACAGCCTGAAGATCAAGGCATCGGCGTAGCCTGATCGCAAGCGGCGCGCATGCGCCGCTTGCGATCACTACCTGCCCCCAAGGAGTTTTCCCCAGACATGTCGATCCAGACTATCGAGGACACCAAGGTGAAGGCCTTTCCCGCCAAGCCGGCGGAGGTCATCGCCTTCACTGCCAAGGCACGGCGCCGCTTCGAGCCGCTCGCCATCGCCGGCAAACTGGCGAGCGCGCTGGTGCCGCCCATCATCGTCATCGCGCTGATGCTGGTCGTCTGGCAGATCGCCTGTTCGTCGCCGACATCGAGCCTGCCGCCGCCGACCCAGGTGTGGAACGAGGCCTACGACCTGATAGCGCATCCGTTCTTCGACAATGGCCCGCAGGATATAGGTCTGGCCTGGCGCGTGCTGATCTCGCTGCAGCGCGTCGCCGTCGGCTTCGGCCTGGCGGCGGTCGTCGGCGTCGCGCTCGGTGCGCTGGTCGGCCAGTCGATCTGGGCGATGCGCGGCCTCGACCCGGTGTTCCAGATCCTGCGCACGGTGCCGCCGCTGGCCTGGCTGCCGCTGTCGCTGGCGGCGTTCCGTGATTCCAGCCCGTCGGCGATCTTCGTCATCTTCATCACCTCGATCTGGCCAATCATCATCAACACCGCGGTCGGCGTGCGCAACATTCCCGAGGACTACCGCAACGTCTCGCGCATCCTGCGGCTCAACCAGTTCGAATTCTTCGTCAAGATCATGGTGCCGGCCGCCGCGCCTTACATCTTCACCGGCTTGAGGATCGGCATCGGCCTGTCCTGGCTCGCCATCGTCGCCGCTGAAATGCTGACTGGCGGCGTCGGCATCGGCTTCTTCATCTGGGATGCGTGGAACTCGTCGCGGCTGCCCGACATCATCGTCGCGCTCGCCTATATCGGCGTCACCGGCTTCTGCCTCGACCGGCTGGTCGCGGCGGTCGGCGCCTTCGTCACCCGCGGCACAACGGCAAAGTGAGGAGAGGGGCGATGACGGCCTATCTGAAGCTCGACCATATCGACAAATCCTTCACGCGTGGTGCCCAGGTCAGCGAGGTGTTGAAGGACATCAGGCTGACCATCGACAAGGGCGAATTCGTCTCCATCATCGGCCATTCCGGCTGCGGCAAGTCGACCCTGCTCAATCTGATCGCCGGGCTGACCAAGGTGTCGGCCGGCGCCGTGCTGCTCGAGGACAAGGAGGTCGACAGCCCTGGACCGGAACGCGCCGTGGTGTTCCAGAACCACTCGCTGCTGCCGTGGCTGACCGTCTACGAAAACATCAACCTGGCGGTGTCGAAGGTCTTCGGCCGTTCGAAGAGCAAAGTCGAGCGGCATGACTGGATCATGCGCAATCTCGACCTCGTGCAGATGGCGCATGCCAAGGACAAGCGCCCGGCGGAAATCTCCGGGGGCATGAAGCAGCGCGTCGGCATCGCCCGGGCGCTGGCGATGGAGCCGAAGATCCTGCTGCTCGACGAGCCGTTCGGCGCGCTCGATGCGCTGACGCGGGCCCATCTGCAGGACGCGGTGATGGACATCCATTCCAGGCTCGGCTCGACGACGATCATGATCACCCATGACGTCGACGAGGCGGTGCTGCTCTCCGACCGCATCGTCATGATGACCAACGGTCCGGCGGCGACCATCGGCGAAGTGCTTGCCGTGCCGCTGGCGCGGCCGCGCCGGCGCGTCGAACTCTCTTCCGACCGGACCTTCCTGCGCTGCCGCGAGGCGGTTCTGAAGTTCCTCTACGAACGCCACCGCTTCGTCGAAGCCGCGGAGTAGCACCATGAGCGAAAGACTTGTCATCATCGGCAATGGCATGGCCCCCGGGCGCATGCTGGAGCACCTGCTGGAACAGGCTCCGGGCCGCTACACCGTCACCATCTTCAACGCCGAGCCGCGCGTCAATTACGACCGCATCATGCTGTCGCCGGTGCTGTCGGGCGAGAAGGCCTATGAGGAGATCATCATCCATGGCGACGGCTGGTACATCGCCAACAACATCACCCTCTACAAGGGCCACAAGATCGTTGCCATCGACCGGACGGCGAAGACCGTCACCTCGGATCACGGCGTCACCGAGCCCTACGACAAGCTCGTCATCGCCACCGGCTCGGTACCGTTCATCATTCCGGTTCCGGGCCATGACCTGCCGGGCGTGCTGACCTATCGCGATCTCGACGACGTGCAGGCGATGATGCTCGCTGCCCAGTCGCGGGCCAAGGCGGTGGTCATCGGCGGCGGCCTGCTGGGTCTGGAGGCGGCGGCGGGCCTCAACGCGCAAGGCATGGACGTCACCGTGCTGCATGTCATGCCGACCTTGATGGAGCGCCAGCTCGATCCGGCCGCCGGCTATCTCTTGCAGCGTGCGGTGGAGCAGCGCGGCATCAAGGTCATCACCAAGGCCAACACACAGGCTATCACCGGCAACGGCAAGGTCGGACAGGTGGAACTTGCTGACGGCACCATTATCCCAGCAACGCTTGTGGTGATGGCCGTCGGCATCAGGCCGAATTCGGCGCTGGCCAAACAGGCCGGCATCGCCGTTAACAGGGGCATCGTCGTCGATGCCGGCATGCGCAGCAACGATCCCGACATCTACGCGCTCGGCGAATGTGCCGAGGTCAACGGCCAGGTCTATGGCCTCGTCGCGCCGCTCTACGAGATGGCGCGCGTCACAGCCAGCCAGCTTGCCGGCAACGAAGCGGCGGCCTTCGTCCATATGGACACGCCGACCAAGCTCAAGGTCACCGGCATCGACCTGTTCTCGCTCGGCGACTTCGCCGAGGGCGAGGACCGCCAGGAGATCGTGCTGCGCGATGCGGCGGCCGGCGTCTACAAGCGGCTTGTGCTGAAGGACGACCGCATCATCGGCACCGTGCTCTATGGCGAGACGGCGGACGGCGCCTGGTTCAACGATCTCAAGAAAAAGCAGACCGACATATCGGAGATGCGCGATACGCTCATCTTCGGCCAGTCCTACCAGGGGGGTGCCCCGCTGGACCCTATGGCGGCCGTTGCAGCCTTGCCGGATGATGCGGAGATCTGCGGCTGCAACGGCGTTTGCAAGGGGAAGATCACCGGCGCGATCACGGCCAAGGGCCTGACCTCGCTCGACGACGTGCGCGCCCACACCAAGGCGTCGGCCTCCTGCGGCTCCTGCACCGGGCTGGTCGAGAAGCTGATGGTGCTGACCATCGGCGACAAATACAATCCAGCGGCGGTGCAGCCGATGTGCGGCTGCACGACGCTCGGTCATGACGAGGTCCGCCGGCTGATCATCGCCAAGCGCCTGAAGACCATTCCCGCCGTCATGCAGGAACTGGAATGGACGACCTCCTGCGGCTGCGCCAAATGCCGGCCGGCGCTCAATTACTATCTCGTCTGCGACTGGCCGGACGACTACGCCGACGACTACCAGTCGCGCTTCATCAACGAGCGCGTCCACGCCAACATCCAGAAGGATGGCACCTATTCGGTGGTGCCGCGCATGTGGGGCGGGGTGACCAATGCCGCTGAACTGCGCGCCATCGCCGACGTTGTCGACAAGTTTGAAATCCCGATGGTCAAGGTCACCGGCGGCCAGCGCATCGACATGCTCGGCATCCGCAAGGAAGACCTGCCGGCGGTGTGGGCCGATCTCGGCCAGGCCGGCTTCGTCTCCGGCCACGCCTATGCCAAGGGGTTGCGCACGGTGAAGACCTGCGTCGGCTCGGACTGGTGCCGCTTCGGCACGCAGGATTCGACGGGCCTCGGCATCCGCATCGAAAAATTCATGTGGGGCTCGTGGACGCCGGCCAAGGTCAAGATGGCGGTGTCGGGTTGCCCCAGGAATTGCGCCGAGGCGACCTGCAAGGATGTCGGCGTGATCTGCGTCGACTCCGGTTACGAGATCCATTTTGCCGGCGCGGCCGGCCTCGACATCAAGGGCACCGAAGTACTCGGCCTGGTCAGAACCGAGGACGAGGCGCTGGAGCATATCGTGGCGCTGACGCAGATGTACCGCGAGCAGGGCCGCTACCTCGAGCGCATCTACAAATGGGCCAAGCGCATCGGCATCCCCGAGATCAAGCGCCAGATCATGGACGATGGCGACAAGCGCAAGGCCTATTACGAGCGCTTCGTCTTCAGCCAGAAATTCGCCCAGGTCGACCCGTGGTCGGAACGCGTTTCCGGCAAGGACAAGCACGAATTCCGGCCAATGGCTTCGGTCGGTTTTGCGCAGGCGGCGGAGTGAGCGTCATGAACTGGATATCGATAGGCTCTCTCTCCGACATCCCTCGCCGCGGCGCGCGCTGCGTCGCCACGCCGGAAGGAAAAATCGCGGTCTTCCGCACCCAGGACGATCAGGTCTACGCCATCGACGACCATTGCCCGCACAGAGGCGGACCGCTCAGCCAGGGCATCGTGCACGGCGCGGCGGTGACCTGTCCCTTGCACAATTGGGTGATTTCGCTGGAAACGGGCAAGGCGCTCGGCGCCGACGAGGGCGCGGTGCGCACCATTCCGGTGCGGATCGAAGGCGAGCATCTGTTCATTGCGCTGGAAGCGCTGGTCAGCCGCGCGGCCTGACCCCATGGAGATCGATGAAGCGCGCGAGGTGAGGACCACCTGCCCCTATTGCGGGGTGGGCTGCGGCGTGCTGGCGAAGGTCGCCGCGGACGGGCAAGTGTCCGTGCGCGGCGACCCCGACCACCCGGCCAATTTCGGCCGGCTCTGCTCCAAGGGCTCGGCACTGGCCGAGACCATCGATCTCGACGGCAGGCTGCTTCATCCAGAGATCCACGGCCGCCGCGCCGGCTGGGACGAGGCGCTCGACCTCGTCGCCTCGACCTTCTCGCAAACCATTGCCGAGCACGGGCCCGATGCGGTCGCCTTCTATGTCTCCGGCCAGTTGCTGACCGAGGACTACTACGTCGCCAACAAGCTGATGAAGGGCTTTGTCGGCTCCGCCAATATCGACACCAATTCGCGCCTGTGCATGGCCTCTTCGGTCGCCGGCCACCGCCGCGCTTTCGGCTCCGACACCGTGCCCGGAACCTATGACGATCTGGAGCTTGCCGACCTGATCGTGCTGGTCGGCTCCAATCTCGCCTGGTGCCATCCGGTGCTCTACCAGCGCATCGCGGCTGCCCGGGAAAAGCGGCCGGAGATGAAGATCGTGCTGGTCGACCCGCGTCGCACCATGACCGCTGACATTGCCGATATGCATCTGGCGATCGCGCCGGATGGCGACATCGCTTTGTTCACCGGGCTGCTCGCCTACCTCGGCCAGCACAATGCGCTCGACCGCACCTATATCACGACGCACACGACGGGCTTCGGGCAAGCGCTTTTCGCCGCCTCCGCGCTGGACCTGGCTGGCGTCGCCGCTGCCACGGGCCTGAGCGAGGACGAGCTTGACCGGTTCTACAGCCTGTTCGCGGCGACCTCCAAGACCGTGACCGTCTACAGCCAAGGGGTGAACCAGTCGTCTTCGGGCACCGACAAGGTCAATGCCATCATCAACTGCCATTTGGCCACCGGCCGCATCGGCAAGCCAGGGGCAGGGCCGTTTTCGGTGACCGGCCAGCCCAACGCCATGGGCGGGCGCGAGGTCGGCGGCATGGCCAACATGCTGGCTGCCCATATGGAGATCGAAAACCCCGATCATCGCGACCGCGTGCAGCGCTTCTGGAACGCGCCGGCCGTTGCCGGAAAGCCCGGCCTGAAGGCAGTCGAGATGTTCAAGGCGGTTGCCGACGGGCACATCAAAGCGCTGTGGATCATGGCCACCAACCCGGTCGATTCGATGCCGGACGCCGATGCCGTCGAAGCGGCGATCAAGGCGTGCCCGTTCGTGGTGGTGTCGGACGTGCTGGCCCGGACCGATACCGTCCGCCACGCCCATGTCCGGCTGCCCGCCGCCGCCTGGGGCGAGAAGGATGGCACCGTCACCAATTCCGAACGCCGTGTGTCGCGCCAGCGCGCTTTTTTGCGCGTGCCCGGAGATGCGCTGCCTGACTGGCGGATTATTGCCGAGTTGGGCAAACGGATGGGGTTTGGTGAGGCGTTTTCCTACGCGTCGCCGGCGGAGGTGTTTGCCGAGCATGCCGCGCTGTCGGGTTTCGAGAATGATGGTGCGCGGGATTTCGACATCGGGGCTTATGCCGGGGTTGATGCGGAGGGATATGAGGCGCTTGAGCCGTTCCAATGGCCAGCGCCGAGCCAAGGCGCCCCCCTCTGGCCTGCCGGCCATCTCCCCCTCAAGGGGGGAGATCGGCTGTCATGGCCGTCTTCGCCAATTCACAACGTCGCAAAGCGAAAGCAGTCGGCAAAGCTGCCAATCTCCCCCCTTGAGGGGGAGATGGCCGGCAGGCGAGAGGGGGGCGCTCAAGCTGGAGGTTGGCCAGAAGGGGTCGGCACGACTGGGCTCCAGGCTCGCTTCTTCGCCAACGGCAACTTCTTCACACCCGACCGCAAGGCGCGCTTCATCGCCATCCGTCCCACCACGGAAATCCGCACCAGCCCCGATTATCCGCTGATCCTCAACACCGGCCGCATCCGCGACCATTGGCACACCATGACGCGGACGGGGAAAAGCCCGCGGCTTTCGCAGCACATCGCCGAGCCCTTCGTCGAAATCCACCCGGCGGATGCGCAGCGCTTCGGCATCGGTGACGCCGACATAGCGCGCGTTTCCAGCCCGCGCGGTGATGTGCTGGTGCGCGCGCTGGTGACGGCGCGCCAGCGCCAGGGCAGCCTGTTTGCGCCGATGCACTGGACCGATCAGTTCTCGGCAAAGGGCCGGCTCGACACGCTGACCGCGCCGCTGACCGATCCCATTTCCGGTCAGCCGGCGCTGAAACATGTCGCCGTCCGCATCGAGAAATTCGCGGCAAAGGCCTTTGGCTTTGCGGTGGCTCGGCAGCGGCCGGAGCCTAATACTGCGCCCTACTGGGCCGTGGCCAAGTGCAAGGGCGGCTGGCGGGTCGAGCTTGCCTTTGCCGATGACGACATCGACTGGGCAGGCTTTGCCGGGTCGCTGTTCGGTACGTCATTGGGTGCCGAAATATCAGCTTATCACGACCGCGACGTCGGCCAGCACCGCATCGCCGCCTTCGACGACGACCAACTGTCAGGCGCCTTGTTCGTCGCGCCCGGCCCGGTCGCCGTGTCGCGCGGCTGGGCGGCGGAACAACTGAGCGCCGATCATGTTGATCGGCGCAGCAGGCTGGCGATCGTGGCCGGGCGGCCGGGCGGGATCGACGTCGATCGCGGCGCCATCGTCTGCTCCTGCTTCGGCGTTGGCGCCAACCAGATCACGGAAGCGGTACGCCGCGGCTGCGGCAGCGTCGCGGCAATCGGCGCGGCCCTGAATGCCGGCACGAATTGCGGCTCCTGCCGCGCCGAGATCAGGGTCATCATCGACGCACAGAGCCTCCAGGCAGCCGAGTGATCGTCCTGACCAAAGGGGCCTGCGCGACGGTGCTGGTTGGGCTATGGTGGCTCAGGCGTGCTACGTCGCGCACGAATCATCCTCAGTCAGGGTCATCCAATGGCAAATCCCCCGCGCCGACCGACAAATCCGATGGCGGCCGCCGAGGCGGCTTTCAAGCCGGTGAAGAAGCCGGCTGCCCCGGTCCGAGAGCCCACGGCCGCTCCAGGCGTCAGGGAGCTTGTTTCGATCCGAATCGACCGCGCCGTGCTGGACCATTTCCAGGAGGATGGACCCGGCTGGCAGGACCGCATCAACGACGCCTTGCGGCGTGTGATAGAAGGCAAGCCGATCGTTACCGGGGGTGATCGTTCAGACGACGAGTAGCGGCTGTTCCAGCCGGCTCACGCTTCGAAGTGCAGGATGTAGAGCTTCCGCGTCTTCTCGTGGATCGTCCATTCGCCTTTCCAGCCTTTCGGCAGCACCAGCATTTCGCCCGGACCAACGTCCTCGCTGCGGCCATCGGGACCATGCAGCGAGACCCGGCCTGACACGATGTGGCAGGTTTCGGAATTGGTCTCGCGCGAGGCCGTGAAGCGGCCCGGCGTGCACTCCCAGACGCCGACTTCCAGTGCGCCATCCGGCGAGGTCCACAGCGTCGTCGAGGCTTCGAACTGATCGCCGCTGATCGAGGTCGGCTTGGGCTCAGGCTCGCCGAGGTCGATGGAGGCGAGGTGGGCGAAGGTCTGGAAGTCGGTCATGGCAGTCTCTCAATGTCCTGTGATGCGGTCGGCGATTGCGGCCAGTTTCGACGTGTGCTGGAGGCCGGCTTCCTCGCGCTCGTCGGCGACGCGATAGAGCTGATACATCGAGTGGACGCCGAGCCAGCGCATCGGCTCTGGCTCCCATTTGCTGACCTTTCGGTTGACCCAGGGCAGGCGGGTCAATTCGGTGTCGCGGCGCAGGATGAGATCGCGCAGCGTTCGGCCTGAAAGGTTGGAACTCGAGACGCCGAGCCCGACATAGCCGCCGGCCCAGCCGATGCCGGTTTCAAGATCGAGCCCTGCCGTCGTGCACCAGTCGCGCGGCACGCCCAGCACGCCGCACCAGGCGTGGTCGATGCGAAGCCTGGCTGTCTGCGGCAGCAGCCGGGTGAGGATCGCGTGCAGGCTTTCGATCGTGGCCTGCTGCGTTTGGCCGCGCACATCCGTTTGCGAGCCGTAACGATAGGGTACGCCGCGTCCGCCCATGGTGATGCGGCCTTCCCTGGTGCGCTGCGCATAGCAATAGGCGTGCGCGGAGTCGCCCAGAAGCTCATGGCCCTCCCAGCCGATCTCGTCCCACAGTGATTGCGGCAGCGGCTCGGTGATGATCTGTGCGCTGTTGAGCGGCAGCCAGAGCCGTTCATTGCCTGGTATGCCGGCCGTGAACCCTTCCGTGGCACGGATGATGATCGGCGCGCGCACGGTGCCGCGGTTCGTCGTGACCTTGCCCTTCTCGATGCCGGTCACGGTGGTCTGCTCGTAGATCGGCACACCGAGCCGCTCGACGGCTTCGGACAGGCCGCGCACCAGCTTGGCCGGCTGCACACGCGCGGTGCCGTGGTGGATATAACCGCCAAGCACATTCCTGATGTTGATGCGGGCCTTGGCCTCTGCCTGGCCGATCAGGCTGACACGCTCGCTCGGCACGCTCCAGCCGATCGCATCGGCATAGGCGGCGTTGATCCGTTCGAGCTGCGGCGGGTTGGTCGCCACCGTCAGATTGTCGACGCGGCGGATGTCGGCATCGATGCCTTCGGCTTCGGTCACCTTGATCACTTCGTCGACCGTGCCATGCATGGCCGTTTCCATGTCGATGACAGCGCCGCGCGTCGAGGTCTGCAGATATTTCTCGCGCGACCAGCTGAAGCCGCCGGACAGCCAGCCGCCATTGCGGCCCGACGCGCCGAAGCCGGCGAACTCCCGCTCGACGATGGCGATGCGGATCGATGGATCGGCCTTCTTCAGGTAATAAGCCGTCCACAGGCCGGTGTAGCCGGCGCCGACGATGCAGACATCGGCTTCGAGATCGCCCGGAAGCGGCGCGCGATAGGGCGGCAGGCCGATGTCGGCATACCAGAACGAGACGTTGCCGTTGACTTTGGCGTCCATGTCTAAAAATCCTGCGGGGAAAGAGCGATCAGGTCATCGTCATGTCGGCGCGGTCGTCGTCGGCAAGAAGTTTTGCATCGACGACCGACCAGCGCAGATCGACCGTGTCACCAATCGAGAACGGTGTGGCTTCCAGCGACGCGCGTACGATGGCGACCGAGCCGTCGCGCAACGTCACCTGGTATTTCGAGCCGGAGCCCAGATAGATCGCCTCGCTGACTTGACCGGTGAGGCTGTTCTGCCCGGCGGCGGGAGGCGTGTTGGTGCCGGCAAGCGAAAGCTTCTCCGGCCGCAGCAGGACCACCGGTTTGCTGCCGCTGGCGAGCTTGCCGTTGGCCACGATCTTCTGGCCGGCGATCGTCAGGCTGGTTTCGTTTCCGGACGTCAGGGCGGTGCCACGCAAACTGGTCGATTCGCCGATGAACTTGGCCACGAACAGGGTCGTCGGCTCGTCGTAGAGCTGGCGGCCGGTTCCGACCTGTTCGATGCGGCCCTGATTGAAGACGGCGATGCGGTCGGACAGGACCAGCGCTTCTTCTTGGTCGTGCGTCACATAGACGAAGGTGGTGCCGAGTTCGCGGTGGATGCGCTTGATCTCCAGCTGCAGCCATTCGCGCAGTTTCTTGTCGAGCGCGCCGAGCGGTTCGTCCATCAACAGCAGCGGCGGATCGAAGACGATGGCGCGCGCCAGCGCCACGCGCTGCTGCTGGCCGCCGGAAAGTTCGGAGGGATAGCGATGCGCGAAGTCGGCCATCTTGACCATGTCCAGCGCGCGCACGACGAGACGGTCGCGCGCCTGCTTGTCCATGCCGCGCAAGGTGAGGGGATAGGCGACGTTCTTGCCGACCGTCATATGCGGAAACAGCGCGTAGTGCTGGAAGACAACGCCGATGTTGCGCTTGTGCGCCGGCAGGGCGACGATGCTTTTGCCGCCAACGGCGAGGTCGCCGGAGGTGAGGTCGGTGAAGCCCGCGACGACGTTGAGCGTCGTGGTCTTGCCCGAGCCGCTGGGGCCGAGCAGCGTCATGAACTCGCCCGGCTCGATATGCAGGCTGACATCGTCGAGTGCGGTGAAATTGCCGTAGCGCTTGGTTGCGCACTTGATGTCGATGGCCGCGCCGCGTTTCCTCGCAGTCATCTCAACTCCTCGTCGATTTCGAGCTGATGATCAGCCCGGCGCTGATGATCAGCGTCGTGGCAATGAAGATGATGGTTCCGACGGCCGTCACCGTCGGATCGGCGTCGCGGGTGATGCTGGTGAAGATCTGCACCGGCAAGGTCTTCAGGTAGGGACTGGTGATGAACAGCGCGACGATGATCTCATCGAAGGAGGTGACGAAGGCAAACAAAAGCCCGGACAGGATGCCGGGCGCGATCAGCGGCAAGGTCACGGTGCGGAATGTGGTGAAGCGGTTGGCGCCGAGACTTGCCGCCGCCGTCTCCAGCCGCGCGTCGAAGACTTCGAGGCTTGCCGACACGGCGATGATGACGAAGGGGATCGCCAGCATCGTATGTGCGATGACGAAGCCGGTGGTGGTGCCGACGAGCTGGTAGTCGAGATAGACGGCGTAGATGCCGATGGCCAGCACCACGCCGGGCACGATCATCGGCGTGATCAGGATGGCGCGCAGCAGGCCGGCGCCGGAATGTTTCATGCGGCTGAGGCCGAGCGACGCCAGCGTGCCGATCAGCGTGGCGGCGACGGCGACGAGGCCCGCGACCCTCAGCGAATTGAAGAAGCTCGACAGCCAATCGGGGTTGGTGAAGAAATTCTCGTACCATTGCCAGGAGAAGCCGGACGGCGGGAAAGCGAGCGACTTCTTCTCGTTGAATGACATCGGGATGATGACCAGCGTCGGCATCACCAGCCAGACGGCGACCAGCAGGCAGAACAGACCGAGCAGAAGGCGGGATGGTGCCAGTCTCATGATCTGGACGCCTGCTTGTGGCGCTGGCGCATCAGCGGGGCGGCGAGCGCTAGAAGCACGAAGGTCGCGACCAGCAGCACGACGCCCATGGCGCCGCCGCGGCCCCAGTTGAGCAGGCTGAGCACCTGGCTCTGCACCAGCGTCGACAGCATGGTGCTGCGCGGGCCGCCGAGCAGGGCAGGCGTGATGTAGAAGCCGAGCGACAGGATGAAGACGATGATGGCGCCGGCGAAAACGCCGGGCAGCGACAGCGGCAGATAGATTTGCAGGAAGGCGCGTGCCGGGCGCGCACCAAGGCTGCGCGCCGCCTGCACGAGGCGCAGATCGATGCCGCGCATGACCGAATAGAGCGGCAGGATCATGAACGGCAGCAGCACCTGCGCCATGCCGATGACGACGCCGGTCTGCGTGCGGATCAGCTTCACGCCGTCAAAGCCGAGCAGCCTGATGACCGAATTGATGATGCCGGAATCCTGCAGCAGGATGACCCAGGCCAGGGTGCGCACCACGCCGCTGACCCAGAACGGCACCAAAACGCACAGGATGAGGACCAGCCGCAGGCGCGGTCCGACCGCCGTCATGAGATAGGCATAGGGGTAGGCGGCGATGACGCAAACGATGGTGACCCAGGCTGCGATGGAAAAGGTGCGCCACAGGACGGTGACATTCACCGGGGTGGAAAAGAACCAGGCATAGTTCTGCAAGCCCCAAGATGGGTCCGAGAAGCTGCGCAGCGTGACGGTCAGCAAGGGATAGCCCATCGCGGCGATGAGCAAAGCCAAGGCGGGCATCGCCAGCAGCGAAGGATAGGCAGCAAGGCGCGGGCGCCGCTGCGGCGCCCGCACGGCACCTGGCGGCCGAGGATGATCACCCCCGGCCGTCGGCGTATGCGATGTCTGGCTCACGCCGTCACCTCAGCGGTAGCCGGCTCAGTTGCCGGCCATCAGCGCTGTCCACTTGTCGGACGCGGCGGCGAAGTTGGCGACCCAGAACTTGATGTTCTGCTGATAGCCGAGCTTGGCGTGGTCCGGCGTGTTGGTCAGAAAGGCGGCGACGGATGCGTCGACCTTCGGCTGTGCCTCGTTGTTGATCGGCGAGTAGGAGGTCTGCTCGGTCAGGATCTCCTGCGACTTCTTGCCGAGATAGGCGTTGATCAGCGCGTAGGAAGCGTCGGTGTCCTTGGCGCCGACCGGGATGGTCAGCTGGTCCATGACGACCAGCCAGTCCTTCCACACCGGCGTGTAGGCAGCGCCGTTCTTGACCGCCGTCATGGCGCGGCCGGTCCACATGATGATCATGTCGGCCTCGCCGGATTCGGCGAGCTGCTGGGATTCTGCGCCCGTCTTCCAGAAGATCGTGTCGGGACCGATCGCCTTGATCTTGGCGATGCCCTTGTCGATATCGGCCGGCGTCATGGCGTCGACCTTGCCGCCGTCTGCCAGGATGGCCTGTTCGATCAGGCCGCCGAGCGGGCTGCCGCTGCCGTCGATGGCGCGGGTGCCGGGAAATTTCGCGGTGTCGAAGAAGTCCTTCCAGTCCTTCGGCGGATTGTCCTTGTACGTGTCGTTCTTGTACATCAGGACCATGCCGTAGTTCATCGCCGGCACGCTGCACTCGCCGACCTGTCCGGGCGGGATGTGCGAGATGTCGAGCTTGGTCAAATCCAGCTTCTGGAACAGTTTTCCGCAATGCACGAAGGGCGGAAAATCGTCCGTATCGACGACATCCCAGGTCACATTGCCTGATTCGACCTGCGCCTGGAGCTTGGCGATTTCGGTCGGCCCATCATTCAAAAGCTTGACGCCGCTCTTGTCGACGAATTCCTTGAGGGCGGCGACCTGGCCGTCCTGGTAGATGCCGCCATAGGAGACGAAGGTCAGCGTCTTTCCCTTCAGCGAGCCGTCCACCACGGTCCCGGCCGGCGGCGCGTTCTGCGCGTGAGCGGCGGCCGCAAGCAAGGCCAGTGCGGCGGCGCCGACGAACCCGGCCAATCTTGATCTGCTTCCCATTTTCTAACCCTCCGATGGCTCGCTGTTTGATTTTGGTAGGCCGGGCGCGAGCGTTTTCCGGGCTACATATTGGTCGAGGTCGACGGCGCCGCTGGTCGGCGGCGCAATGATCCACAGCACTTCGGCCACCGTATCGCCGACATTGATCGTCCGGTGGGGCGTCGAGGTCGAATATTCGATGCTATCGCCCTCTTCGAGGGTGAAGCTCTCCTCGCCGAGCGTCAGTTGCACGCGTCCGCGCAGCACGAGGAACATCTCGCTCGCGTTGCCGTGCGTGTAGGGCACGTCGCCGGTCGAGCCGCCGACGGCGAACTCGCCGCAATAGACTTCCATCTCGCGGATCGGCCGGCGCGACAGCAGCGTCTTGCGGTAGCCTTCGCTGGTCGGCAGCGCCGGCCGCTCGCTGCGTGTCAGCACCGCGTGCGGCGACACTTCGCATTCGTCGAAAAGATCGGCGAGGCTGATGCCGAGCGCATTGGCAATCAGCATCAGCGTGCTGGTGTTGGCGCCGGAAAGGCCGCGCTCGAGCTGGCTTAGGAAACTGGCGGTGGTGCCGATCATGTCGCCGAGCTGGCGCAGCGTCAGGCGCCGCGTGGTGCGATAGGCCTTGATCCGATCGCCCAATACCGTCGAGCGGCGCGCTTCGGCGCTGGTCGCGGCATTGTCGTTGAGTGCGTGATCCGCAGCGATTTTCATGGCGATCTCAGGGTTCACTTAACATGCTATTAAGTGGGGCGTCCTGGCAAGCGGATTCGCCTGGTCACCTGAAAATCATTGATGGACCTGCAGAGGGCATGATCGGCCGACCGGCAACCCGGTTCAGCTCGATCACTGGATCATGAAGCGCGAACTGAATGGCAGGCTTGCCGCGCCGACGGCCTTCGGGCTGATGGTGACGCGCGCCGGCAGCGCTTCGATGCCGGGGAATTCCCGGCCGATGTCGTCGCACAAGGCCTCGGCAATCTTTTGCGGCGCATAGCTGGACAGGACGACCGTCCTGAACTCGACAAACTGGGTCAGCGCGGAGATCGACGCTTTCAGGCGGTCGGAACACTCGCCCAGCCATGCGCTGTAGGCCTCGCCCAGATCGGGCCACTCAGGGCTGCTGCTCCAGATGATTTCGGACGGGCGCCCGCGCATGGCCAGTTCGCTCTCCAGGCGCATCAGGCCGTGATCGAAGCTGGCGCTGGAGTTTCCCTTGTAGATCTGGTGGTTGAGGATGAGCCTGCTCTGCAGCCGTGCTCCGAGATAGAAGAACAGATAATCGTTGAGCGGCTTTGCGACGCCGAACATACTCTCGCCGCCGGCCGCAGCGGTGATGTCGTTCTGCACGAAAACGGGCAGCTTGATCTGTTCCTCGATCTCGGCCTGCAAGGCCTTGAGCGAGGTGCTCGATCCGTTGCGGGTTGCAGCCATCGTGTCGACATCGTCGGGAACCGCCAGGCCGATGCCGGCAACCCGGCTGCGCGCCTCGACCGGCAGGCTGGTCATGGCTTGCCCGATCGCGCCGAACAGATCGCTGCTTTGCGGAAACGGATTGGCTTCATCCGCCGGCAACTGCGTGTGGAAGCGCACCGTGCCGATGAAGTCGATGAGCGCGATGTCGATCCTGCGCCGGCTGAAGCCGACGCCAACCGCATAGGCGCCCTCCGGGTTGAGTGAAAGCGGGATCGTCGGCGGCCCGACGCGGCCGCGCTGCGCCTCGCCCTGCGAGACCAGGCCCTCCTGCTCGAGCGAGCGAACGATGACTGAAGCCGTCTGCGCCGACAGGCCGGTCTTCTCGCCGATTTCCATCCGCGAAATGCCTTCGTTCTGAAGCAGCAGGGACAGCACCAGCCGCTCGTTGTAGCTGCGGACGCTCAATGCATTCAGCCCGCTCGCACGATCGGCGATGCGCAAGGGATTGGGTGGTGCGAATCTCATGTCAGGCAAAGGTCGCCCCGTCGGTAAGAGCGCGTTGCCTGGCGGCGGTATGGTTGCTCATGTCGAGCGGCTCCAGCCGATGGCATCGACCGCGCGGGCGAGCGCGGTGCCCAGCAATCTGTGCGCCTCGGCATCGATGTGAAAGCCGTCCGCCTCGCTGCACGACACCACCGAGCCGGCATCGAAAAAGTGCAGTTCGAGCGAGTCCGCCAGAACCTCGAACTCGAGCGCGAGCAGGCGCGATTTCTCCGGCGCGCCGGCGAATATGGACTTCCATTCCTTGACGTCGTCCTGCATCGGCGGTGGCGCCACGATCATGATCTCGGGCGTCGAGCCGCCCGGACCTGGCGCCAGCTCCTTGATGTCGTAGACGAGGCAGCCGATCCCCATCGCCACTTCCGACGGCGGCTTGTTGAAGCGGATCTTCAGATCGTTGGTGCCGAGCATGATGATGACGAGGTCGAGCGTCGCATGGCTCTGCAGGCAAGGACGAAGATAGGTTCGGCCGTTCTTGTGGGCGCCCTCGATCGGGTCGTCGTGGACGGTGGTGCGGCCGCTCAACCCCTCCTCGATGACATACCAGTCAGGGCCCAGCTGAGAACGCAATATGCCCGGCCAGCGTTCACCCGGACCATAGCGCTCGAGCGGCCCCCTGCCGGGGATCTGGCCGTGCGTGTTGGAGTCGCCGTAGCACAAGACTGATCGCATGTTTTTCCCGCCGGGACAGACTGCGCGCCGAAGCCGGCGAGCGCCATTCATGATGGATAGTGGAGCGGCGAAAGGCAAGCAAGGGAATAGTCATTCAACCTGACTAACTATTGACAGGGCGAATCCGCTGTGCTTCTAAAGTGCCCGGAGGAGTTCTCGACCGTCATCATCGTCCAGCAGAAGTTGGGCTTCGACACGCATGTGTTCGGGGGCGGGAGAATTGCGCGCATCGGTCGGTTTGTGACGGGGGCATGCATTGGGAGAGCGTCTCGTGGCCATACGAATTTGTAGGCCGGAGCAACCACAAGGAGGAGTGTTCAATGTTAGGATTGCTGAAAACCGTCGGCCTGGGGATGCTCGTTGCGTCCACGCTTGCCGTGACGTCCCTGGCGCATGCGCAAGACGTCAAGCTGATGGACGGCGTGGCGCCGCGCCCCGACGACACGCGCATGACCGCCGCCGGTGCGTTCAAGAAGGACCCGCCCTGGGTCATCGGCATGAGCGACTTCGGTGTCAACGCAAACACCTGGACGGTGCAGGTGGCGCATGAGGCGGAGAACGCCGCGGCCAAGGACAAGCGCATCTCGAAATTCATCCTGCTCGATGCCGGCTTCGACCAGAAGAAGCAGGTGGCCGATATCGAGGACCTGATCGCACAGCATGTCGACGCCATCATCGTTCAACCGGTGACCAGCACGTCGGCCAATGCCAGCATCGCCAAGGCGGTCGCCGCCGGCATCCCGGTCATCCTTCACACCGGGCGTATCGATTCCGACGCCTACACCACCGAAATCCAGGGCGGCGCCGAGCACTTCGGCAAGGTCATGGGCGACTGGCTGGTGAAGACCGTCGGCGACAACGGCAAGATCTGGGTCCTGCGTGGCCTGGCCGGCCATCCGGAAGACACCAACCGCTATAACGGCCTCCTGGAATCGCTCAAGGGCACGCATGTGCAGATCATTGCCGAGGAGCATGGCGACTGGCAGTACGACAAGGCCAAGAAGCTGTGCGAGACGCTCTATCTGAACAATCCGCAGGTCGACGGCATCTGGTCGTCCGGCGCCGACATGACGCGCGCCTGCGTCGATGTCTTCAAGCAGTTCGGCACACCCATTCCGCCGATTTCGGGCGAGGGCAACAATGGCTATTTCGGCCAGTGGATTACGGATGGGTTCAAGTCGATCTCTCCGGAATACAGTCCCGCCCAGGGCGCTGCCGGCGTGCGCGCTGCCGTTGCCCTTCTGGAAGGCAAGCAGCTCTACAAGCGCTATGTCTACAATCCCGACGGATGGGACCAGGACAAGGCCAAGAAATACTATCGCGATGACCTGACCGCCAATGTCTGGTGGCCAAGCGAACTGCCGGAAGACAAGCTCAAGGAATATTACGGCAAGAAGTGACGGCGCCGTGGCTGGCGGGGAGTGGACAAACATTCCCCGCAGGCCGTTCCATGTGTCGAATCCGGTTCGTTCGAGGGTTTCGTGACCAATCTTGTCGAGATGTCCCACATTTCGAAGGCATTCGGAGGGAGCAAGGCGCTCCACTCCGTTTCCCTCGACCTCAAGGCGGGCAGCATCCACGCCCTGATGGGCGAGAACGGTGCCGGCAAATCGACGTTGATGAAGATTCTGGCGGGCGTGCATCAGCCCGATTCCGGCGAGATCTTCATGAGCGGCGAGAAGCTCGATCTGAAGTCGCCGCGCGCCGCGCTCGATGCCGGCATTTCGACCGTTTTCCAGGAGCATTCGCTGCTGCCCAATCTGTCGATCGCCGAGAACATGTTCCTCGGCCGGGAGCCGACGACCCGGTTCGGCTCGATCGACTATCCCGCGATGAAAAGCCAGACCGCCAGGGCGCTTGGCGAACTCGGCCTCACGCTCGACCCGTCGCAACTCGTTTCCAACCTGACCATAGCCGAGCGGCAATTCGTCGAGATCGCGCATTGCATCCAGGCCGACGCCAGCGTGCTCATCCTCGATGAGCCGACGGCGGCGCTCAACGCGGCCGATGTCGATGTGCTCAACCGCAACATCCGCCGGCTGCGCGACAAGGGAAAAGCCATCGTCTACATCTCGCATCGCATGGAGGAGATCTTCGAGTTGTGCGACACCGTGACGGTGCTGAAGGATGGCGCACTGGTCGGCACAAGGACGGTGCCCGAGATCACCACCGACGAACTCATCGCCATGATGGTCGGACGCGAACTCCAGGACCTTTTTCCCGATCGTACGGGCGATGTAGGCGATGAGATACTGCGCGTCGAAAACCTCAAGATCACCGAGACATCGCAGCCGCTGTCGCTGACTTTGCACAAGGGCGAGATCGTCGCCCTGGCCGGGCTGGAAGGGCAGGGCCAGCAGCGCTTCCTGCGATCGCTGATTGGCCGCTACCATCCCTTCGCCGGGACGATTTCCATCAACGGCAAGGCGCTGAAGATGCCGCTCCCGGCGTCGGCGGGCGTTCGGTATTTGCAGCAGCTGAAGGTCGGCTTCGTTCCCGAGGACCGCAAGGAAGAGGGGCTCTTCCTCGCTTTGCCGATCGCCCACAACATCGCCATCGGATTGCATTCGAGGCGCCCGGAACTTGCGCCGGCGCGGCCATATCGAAACGTCATCGCCCGCATGATGGAGGTCATGAACATAAAGGCGGCGGGCCTGTCGGCTGCGGTCGGTTCGCTGTCGGGCGGCAACCAGCAAAAGGTTCTGCTCGGCCGCTACCTTGCCGCCGATCTCGATCTTCTGCTGGTCGAAGAGCCGACGCGCGGCGTCGACATCGGCGCCAAGTCCGAGATCTACCATCTTCTGCGGGACTTCACCGCGAAGGGCGGCGCGGTGCTGGTGCTGTCGCGCGAGACGATCGAGCTGATCGGGCTCTGCGACCGCATCTACGTCGTCCATCACGACACGATCGTGGCCGAAATGCCGGCAGCGCAGGCGAGCGAACACAAGATTCTCGACGCGGCCCTCATGGGCGGCTCCACGCGCCAGCATTAGGGGCCTGCCATGGTTCGTTCGGTTTTCAACATCCTGAATGGCCGGAACACGCGGCAGGGCCTGTGGGGCCTGCCGCTGCTGGTCGCCTTGCTCATTTCGCTGTGGCTGACCGTCGAGACGACGCAGTTCGCCACGGCCGAAAACCTCTTCAACCTGGTTGCCCAGGCGATGCCGCTGATCATCGCGGCGATCGGACAGCTCGTCGTCGTGCTCATCGGCGGGCTCGACCTGTCGGTCGGCTCGGTCATCAGCTTCACCACCGCGGTGCTGGCGCTCGACCAGCCAGCGATTGTGTTGATCCCGGCGGTCTTCGTGCTGGCGGCAGTCATCGGGCTGATCAACGGTCTGGCGATCACCCGTTTCAACGTCCATCCGATCATCGCGACGCTGTCGACGCAGTACATCGTGCTCGGCATCACGCGCATCCTGCGGCCCGTCTCCGGCGGCACGGTGCCGGAGATCGTCATCGATGCCGTCTCGGGCAGTTTCCTCGGCATTCCCTATCCGGTTTTCTGGGGCATCGTCGTGATCCTGGCAGCGTGGAAACTGCTCTACGGATCCCGGTACGGGCTGCATCTGTTTGCGATTGGCGGCGGCATCGCGTCCGGCGCCGAGAGTGCTGCCCGCAATTTCGGCGTCTCCGACCGCCGCAACATCATCCTCGCCTATGTGATCTGTTCCTGTTTCGCAGCCGTTGCCGGTGTCTTCCTCGCCGGGCGCATCGTGTCGGGCGATCCGAATGTCGGGCTGCTTTTCGAACTCGATACCGTCACCGCCGTGGCGCTTGGAGGCACCCAGCTTTCCGGTGGCATAGGCAGCCTGCACGGCACCGTGATCGGCGCGCTGGTCATGGCGCTGCTGGCCAATGGCATGAACCTCGCCAACGTCTCGCCGTTCGTCCAGACCGCGATCAAGGGCGGCATCCTGCTGGCGGTGGTCGGGCTGCAATCCCGCAAGAAGATGGGGCTCTGAAAGATGGCTGCCGTTCTCGCAAATCCGATCGCCCGGCGCCTGCTGCGCATACCGCCGTCCTATTTTGTCTTCCTCGTGCTGCTGGCCACGCTGTGGATCGCACGGCCGAACATGCTCAACCTCAACATCATGGGTATCTTCGTCAGGCAGATCGTCCCGCTCGGCATCCTGGTTCTGGGGCAGCTCGTCGTCATGCGGGTGAAGTCGATCGACCTTTCCGGCGGCGGCATCATCCTGCTCATCAACTATTTCATTTCGTCGGGCACTTTCCCCGGCGCGTCGATGCCTTTCTTCGTCGTGCTGGCGCTCGGTACCGGCCTCGTCATCGGCCTGTTCAACGGCTTCATGATAGGGAGCCGGCGGGTGTCGGCGGTCATCGTCACGCTGGCGGTCAGCATCATCCTGGTCGGGCTGGTGCAGTTCCTGTCGAGCGGCAATCCGCCCGGCGATGTGCCGAAGCTGTTCAACGACCTCTACAACACGAAATTCCTGTCGGTTCCGACGCCGGTGCTGTTCTGGGTCCTGCTGACCGCTTTGGTGTGGCTGCTGCTGTCGCGGACCGTCTTTGGCCGCTACGTCGCCTCGGTCGGGGAGAATGCCGAAGCCGCGCATTTTTCCGGCGTGCCGGTCCAGCGCACGGTGATCCTTGCGCACACGCTCGCCGGCCTGATCGCGGCGATCGCGGCCCTGGTACAGACCGGTTCGATCGCCGTCGGCAGCGTCCGTGTCGGCCTCGACCTGCCGATCCTGGCGGTCGCGGCAACGATCCTCGGCGGCGTCGTCTTCGGTCGCGGCGACGGTGGCGTCTGGGGACCTTTCTTCGGGGCGTTGTGCTTTGCGCTGCTGTTCGTGGTGATGACCGTGCTCGGCATCGACGAGCCCGGCAAGCTCATCGCGCAGGGCGTCATCATCCTGGGTGCCGCGATCTTCTACGGAGTGCGGGTGCGAAACCCCTGACCTGAGACGGCGAAAGCAAGCCGACCGGTGTTCGCCGGGACCGACAAATCCACGCGTTCAGACAATTGCAAACAGATGGAGAAACATGGATGTCACCGCCAAAAAACATCATGTGCTATGGCGACTCGCTGACCTGGGGCTGGGTTCCGGTCAAGGAGGGGTCGCCGACCTACCGCTACCCCTATGACCAGCGCTGGACCGGTGTGATGGCGGCGGCGCTGGGAGGGGGCTACCACATCATCGAGGAAGGCCTGAGCGCGCGCACGACATGTCTCGACGACCCCAACGATCCGCGCCTGAACGGGGCGAACTACCTGCCCTCGGCCATCGCCAGCCATCTGCCGCTGGACCTGGTCATCGTCATGCTCGGCACCAACGACACCAAGTCCTATTTCCGCCGGACGCCTTATGAGATCGCCAATGGAATGGCGAAACTGGTCGGGCAGATCCTGACCAGTGCCGGCGGCATCGGCACCCCTTATCCGGCCCCCAAGGCGCTGGTCATTGCGCCGCCGCCGCTGACCCCGATGCCCGATCCATGGTTCGAGGGCATGTTCGGCGGCGGGCACGAAAAATCCAGGGACCTGGCCAGGCAGTACAAGGCGATGGCGGATTTCATGAAGATCGATTTCCTCAATGCCGGCGATTACCTCACCACGGACGGTGTCGACGGAATTCATTTCACCGCCGCAAACAACGCCGATCTGGGACGCGCCGTCGCCGACAAGGTCAAGTCGATCCTCGAGCCGGGCCAGGTCAGCACCGCCGCTTGAAGCCGCCACGCCCGTCGGCTTGCGGCACACAGGCCCACGGCGCAGGTGTGTCGCAGGTTCCTCCGGCGATGCACATCGATGCGGGGCCGAACGATGCGTTTGGCCCCGCATTGATATGGCGCCCGGCGCCGGCAGATGTGCGTCGATCTAGGGGCTTGGCCTCGGAACATCATCGGCCGATGCTTTGGTTTGACGATCGAAGACGACCGCCAGGCCGTTCTTGACGGCAAGTGAGGCGACCATGTCGTCGAGCTCGCGATCGGGAATGGCGGGTTTGAGGACCTGCCGGATGGCCCGATAGGCCTGCTCGGTCGACACATAGTCATAGCGCTTTTTACGCGCTTCCACATATTGCTCGATGAGAATGCCCAATCGGCGGGCGGCTATGTCATCTGGCTGCTGCAAGGGAGCCTCCTCAAGCGTCGATCGTTTGCAGACCCCCCGGATGTAAAAACCCACGCTGCGAAAGTTAAGGCCTGCGGCTGGTCCGAAGCCAAATAAATACGCTGTGGTCATCGACGATCCGCACGGCAGCCAAGCCAAGCGTCGGTCAAGGCCTTGGGCGAAATAGGGCGGCAGCGATCGGCTCCCAAGCGCGGAGCGATCCGCCCAGACGTGCATTCACAACAGCGTCGACAGAGCGGCCATGAAGTGGTCGTTTTCCGAAGTCGAGCCGATGCTGACACGCACATAGGTGTCAAAGCCCTGCTGCTTCCACGGTTTGACGATGACCCCTTGCCGCAGCAGGCCTTCGACGAAGACGGAGGCATCTTGCCGGCAGTTGAAGAACAGGAAATTGCCTCTGGAGGCGGCGACGTCGAGGCCCTTGCTCGCCAGGAAAGTCTCGACGCGTTTTCTCTCCGCCCTGGCCAGAGCTACGACCCTGGCGAGGTGTTCGTCATCGGCCAGCGCCGCGAATGCTGCGGCCTGGGCCATGCCGTTGGCGTTGAAAGGCGTGCGGACGCGGTCGAGCAGCGTGCGCAGCTCCGGGTCGCCGACGATGCCGAAGCCGATCCGCAATCCGGCCAGGCCGAACGCCTTGGAAAAGGTCCGAAGCACGATCCACGGCCGGTCGAGCTTTCCCAGATAGGGCAGGGATGACGCATAGTCGTCGCCCTTGGCATATTCGGCATAGGCTTCGTCGATGACGATCAGCGTCTCGTCGCTCGTCGCATCCAGAACCCTCGACAGATTGCCGCCGGAGAGCCAGCTGCCGACCGGGTTCATCGGGTTCGAGAACAGCAGCATGCGCGGCCGTTCGCGCACCGCCTCGACCAGCGCATCGACATTGATGGTCAGATCGTCGTTGACGACAACGCGATTGACGGTAGCGCCCATCAACGTGGTGTAGTCCTCATGCAGCGGAAACGACGGATAGAGCGTGACGACGGCGTCGCCCGGCCGCAACACGGCGCGGCTGATGACGGAGAGAAGATCTTCGGAACCGTTGCCGAGGATAATCTGGTCCTCGGCGACGGCATATTTGTCGCCGATCGCCTGGCGCAGCTTGCGCCCGGCAGGATCCGGATAGAGGCGGAACATCTCGGAGCCGGCATGCATCGTGGCGGCGAGGGTCGGGCTGGGCCCGAGCGGGTTTTCGTTCGAGCCCAGTTTGGCGATTCTGGCCGGTGCGTATCGTTTCCGTACCTCGTCAATGGTCAGTCCGGAATTGTAGGGCGACAGGCGGTTGACTTCGGTGCGGACCATATCCGAGGCTTTCGACACGGGCTGGCTCCTCTGCGGTGGATTTCGTCATCCGTACCGCAGCTGAAATGCTTTGTATATGCTTGTATATGTAACTTGACCTGATAGTCTCTACGCCGAAGCGGAAACCGACACCGACCAGGAGGATCACATGCGCAACGCTTCTCTCTTCGATCTCTCCGGCAGGAAGGCGCTTGTCACCGGCGCCAGCCGTGGCATCGGGCGCAGCATCGCCGAAGCGCTGAGTGCTGCCGGCGCCGACGTCGCGGTCACGGCGCGCAGCCTGGCCGCGCTGGAGCACACGACGGTCGCCATCCGCGCGGCCGGTGGGGTGGCGCATGCCATCGCTCTCGACGTCACCGATGTCGGCCGCTGCCGCGCAGCCACCAACGAGGCTGCCAGCCTGCTTGGTGGTCTCGACATTCTCGTCAACAATGCCGGGATGGAGGAGGTGCGGCCCTCGCTCGATGTCGACGAGGCGCTGTGGGACAGGATCGTCGACACGAATCTGAAGGGAGCGTTCTTCTGCGCCCAGGCCGCCGCGCGGCAGATGCGCGACGCCGGCCGTCCCGGCACCATCATCAACCTGTGCTCGCTGACGTCGGAAGTCGGAATCCCAACCGCGGTGCCGTATGGCTCGTCGAAGTCCGGCCTGCTCGGCATGACGCGGGCGCTTGCGGCCGAGTGGGCGGAGCTTGGCATAAGGGTCAACGCCATCGCGCCGGGCTATTTCAGGACGGCGATGACGGACGTTTTTTACAACAACGAGGCATGGCAGCACTCCATGCTGGCCAAGATCCCGCAGCGGCGTTTCGGTGATCTCTCCGACCTGCATGGCATCGCCGTGTTCCTCGCTTCGGATGCGGCGGCCTACATAACCGGCCAGTCCATTCCGGTCGATGGCGGCTTTCTCGCCTCGATCTGATGAGGCAGGTTTATCTCGGTAGTTTCGACGGGAAGGAAGATGGAAAAATCGCTGGCGACCGTCACATAGACATGTATATACTTTTGGCCGAGTGAAGCCTCTCGACGGCTTTGATCCTTGTTCAGGGTCGACCTGTCGGCCCGCAGCATATGGCCGGCCTGCGCCAGCCGTGATTGCGTTCCAAGAGTTCCAGGAGAACGAGCAGCCATGTCCGACATCAGCTTCCACGATTTGTCATCCATCGATGCCGACCAGCGCGCCAGTCTGCTGAAGCGCGCCGAGGCCGATCTGACGGTCTTCGTCGAGAAGGTCCGGCCGATCATCCAGGCCGTCAAGGACGAAGGCGACGCCGCCTTGATCCGCTTCGCCAGGGAACTCGACAAGGCCAATGTCGCCGAGGGCGAGCTGCAGGTGTCGGAAGCCGAGTTCGACGCGGCGTTCGACAAGGTGGAAAAGGACGTCGTCGAGAGCATCCAGTTCGGCATCGACAACATCAGGCATTTCCATGAGGAGCAGAAGCCGGAAACGATGTGGCTCAAGGAAGTCCGGCCGGGCGCCTATGCCGGCGACCGGTACACGCCGATCGCTTCCGTTGCGCTCTACGTGCCGCGCGGCAAGGGTGCTTTCCCATCGGTGACGATGATGACGTCGGTGCCGGCGGTGATTGCCGGCGTGCCGCAAATCGCCATCGTGACGCCGCCGACATCGGATGGTTCGGTGGACGCGGCAACGTTGGTCGCCGCACGCCTCGCCGGCGTCGGAACCGTCTACAAATGCGGCGGCGCTCAGGCAGTTGCCGCCGTCGCCTACGGCACGGAGACGGTGAAGCCCGCGCTCAAGATCGTCGGCCCCGGCAGCCCCTGGGTGGTGGCGGCCAAGAGCGTGCTGTCTTCGGTCATCAACACAGGCCTTCCGGCCGGGCCGTCCGAAGCGATCATCTTTGCCGATGACAGCGTCGACGGCGGGCTTGCCGCGCTCGACCTGTTGATCGAAGCCGAGCACGGGCCGGATTCCTCGGCCTATCTGGTGACGCACAGCCGCAAGGTCGCCGAAGCCGCATTGGCTGCAATCCCGGAGCATTGGTCGCGGATGACCGAGCAGCGTGTCGAGTTTTCACGCGCGGTGCTGACCGGCAAGCGCGGTGGCATCGTGCTGACCGCGTCGCTGGAAGACAGCTACCGCTTCATCAACGACTATGCGCCCGAACATCTCGAGATCCTGTCGAAGGAGCCGTTCGCGCATCTCGGGCGCATCACGGAGGCGGCTGAAATCCTGATGGGGCCGCACACGCCGGTGACGCTGGCCAATTTCGTGCTTGGACCCAATGCGGTGCTGCCGACCAGCCGTTGGGCGCGGACCTACGGGCCGCTTTCGGTGACGGATTTCGTCAAGCGCTCGTCGGTCGGCTATGTCACCTCGGTGGCCTATCCGGAACTCGCTCTGCACGCCCGCAGGCTCGCCCGCTACGAGGGCTTCAGCTCGCATGAGAACGCGGTCTCGGAGATCCGCGACCGCTATCTTGCCGGCTGAGCGGAACCGATCGAGATGAAGGCGGCACGACTTTACGGGCCCGGCGATCTGCGCGTCGAGGACATCGCGACGCCGGGCGCGCCGGATGCAGGCTGGGTGAAGCTCAGGGTCGATGCCGCCGGCATCTGCGGTTCGGACCTGCATAATTTCCGCACGGGACAGTGGATAAGCCGGTCGCCTTCGACGGCCGGCCATGAACTCACCGGCACGGTGACCGCCACCGGCGCGGGCGTCGACGCCTTCGCTATCGGTGACAGGGTTGTCGCCGATTCCCGCTTCTGGTGCGGAGACTGCGCGCAATGCCAAGCCGGCAGGCGTCATCTCTGCGCGTCACTGGGCTTCGTCGGAGAAATCTGCGACGGCGGATTTGCCGAACAGGCCGTGCTGCCCGCACGGCTTTTGCATATCATCGATGCCGGGCTCGACGAGCGGGTCGCGGCAATGGCCGAGCCGCTGGCGGTGGCGCTGCACGCGGTGCGGCGCCTGCCGAAAACGACAGGCTTCGTGCTGGTCGTCGGCTGCGGGCCGATCGGCGGTCTTGCCGCCCTGCTGTTGTCGCGGACCTTCGCCGGCACCGTGCTGATCGCCGACCGCAACCAGAGCCGCTGCGCCCGGGTGGCGCGGGTGACGGGTGCCCGGATCGTCGATCTGAGCCGGGACGCCGTTGCCGCCGCAACTGCCAATGCCCCGCTGCTCGCGGCCATCGAGGCGACCGGCAGCGTCGCGGCGCTCAATCAGCTGCTCGGCGTTCTCGATCCCGGCGGTACGATCGCCATGGTCGGCATCTTCCACGGCCGCCTCGACATTGATCCCAATACGCTGGTCGAACGCGAAATCGGGTTGCTGGGATGCCATGCCTTTGCCGACGAACTGCCCGAGGCCGTGCGGATGCTGGGTGAATTGAGCGAACCGCTGCTGGCGCTGATCGACCAGGAGATCGGCCTGGATGACATTCCGGCTGCCTATGAGCGGCTGTTGGCGGGGCGCAGCGACGGCTTGAAAACAATCATCCGCATGCGGCAACCTGTCGAGTCGTGATTTCCGATGAATCGCCGGAAAGGACTTTTGAAATGATCACTTTGCCCGACACCGCCAGCCCTCTTTACGAGAAGGTGAAGGACTACATCCTGGCAAACATCGGAACGGGCCGGTGGGGCAAAGATCGCAAGCTGCCGTCCGAGAATGAGTTGGTCGCTTCACTCGGCGTCTCGCGGATGACGGTTCACCGGGCGCTCAGAGAATTGACCTCGGCCGGGTTTCTGATCCGCCTGCAAGGTGTGGGAACCTTCATCGCGCCACCGCGGCCACAGTCGACGCTGATCGAGATCAACAACATCGCAGCCGAGATCGTCGAGCGCGGCAACAGACATCGTTCCGAAGTCCTCGTCCTCGAAACCATCATGCCGACAAAAGAGCTGGCGCTGTCGTTCGAATTTCCAAAGCGCGTCTCGATCTATCATTCCGTCGTCGTCAATTTCGAGAACGATCTGCCGGTGCAACTCGAAGAGCGCTTCGTCAATCCGAGCCTTATCCCCGACTATGACAAGCAGGATTTTTCGAAGACGGCGACCTATGACTACCTCATGCAGAAAACCCCGGTGACCGAGGTCGAGCATATCATTTCCGCCATCCCGGCGGATGCCGAGACGGCGCGGCATCTGGGCATCGATGTCGGCGCCTGCTGCCTTTTCCTGCACCGCCGGACATGGACGGGCGCGGTGGTGGCGACGATCAGCAAGCTGACTTATGCCGGCAGCCGCTACTCGCTCGGCAGCCGCTATTCCCCTTCAAAAAGCAGCTGACGGAAGCAGGTCGAATGCAAGAGCGACAGATGACGCCGGCACCGAGCCGCACGGCGCGGATCCGGGCACTCGCGCAGCATGATGTTGCCGAAGCACAAAGCGCGCTGGCGGCATTGCTGGGCGACCTGTTCGCGATGCGCCCCCGCAATGTCCGCATCAACTTCGATAAATACAGCCTCAATTCGTTGAACGGCTTCTTCGAGGACGACGGCAAGGCCTACTTCTTCAAGTTCCATCAGGAGGAGCGGGAAGAGGCGATGACGGGCGAGTATTACCGCGCCGAGATTCTGTCGCGCGCCGGCCTGCCGGTTGATCAACCCGTGCATATGTCGGCCCAACCGGGCGAGCAGATCCTTGTCTATCGGCGGCGCACGGATCCGAGGTTTTCGGATGTGCTGTTCGCGCTGGATGCGCAGGACGATGCCGGCAAACGGCGAGAAGCCGTTCTTGCCGAGCGCGACCTGTCGGCCAGGCTGCTCAAGGTCTATCTCGAAACGCTGCATCCGGTAACCGTCGAGGAGGTGGCGGCGGAACCGATCCACAGGCTGTTTCATGAGCGGCTGATCGATGCCGAGACACGCTTGTCGCCAGGCGGCCGGCTGGCCGATTTCTATGTCGGCAAGCCGTTCGTCTTTCCCGGTGCCGAGCTGGATTGGGATCGGTTTTCCCGGCTGAAATTCGTCATCAATGGCGAGCAGTACACCGACAGCGTCGGTGAGCTTTTCGATGCCGCCGCAGTGCGCTTGCGGCCGGACCGGCTTGCCGATGCAGGCGGCGTGGTCGCGCATGGCGACGCCCACAACGCCAATGTCTGGTACACGGCGAAGGCGGGGAGGGCGGAGCTGTCCTTCTTCGATCCTGCCTTTGCAGGCTCGCATATCCCGACGCTGCTGGCGGAGGTGAAGGCGACGTTCCACAACATCTTCGCCCACCCGTTCTGGCTCTATGATCCGGCGACCGCGACCGAGGCTTTTCGCGCCCATGCGCGGCTGGACGGAAACCTGCTCCATGTCGACACGGACTGGGACCTGAGCCCGGTCCGCCGCGACCTGCTGGAGGTCAAGGCCACAGCGCTGTGGCGGCCATTGCTGCTTGAGCTCAAACGGCGCGGCATGCTGCCGGCCGATTGGCGCGCGGTGCTCCGGGCCGGTCTCTTCCTGTCGCCGACGCTGGTCATGAACCTGCGCGCCGGCGCACGCAGCCACACGCCGGTTTCTTCCCTTATTGCCTTTTCGGTGGCGGTCATGGTCGGCAGCGAACCTGTTGCCGGAACCGATCGGGTGACCGATTTTCTAGACCGGATCGATCCCGGAGCGCGTAAAAATTGAGTCTTTCCAACTTGTATATGCATGTATGTATTTTAGCCTTGACATCCGCTCCCGCTGACGCTGAAATATCCGCGCACTTCACCATGAAGTGGCAGGTAAGACGCCGAGGCACAGTGCCGCAAGAGCAGAAACCCGCAGTCTCACCGGACCGGCTACCTCAGTCAGAAAAAGCGGTCCGATCATCAAGGGGAACAAGGATGATGCGTAACCTAACAGGACAATTTCGCGCGCTCGTGATGGCCGCCGCCATCGGGCTCGCCGCCGCCCCGGCGGCCTACGCGGCCGATGCGGCCATTCCCACCACGCCCGAGGCAGGAGCGTTCAAGATCGGCATCGAGCCCTGGCTCGGCTATGGCCAGTGGCATGTCGCCGAGGCCAAGGGCCTGTTCAAGACGAACGGGCTGAGCGACGTCCAGATCGTCAACTTCGCCGAGGACAAGGACATCAATGCAGCACTTGCAAGCGGCCAGCTCGACGCCGCCAACATCGCCACCCACACGGCGATGGGCATGGTTGCGGCCGGCCTGCCGGTGAAGATCGTGCTGCTGCTCGACGTCTCCATGACCGCCGACGCGATCATCGCTGGCAAGGACGTCACCTCCATCGCGGACCTCAAGGGCAAGCAGGTGGCCTTCGAGGAAGGCACGACGAGCGACATCCTGCTCAAATACGCGCTCACCAGGAACGGCATGTCGATCGACGATGTGAAGCCGGTTCCGATGCCTGCGTCCGACGCCGGCAGCGCCTTGATCGCCGGCCAGGTGCCGGTCGCGGTGACCTATGAACCGTACCTCACCGTCGCCATGGCGCAGAACAAGGACCTCAAGCTGCTGTTCACCGCCGGCGAGGATCCCGGCCTGATCAGCGACGTGCTGGTGGTGCGTGACGAGGTGATCAAGTCGCGGCCCGGCCAAGTGCTGGCCATGATCAAAAGCTGGGACGCAGCGCTCAAGGACTACAATGCCGATACGCCCGGTGGGCGCGCCATCATCGCCAAGGCTGTCGGTTCGGACGTCAAGGACCTCAACACCGCCTTTGACGGCGTGCGTTACTACTCACTCGCCGAAAACAAGGCGGCGCTGACCGGTGATTTCACCACCAAGACCTTCGCCGATGTCGAAGCCGCCGCCAAGAACGCCAAGCTGCTGCAGGCCGATGTGACGCCGGAGCAGATGATCGACCCGTCGTTCGTCAAGGCGGCGGAATGACCAAGGCCGGATCGCGGTGGTGACGCAGATGCCCGGGGAGCGTCCCGCTCAAACGGATCCGGCTCGTCCCACGAAACAGGCGAGGCGTCGCCGATCCTCCGGCATCGGCGTGCCCATCGCCAGGTCGCGCTTCCTGGTGATCGCGGTGGCCGTGTTCGTCGGGCTCGGCCTTGCCTGGTGGGCGGCGACCGGACTGGGATTGGTAAAGCCGATCTTCCTGCCATCGCCGGGCAGCGTCGCTATGCAGATCGCCAAGCTCGCGGCCGACGGCACGTTGTGGCTGGACCTCAAAGCCTCGATGTACCGTATCTCCATCGGCTTCCTCATCGCCTCGGCCCTGTCGATACCGATCGGCGTGCTGATTGGCAGTTTCCGTTCCTGGGAAGCGGCCATCGAGCCGCTGGTGGATTTCATCCGCTACATGCCGGTCGTCGCTTTCGTGCCGCTCTCCATCCTTTGGGCTGGCACCGGCGATTCGCAGAAATTCCTGATCATCTTCATCGGCACGTTCTTCCAGCAGGTGCTGATGATCATGGACAATGTAAAACGGGTTCCAGCCGATTTCATCGGCCTTGGGCGCACGCTAGGCCTGCCGGATCGCAAGATCCTGACGCGCATCGTCGTGCCCAGCGCCTTGCCGGGCATCTGGGATACGCTGCGCATCAGCTTGGGCTGGGCATGGACCTGGCTGGTGCTGGCCGAACTCGTCGCCGCCACTTCGGGGCTCGGCTATCGCATCACCGTGTCCCAGCGCTATTTCCAGACCAACACCATCATCGGCTACATCCTGCTGCTCGGCCTGCTCGGCCTCATCACCGACCAGGTGATGAAGGCGCTGGAAAAGGTGCTGTTCAAGCAAGAGGGCCGCTCGCAATGAGGTCCAGCCGATGAGCCCCAAATTGCGGATCGCCGGTCTCCACAAGAGCTTCGGCACGGGCGAGCGGCGCACGGAAGTGCTGCGCGGTATCAACCTGGATCTTGCCGACAACGAGTTTGTCTCCCTGGTCGGCACGTCGGGCTGCGGCAAGAGCACGCTGCTGTCGATCGTGGCCGGACTGCAGGACTTCGACGCGGGCGATCTCAGCATCGATGGCGCGCCGATCCTGCAGCCTGGACTCGACCGTGGCGTCGTCTTTCAGTCCTACACGCTGCTTCCCTGGCTGACGGCGCGGCAGAACATCGAGTTTGCGCTCAAGGCCGCTGGTTACGATCGCCCGACCTGCCGCAGGATCGCGCTGGAGCATCTCGAACTCGTCAAGCTGTCTGGTAGTGCGGACCGCTATCCAGCCGAACTCTCGGGCGGCATGAAACAACGCGTCGCCATTGCGCGCGCGCTTTCCTACCGGCCCAAGATGCTGTTGATGGACGAGCCCTTCGGCGCGCTCGATGCCTTGACCCGGCATCAGATGCAGGAACTGCTGACCCAGATCTGGGAGGAACACAGGTTGACCGTCCTGTTTGTCACCCATGATGTGGAGGAGGCCGTCTATCTGTCGGACCGCATCGTCGTCATGGGCATCGGCCCGGGACGTATCACGCAGACATTCAACGTGGATATCGAGCGCCCGCGCCGCGAAGAGGTGATGGAAAGCCCTGTATTCATGGATCTGCAACGCGGCGTGCACAAGGCCATCCGCGAGGGTTCAAAACGCCCCGAAATGGCCTAGGCGCCTGCGGTCGTTTGCAGGTCCAATCACGTCGCCTTGCCGACTGCCGCGTCCAGTTCCAGCTCGCCTTCGGAAATGTCGTCGAACGAGGCGTAGTTCATGTTGTAGAGGCGGGCGTAGAGGCCTTTTCTTGCCATCAGCTGTTCGTGGTTGCCGCTTTCGACGATCTCGCCGTTCTGCAGCACGATGATGCGGTCGGCGCCGCGGATAGTGGCCAGACGGTGGGCGATGACCAGCCCGGTGCGGCCTTCCAGCAGCGTGATCAGCGCCTTCTGGATCAGCATCTCGGTGTAGGAATCGATGCTGGCCGTGGCTTCGTCGAGCACCAGGATCTTTGCATCCGCCACCAGCGCGCGCGCGAAGCTGATCAGCTGGCGCTGGCCCAGCGAGAGATTGCCGCCGCGCTGCTCGAGTTCGGTATCGTAGCCATCTGGCAGGTTCTCGATGAAATCGTGCGCGCCGACGGCTTGTGCGGCGCGGACCACCTCCTCGCGGCTGGCTGATGTCTTGTGGTAGCGGATGTTTTCCAGCACCGAGCCGGAGAACAGGAACGGCTCCTGCAGCACCATCGCCACCTGATCGCCGAGCGAATCCTGGGTGAGGTCACGCACATCATGGCCGCCGACCAGAACCTCACCCGACCAGACATCGTAGAAGCGGTGCACCAGCGCCATCGAGCTGGATTTGCCCGATCCGGTCGGGCCGACAAGGGCTACGGTCTCGCCCGGGTTGACGCGGAAGGAGATGTTCTTCAGCACCGGCTGGTTCGGCCTATAACCGAAAGTGACGTTCCTGAACTCGACCGAGCCGTCCATATCGCGCGACAGCGCCACCGCACCTTGCCTGTCGCTGACATCGACCGGCACGTCGAGCACTTCGGAGATGCGCTGGCCCGAAGCCATGGCGCGCTGCATGACGCTGTATTGCATGGTCAGCGAGCGGATCGGGTCGAAGAAGCGCTGGATGTAGAACAGGAACGCCACCATGACGCCGATGTCGAGGCTGTGCGAGAGCACCATCGACCCGCCGACGACGATGACAGTTGCCATGGCGATGCCGGTCAGCGTGTCGACGATCGGCACCATTACCTGCGCGTATTTCGCCGACCTCAAATGGGCATTGAGGTTGGCCAGCACCTTTTCGTCGTAGAGGTCGAAATTGACGTGCTGGCGCTCGAGGCTCTGCACCGTGCGCACGCCATGGATGCCTTCGGCCAGTGCGCCGTTGGCGATCGAGTTGGTTTCGTGCGCGGCCATGAAGGCGACCTTGGCGCGCGGCAGCCAGAAAAGGCGCACGATGAACAGCACCGGCATGGTCGACAGCGTCAGCAGGCCCAGTCGGAAATCGAGCCACAAAAGCACGCTGACGATGCCGAACAACAGCACGATGTCGCCTACCGACATCACCGATGTTTCGAGGAATTCCTGCATCGAATTGACGTCGCCCTGCAGGCGCGACATCAGCCGGCCGACCTCGGTCTTGTCCATGAAGCTCAGCGAGACCCGTTGCAGATGGCTGAACATGGCGCGGCGCAGGTCCGACAGCACGTTTTCGGCCACCTTGCCGACGACGCTTTCCTGCACATAGCTGGCAGCATAGTTGATCAGGATGATCACGGCGAAAGCGCTGATCGCGGCGATCATTACCGATTGGTCGAGCTTGCCAGCCGTCATGCCGTGGTCGATGGCGTAGCGGATGACCAGCGGGATCGCCAGCTGGGTCAGCGTGAACACCAGCACCGCGGCGACTGAGATGAAAATCCGGTTCTGATACGGCCTCACGAAGCTCCAGATACGCCGCACGATGCGAGGGTCATAAGCTTTGCCGAAGACCTCTTCGTCGTCGCGGTGCGAGCCCACGACCGCCTTTGTCGGTGGCCCGCTGGTGTCTTCCTCCTCGTCGTCGGCCGGTGTCTGCATCACGCGGCTCCCGCCACGGGCCGCTCATCGTCCGGCCGCAACTGCAGGTCATGGAGCGCGCGGTAGCGTCCACCGAGCGCCAGCAACTCCTCATGCGTGCCGCGCTCGACGATCCGGCCGCCCTCGACGAACAGGATCTGGTCGGCATGCATCAGCGAACTCAGCCGGTGCGAGATGATGAGCGTCACGCGATCCCTGGCGAAGCGTTTCATCGCTGCCCGGATACGCTGTTCGGTGCCGGCGTCGATGGCCGCGGTGGAATCATCGAAGACCAGCACGGACGGCCGCAGCATCAGGCTGCGGGCGATGGTCAGGCGCTGCCGCTGGCCACCGGAAAGCGACGCGCCGCGCTCGCCGACGACTGTGGTGTAACCGGCTGGGAGGCCCATGATGTAATTGTGCAATTGGGCGTACTCGGCTGCCTGCCCGATGCGGGTCTCGCGCGCCCAGGGATTGCCGTAGGCGATGTTGTTCTCGATCGAGGTGGTGAACAGGAACGCGTCCTGCTGCACGACGCCGACGGCCTTGCGCAACGATTGCAGCGTCACCTTGCGGATGTCCTGGCCGTCGATGGTTATCGCGCCTGAGGTGACGTCGTAGAAGCGCGGGATCAGGTGCGCGATGGTCGACTTGCCGCTGCCTGGCGGGCCGACGATGCCGATGGTCTCGCCGGACCTCGCCTCGAAGGAGATGCCCGACAGAGTCGGCCGGTCGCCCGCGCCCTCGTAGCGGAAGCCGACATTGTGGAAGCGCAGCACGCCATCGGTGACGACGAGATCCTTGGCGCCGGGCGCGTCCTCGATGTCGAGCTCGGCGTCGAGCAGTTCGAATAGCCGGCTGCCGCAGGTCGAGGCGCGCGCGAAGGAGTTGACCATAAGGCCGAGCTGGCGCACCGGCATCTGCAGGATGGTCATGAAGGTGAGGAACTGGGCCAGCGTGCCGACGCTGATCTGGCCTGCAATCACTTTCTGGCCGCCGAACCAGAGCACCAGCCCCATGGCGGCCAGGAACGAGAAGTTCATGGCGCTGGTGTTGGAGACGCGGATGTCGACGCGCTGATTGGCAAGCTCCAGCGCCGACAGCTTGGCGCGGTCGAATTTTTCCAGCTCATGCCGCTGTGCCGCAAAGGCCCGCACGACGCGGATGCCGCCGAGGTTCTCATCCATCACCCGGCTCAGCACAGACAGCCGCTCCTGCAAAGTCAACCAGGTGCTGCGCAACGCCAGCTGGGTGACCGAGGACCGCCAGGCGACGAGGGGCACGAAACTCAGGCTGAGCAGCCCGAGCATGAGATCGGTGCTGATCAGGAGATAGGCGCCGACGCCGATCAGCACGCCGAGCAGCACCACACGCAAAATGCCGGTGGAGAAGAACATGCGCACGCCGTCGAGATCGAGCAGGCCGAGCGTGATCAAATCGCCGGTGTGGACCCTGTCGTGGTAGGCGAAGCTCAGGCGCTGGATCTTCTCGTAGAAGGCCAGCCGCAGTTCATAGCCGGTGCGATGACCGACGGCCTCGCCATAGTAGTTCTGCGCCATGGTGAAGAGGCCGCGCAGGATCGAGACGACGAGCAGCGTCAGCGCCGTGTTCCACAGCGCCTGTTCCGCCGCAGCGCCGGCACCCGCGGCCATCACACCTTGCGCCTGGTCGATGGCGCGTCCCAGCAGGCGTGGAATGAAAAGCTGCAGCGTCGCGGCGATGAAGGTCGAGACGATGGTGATGGCGACCTGCCAGGGATGGCGCAGCGTCATGCGCACGATGCGGAGCAAGGTGCTGAGGCCCTTGCCCCAGGAGGCTTCCGCCACATGGGCAAACGATTTGCCGCGCTCCGGTGCGCTGCTGGTTGCTTGCGTGTTCAAGGAAAATATCCAAACCAATCCGGACGTTAGCCCGGACTAATAAAGCAGACTCAATGTGAGCGGTTGACTTGGCGCTATGTTACGCGGGTCTGGCTTGGCCCTTCAAGAGCCAATGCCGGCATCGCACTGTGCCTGAAGGAAAGCGAACATGCGGCTGTGACCCGGCTGGCACCAGCGGCGTAATCCTGCCGATCTTGCCGAAGGGCGTTGGCCGGACGAGGTCAGCACCTAGTGTACGCAAGCGACGGCCGGACGGAATGCGACCTCCCATCCGGCCGGATTCCGGTTTGCTAGGCAGGTATCAGGACGGCGATCCGATGCACGCCGACCTCCTTGCTTGTATTTGTCGCCTCGTCGGTCTTGCCTTTGGCGCAGGTGTACATGTCACCCGTCTTGAGCTTGAATTCCTTGTCGGCCTTCTTGATCGTGAACGCACCTGAAGCAATGGTGCAGACCATATCGTTGTCCATCACCGTCTGAGGCGCGTGTGCGCCGGGCTGAAATACCACGTCGACAATTGCGATGCTCTTGTAGGCGGGAATGTCGGAGTTGCCGGTGCTGACCTCAACCACCCTGACACCGGGCGCAATCTCCTTGCCTTCCTTCGGGCCGTATTTCTTCGCTGATGCCGCCAGGGTGAACAGAGGCGTTATCGCGGCAGCCGTCACACCGAGAGCAATTGCAGACCTGCGATTCATGGTTTTCATCGCATCCTCCCACATGTTCGCCATGAACGAATGTGCATGGCTGAAATATATTAGCATAAACGAATGTAATTGTATGCGAGGAAGCTCCCAACCCCGGCATAGCCGCGTGAACTTGGCGGCAGCCGTCAGAGAGGTTCGTACATCGACCATCTGCTTGCCGCAAAAACCCCGCCGCGGCGGACCTTCGGACTGCTGTTGAGCCGCTCAAAAACCCTGGCGGTGCCGCCAGCAGGCGATCCGGTGGCCGGCCGCGACCTCTCGGGCCGGCGGCTCCGCCTTTCGGCAGTCGGGCAGGACCAGCGGGCAGCGGTCGGCGAAGGAGCACCCCGTATTCGGGACGCCGGCTGCCTCGATCTCGATTGGAGCGGATAGTCTCGGCGCAGCTTCGTCGGAGGACGCAGCCAAAAGCAGGGCCGTATAGGGGTGGTTGGGGCCGCGAAAAATCTGGTCGGAGGAGCCGGTTTCGACCAGGCGTCCGCGATAGAGCACGCCGATCCTGTCGGCCATGTAGCGCACCACCCTGAGGTCGTGGCTGATGAACAGATAGGTCGTGTCCTTGTCGCGCTGCAGGTCGTTGAGCAGGTTGAGAACGGTCGCCTGGACGGAGACGTCGAGCGCGGAGGTCGGTTCATCGAGCACGACGACCTTCGGCACGCCGGCGAAGGCGCGCGCGATTGCCGCCCGCTGCCGCTGGCCGCCGGACAGCGAACGCGACTTCTGCTCGGCCGTGGCGCCGGCGAGGCGAACCGATTGCAGCAGGTCGCCGACGCGGGCTCTCACTTCGCTGCGGCGCAGGCCGGCGAGCCTGCGCAGCGGGCGGCCGAGGATCGTGCCGATCCGCTGGCGCGGATTGAGCGTGCGATCCGGCGACTGGAAGACCATCTGCACGTCGCGGCGTTCGGCAAGGTTTCTCTTCTCGACGCGCGGCGCGACCGTCCTGCCGAACAGTTCGACCGATCCGGCGCTTGGCGTCTGCAGACCGGTGACGATCCGTGCCAGGGTCGACTTGCCAGAACCGGACTCGCCGATCAGCCCGAAGGTCTCGCCCTGGCCGATGTCGAGATCGACGTGGTGCAGCACTGGCTGGCTGCCGAAGGCATGACTGATGCCTTTGCAGGCGATCGCGATGCGGCGTTCTTTTGGCAGGCCGGCGTCTTCGCCTTGGGCCATTGGGTGCGCTGGCACGCCGTCCGTCTCCGCCAGTCTTCCGTCCCGCTTGGTGTAGTTGAGCGCCGGGATCGAGGCGATGAGCGCCTTGGTGTAGGCGTGAGAGGGGTTGTCGAAGACATCGCTCGCGACGCCGCTTTCGACCACGGTTCCCGCCTGCATCACCGCCACCCGGTCGCAGGAGCGGCGGATCATATTGATGTCGTGGCTGATCAGCAGGATGCTGGTTTTGTGATCCTTGCGTAAGTCGGAGAGGATGGCGATGATCTCGGACTGGACGCTGGCGTCGAGCGCCGTCGTCGGCTCATCCAGCACCAGCAGCGATGGGTCGAGCGCAATGGCAATGGCGATGTTGGCGCGCTGCTGCATGCCGCCGGAGAGTTCGTGCGGATAGAGATCCAGCACCCGCTCCGGATGGCTGACCCGGACGCGGCCCAGCAGTTCGGCGGCGCGCCCGCGCGCCTCTTCGAGGCGAACCGGGCGATGCCGCATGACCGTCTCGGTGATCTGGCGGCCGATCGTCATGCTTGGATTGAGGGCAGCACCGGGATGCTGGTAGACCGCGGCGATATGATTTCCCCTGAGCCGGCGCAGTTGCTCGGCGGAAAGGTCGCGGATTTCGCGGCCCTGGAATTCCAGCGCCGACGCAGCGATGCGGGCGTTTTTCGGCAGATAGCGCAATATGGCGAGCGCCACCGAGCTTTTGCCCGATCCCGACTCGCCAACCAGGCCGAGCGCTTCGCCTTCGCCGATGTGCAGTGACACGCCGCTGACGGCGGGATGCGATCCCTTGCGCCCGTCATAGGCCACGGACAGCTGGTCTACGTTCAGAACCGAGGAGGACATGGGGACTTGAAACCACTTTCTTCCAGCGCCGCCATCGAGGGCAATCGCTTCCGCTTTCGCAATTCATTATCTCTATAAATTTACTCGAATTAAGCCGGAGCGCAATCTACCTTTCTCGCATCAGCAGAGATTGTCGCCGTCTGCCGAGGCAGCGCGACGGTCTCCGGAGCAGATCTGGAAGGAGGCCCGGCATGGCTCGAGACCACATGATCCTCAGCGCATTCTTCTTCAACCCGCAGGGCGATCATCGGATGTCGTGGCGCCACCCGAGGGCGCCGGGGCGGGAGGTACTGGATTTCGAATTCTACCGCGATCTCGTGCAGGCGGCCGAACGCGCCAGGATCGACACCATCTTCGTCGCCGACCACGTGTCGATCTGGGATTCAGTCAAGAGCGGCGTCGCCCATTACGCCAATGCCCGCCTCGAACCGCTGACGCTGCTATCGGCGCTGGCTAGCGTGACCAAGCATATCGGCCTGATCACCACGGCGTCGAGTTCCTACAGCGAGCCGTACAATGTGGCGCGCATGTTCGCCTCGCTCGACCATATCAGCAAGGGCAGGGCGTCGTGGAACGTCGTCACCTCGGCCATGGATGAGGAGGCGCGCAATTTCGGCCGCGACGGCAATATCGAACATGCTTTCCGCTATGAGCGCGCGGCCGAATTCCTCGATATCGTCAAGGCGCTGTGGGACAGCTGGGAAGACGAGGCGCTGCTGATCGACAAGGCGTCAGGCCATTTCGCCGACCCCGACAAGGTCCATCCTATCGATCACAAGGGCAAGCACTTCAAGGTGCGTGGGCCGCTCAACGTCTCGCGGCCGCCGCAAGGCCATCCGCTAATCGTCCAGGCCGGCTCGTCCGAAGATGGCAAGAACTTCGCCACCGCCCAGGCCGATGCGCACTTCGCCATCTACAGCACCAAGGAGGATGGCATCAAATACCGTCAGGACATCAACGAGCGGCTGGCCCGCCACGGCAGGCGGCCGGAGAGCTTCAAGATCCTGCCCGGCATCCTGCCGATCGTCGCCGCCTCCGAAGCGGAAGGCCGGGAAAAGCAAGAATACCTGCAGACCTTGCTGCCGGATCAGGTCGGCATCGACCTTCTGTCGAGCTGGAGCGGGTTGGACCTGTCGCTGTTCCCGCCGGACGGGCCGCTGCCGCCGCTGCCGGACGAAAGCACGTTCAATGGCGGGCGCACATCGCTCAACCGGGTCAAGCAGTGGGCGAAGCAGAATCTCAGCCTGCGCGAGATCGCGCGCAAGCTCGCCAACAGCGGTTCGGTGCCGACGGTTGCCGGCACGCCGGTACAGATCGCGGACCAGTTGCAGGACTGGTTCGTTTCGGGTGCCGCTGACGGCTTCAACCTGATGTTCCCGCTGCTGCCAGAAGACTGGGTGAATTTTGCCGAACAGGTGGTGCCGGAGCTGCAGCGGCGCGGCGTCTTCCCGACCGAATACGGGCCGGGAACGCTGCGCGACCGTTTCGGCCTGGCGCGGCCCGCCAACCGCTTCGCCGAGCAGCGCGACAATGCGCGTGCCGTGTCCTGACCGGAAGAACGATCATGACCGTCGCACCAAGATTGCAGCCACGCGAAGCGACCGCGCCGCAGCTCGTCAATGTCCTGCACAGCCCCAAGCGTGTGCGCGTCAAATTCGGCGGCCGCACCATCGCCGACAGCCGCAACGTGCTGGTGCTGCGCTCCAACCATTTCCTGCCGATCTATTTCTTCCCGCCGTCAGCGGTCGACCCATCGGTGCTGAAACCTTCGCTGCATCGCGAGCCGCATCCGGTCGGTGGCGAGACCGCCTATTGGGATATCGACAGCGGCGACAGGCGCAGCGCCAACGCGGCGTGGTCGTTCGTGTCACCGCCGGATGAAAACCTGGCGCCGCTGGCCGGCCGCATTGCATTCACCTGGAAGGCCGTCGACCAGTGGTTCGAGGAGGAAGAGGAAGTCTTCGTCCACGCCCGCGATCCCTATGCACGCATCGATGTTCTGCAAAGCTCGAGCCATTTGCAGATCTGGTTCGACGGCGAGCCGATCGCCGACAGCCACCGCCCGGTGCTGCTGTTCGAGACGCATCTGCCGACGCGTTTTTATCTGCCCGCGGAAGACATCCGGCTGGAGCGGCTGACGGCGTCCGTCACCACGACGCGATGTCCCTACAAGGGCATCGCCTCTTACTGGTCCGGCCTGCTGAGCGACGGTTCGGTGCGCCCTGATATCGCCTGGAGCTACCGGGATCCCATTGAGGAAATGCCGAAGATCAAGGGCCTCATCGCCTTCTATCCGCAGGCCGTCGACCGCATCCATCTCGACGGCGAGCCCGTCGCATAGATTTTCAATCTTCATTTCAAAGCAGGGTTTCAAAATGACCAGACGCAGAGATATCGACGCAGTTCGCAATCTGTCGGGGGACATCTGGAATGTCGCCGTCGACGAACATCAGGGCGGCTTTCTCAAGCGCCGCGATCTCCTCAGATATGCCGCACTGCTCGGCCTGACCGGCTTTGCCGCCTCGCAGGGGTTGGGAGGCGCGCGCGCCGCGGCTGCCGGCGGCGGCACGGTTCGCGTCGGGCTCGGCCAGCCGACCAAGGCGATCGATCCGGTTTCGGTCACCGATCCGGCCAGCATCGGGGTGATCAGCCAGGTCGGCGAGTATCTGATCCTCGACGATCCGAAGGATGGTCTGCAGCCGAAGCTGGCTCTGTCCTGGGAGGCCAACGAGACGGCCAGCCGCTGGACCTTCAAATTGCGGCAAGGGGTAAAATTCCACGATGGCCGCGCGGTCACCGCCAAAGACGTTGTGGCGAGCTTCGAGCGGCTGGTCGATCCGGCCAGCGGCTCGTCGGCGTTGTCCGCCTACAAGGGCATCCTGTCCAAGGGCGGCGCCAAGCTGGTCGACGACGAAACCGTCGCCTTCGATCTCGACGGTCCGAACAGCAACTTCCCGTTCTATGTCTCCTCCGACGTCTACAATGCCGTCATCCTGCCTGCCGACTATGCCGGTGATTTCGAGAAGACTTTCAACGGCACCGGTCCGTTCAAGCTCGAATCCTTCCGCCCCAAGCAAGGCGCCAGCTTCGTGCGCAATGAGAATTACTGGGGCGACAAGGCGCTGCCCGACCGGATCGAGATCAAGTTCTTCGACGACGAGCAGGCACAGGTGCTGGCTTTGCAGGCCGGCCAGCTCGACGTGATCCCAAGCACGACGCGGCTGGAGCTGGCGATCGAGGGCAATCCCAACTTCAAGCTGCTGAGCGTGCAGGCGAGCTCGCACGACCAGGTGCATCTCAGGACCGACCAGGCGCCGTTTACCGACAAGCGCATCCGCCGCGCGCTGGCGCTCACGATCGACCGAGAGGCTGTGGTCAAGGGCCTGCTCAAGGGCCGCGCCATCGTCGGCAACGACACGCCGTTCGCGCCGATCTTCCCCTCGGCCGATCCATCGGTGCCGCAGCGCAAGCAGGACATTGCCGAGGCCAAGCGGCTGCTTGGCGAGGCGGGCGTGCCCAACGGCTTCGAGGTGACGCTGACCACCGAACGCGCCTATGACATTCCCGACTATGCGGTCATCATCCAGAACTTCGCCAAGAAGGCCGGCATCGACGTCAAGCTCAATGTCCTGCCGCAGGACGCCTATTACGGCTCGGCGACGTTTGGCAGTTCGCCATGGCTGGATTCGGTGCTCGGCATCACCGACTATGGCCACCGCGGCACGCCCGACATCTTCCTCAACGCCACGCTAAAGAGTTCGGGAGCTTGGAACGCGGCACATTTCAACAACCCGGCCTATGACGCGCTGCTGCTTGACTACTCGAAGGCGCGCGACCTGCAGGCACAGCGCCTTGTTGCCCGCAAGATCCAGACCTTGCTGCTCGACGAGACGCCGGCGATCATCAGCTACTTCTCGCAATACAGCCGCATCGTCAGCTCCAAGGTCGAGGGCGTACGCTTCACCGCGATTTCGCATCTCCTGCTCGACCGCGTTTCCTTCGTCCAGGCATGATCGCGACATGCTGACCGGTCGCATTCTGTCAGCGCGTGTGGGCACACTTGTCCTCACCCTGTGGCTGGTCAGCATTCTGGTGTTCTTCGCCGGGCAGGTCCTGCCCGGCGATGTGGGCCGTGTCATGCTCGGGCCTTTTGCCGACGCGCAAGCGGTGGCGGAACTGAACAAGCGGCTAGGCGCCGACCAGCCGGTTCTCGTCCAGTATTGGCTCTGGTTCAGCAAAGCGGTCACCGGTGACTTCGGCACCTCGCTGTCGATGCGCGGGCCGGTGGCGCCCTTCGTGCTGGAAAGCCTCAAGCGCTCCGCGGCGCTTGCCGGGATTATTTTGCTCTTCCTCGTTCCGCTCGGCGTTGGTGCCGGCGTCATCGCCGGTCTCAATGCGGGCCGCCTCATCGACCGGCTGATCGTGATGGCGGGCGTCTCCTTCGGCATTGTGCCTGATTTCGTTTCCGGCCTGATGCTGCTCATCGTTTTCGGCCTGTGGCTGAACTGGTTCCCGATCTCCGGAGTTGCGCCCGATGGCGCGGGCTTCTGGACGCATGGCTATTATCTGATCCTGCCGGCGCTGCCGCTGGTGCTGAACCTTTCCGGCTATATCGCCCGGATGACGCGAGCAGGCGTGATCGAGGCGATCGCCGCCGATTACACGCGCACCGCCGTCCTGAAAGGGCTCGAGCGGCGCGAGATCATCTTTCGGCACGTGCTGCGCAATGCGCTGACGCCGACCGTCGCGGTGCTGGCGACGCAGACCGGATACATGCTGGGTGGGCTGGTGGTGATCGAGGCGTTGTTCGGCATCCAGGGACTTGGCAATCTGGTCCTGAACGCGGCCAAGGCCCGTGATTTCCCGATGCTGGAGGCAGGCGTATTGGTGATGGCGGCCATCTTCGTGCTGTCGGCGGCGGCCGGCGACCTCTTGCTGGCGCTGCTCGATCCGCGGCAACGCCGCCGGACCTCGCCATGACGGATCTGGCCGAGTTTCCCGCACTGCAGCGCGCCGTGGCGGGCTTTTCGGCAGTGCGCCGGATTCGCAGTGCTTTCGCCGGATTGCCGCCGTCGGTCGTGGTCGGATTGCTGCTGCTTTTGTTCTGGGTCGCTTGCGCCATAGCAGGCAACCTCTTCGTTCCCTACGATCCCTATGCCGAGGATTTCCTGGCGACGCTGACGCCGCCCGATGCGCTGCACTGGTTCGGGACCGATCAGCTCGGCCGCGATGTGCTGTCCCGCATCATCGTCGGTTCGCGCGACATCCTGCTGGTTGCGCCGCTGGCGACGCTGGCCGGGGTTGCCGCCGGCAGCATCATCGGCCTGGTGCTCGGCTATTTCGAGGGCCTCACTGATGCCATCGGCGCGCGGCTGCTCGATACGCTGATGGCGTTTCCGTTCATCGTTCTCGTCACCATGACGCTGGTGGCGATCGGCCCGTCGAACCTGACCGTCATCCTGGTGATCGGCATCGCCTACGCGCCGCTGGTGGCGCGCACCGTTCGCGCCGCCGTGCGTGAGCAGAAGCAGCGCGACTATGTCAGCGCCGCGCGGCTTGGCGGTGAAGGCCCGCTCGCCATCATGTTCCTGGAGATCCTGCCCAACATCAGGGAAACGATCCTCATCGAACTCGTCACAAGGCTGGGCTACGCGTTCTTCTCGATCGCGACGCTGAGCTTTCTCGGCCTCGGCATTCAGCCGCCATCGGCCGACTGGGGACTGGCCGTCGCCGACGGCTATGGCTTCCTGACCGGCGGAAAATGGTGGGTCGTCGTCTTCAATTCCGGGGCAATCGTCTCGCTGGTGATGGCGACCAACCTGATCGCACAAGGCATTGGCGCCTTCGAGAATAGCGATGCATGAGCCTTGATCCGGGCGCCAAAAAATCTCTTTTGCATTGAAGCCTGACGCGCATCCTTATATCGCATGATTATGAAGAAAATCGGGTTCCTGTCGTTCGGGCACTGGACGCCCTCGTCGCAATCGCAAGTGCGCTCGGCTTCGGACGCGCTTTTGCAATCCATAGAGCTGGCTGTCGCCGCCGAGCAGCTGGGCGCGGACGGCGCGTATTTTCGCGTGCATCACTTCGCCCGCCAGCTCGCGTCGCCGTTCCCGCTGCTGGCGGCGGTCGGCGCCAGGACCAGCCGCATCGAGATCGGCACCGCGGTCATCGACATGCGCTACGAGAACCCGCTCTACATGGCCGAGGATGCCGGTGCCGCCGACATCATCGCCGGCGGGCGCCTGCAGCTCGGCATCAGCCGTGGCTCGCCCGAGCAGGTGATCGATGGCTGGCGCCATTTTGGCTACGCGCCGCCGGAAGGGCAGAGCGACGCCGACATGGCAAGGCACCACGCCGAGGTCTTCCTCGAGACGCTGCGCGGCGAGGGGTTCGCCCAGCCCAATCCACGGCCAATGTTCCCCAACCCGCCCGGCCTCTTGCGCCTCGAGCCGCATTCGGAGGGTTTGCGCGAGCGGATCTGGTGGGGTGCGGCTACCAACGCCACGTCGGAATGGGCAGCCAAGCTCGGCATGAACCTGCAGAGCTCGACGCTCAAATTCGACGAGAGTGGCAAGCCGTTCCACATCCAGCAGGCCGAGCAGATCCGCATCTATCGCGAGGCCTGGAAGGCAGCCGGCCACAAGCGCGAGCCGCGCGTCTCGGTCAGCCGCAGCATCTTCGCGCTGGTCGACGATCGCGACCGCGCCTATTTCGGCCGCGGCAATGAGAGCCGCGACCAGATCGGCTTCATCGAGGAGAACACCAAGGCGATTTTCGGGCGCAGCTACGCGGCCGAGCCGGATGTGCTGATCAAGGAATTGGCGCAGGACGAGGCGATCGCCGAGGCGGATACGCTGTTGCTCACCGTTCCAAACCAGCTCGGCGTCGACTACAACGCGCATGTCATCGAGGCGATCCTGACCCATGTCGCTCCAGCGCTGGGCTGGCGCTGACGCCGGATCGATCAGGGCCGAGTTTTCCAGGGAGGTACACAATGCCAAAGAAGGCCTTGATCGCCTGGGGCGGCTGGGAGGGCCATACGCCGGAGCAGAGCGCGAAGCTCGTTCGCACCTTGCTTGAGCGAAACGGCTTCGACGTCACGCTGGGTGAGGGCACGGCGATGTTCGCCGGTCCGGAGCTTGCTTCCTTCGATCTCATCGTGCCTGTCATCACGATGTCGACGATCGAAAAGGCCGAGTTGCAGAACCTGACGCTTGCGGTTCGCGGGGGAAGCGGGCTCGGCGGTTTCCACGGCACGATGGGCGACAGTTTCCGCAATGAGCCTGACTATCAGTTCATGACCGGCGGCCAATGGGTGGCGCATCCCGGCAACATCATCGACTACACTGTCGCGATCACCCGGCCGGACGATCCGATCACAAAAGGCATCAGCGATTTCGCCTACCGGTCGGAGCAATATTACATGCATGTCGACCCAAGCAATGAGGTGCTGGCGACCACCACCTTCACCGACGCGCATTTTCCGGGGATAGGCGGCGTCGTCATGCCGGTCGTCTGGAAACGGCGCTATGGGGCGGGGAAGGTTTTCTACAGTTCCCTTGGTCACACGGCGGATGAGTTCGCGGTGCCGGAAATGGCGCTGATAGTGGAGCGGGGTTTGCTTTGGGCGGCGCGGGGGTAGAAGCAGGCGAAGTTCGTGAAAATCTGATGGAATTCACAGGAAATCTACGGAGATATCCAATGAACGATTCCAGTTGGTCCGCTTCCGAAAAGAAGCTCGCCCGCCACGCCTTCGATAAGGCTCTTGAGGCGGCCCTCGCAAAGACGATGGCCGAATTCAAGAGCAAGGCCAGTGCGGTGACGGTTCCCTCCCAGATGTGGGAGCTGGAAGCCTATTTGCGTGAACAGCGGCGGGATATCGATCGGACGTTCGACTACCGCTATTCGCAGCTCCTTTATGTCTTCACTCATCTCATCCGAGCAGGCTGCCTCGATGAAAAGCTGCTTGCCGGTCTGTCGCAAGACAAGCGGGATGTCATTCGGCGGGACCTTGCCTTTGCGGCGGGACGCCCGGCCAGCGGATGACGACGGCAGGGAGTGCGGCCGCGTCCCAATCCCTGCCATGCTGGAAAGCGGCCGTTGTCGTACTACCATCCCGTCACATGGCGAGGGGGATGAGATGGACCATCAGCGTACTGTTTTTCTGATCGGAGCAGGTTCCGTTGGTGACGACGAGCAAGCCGTGTTCACGCTGCACGTGAACGGCGCTGCCTGCAATCTGAAATGCAGTTATCGGGACAAGGTGATCGAGGCAGAAGAGGAAGACTTTTTCGAGGCTCTGTTCCAAATCCGTCAGGCACTCGAAGTCGATGGCCTGCTACCCTTCTGTTACGGAGCAAGCGCCAATGTTTATCCGGAAAATACCGTGATGGAGAAAAGTCGCGGATTGATAGCCTGCAAGGTGAAGACGGGGCAATTTCCGCAAGAGAGCGATCTGGTCGACATATTTGATGATGGCGTCGACGTGGTTCCGGTTTTCGTCCATATGCAGCAGGAATTTTGGGAAGAATGGCTGACTTCGCTGCCTTCCTAGCTGCTGGCGTTCATCCAATCCCGCCCGTAAACAGATAGGCGCCGGCGCTGCGCCCATCCTCCAGCCGCACAATAGCCGTCACGATCGAGCCATACGAGCCACGCCAGACGCTGTGGAACCGCTGGTGCTCTGCGGCCGGAACCAATGCCTGTCCACAGCAGCGCGCTCCGCTTCGCTGGATGGCGACAGGCTCGCCGTTGACATGCACCTTGACGCTGGCGTGTTCCGCCTCGGCGTCGATCGGCAGGTCGAGGGTGATGGTGATCTCGTCCTGATCGCCGGTCGTGCGCGTCTCGGCGGCAAGCGCAATGACGAGCGGAGGTGCCTTGCCGCTACCGGTTTGCGTGGGCCGGCGGGAAAATACATCTTCAGTCAGTTCCGGCGTGCGTGGGGGCAGGGTGCGGCGCCGGGTCGACTGTTCGTAGTCGCCGGCCATGCGCAGCAGCCTTTCGTCGTCATAGGCCTTGCCGGCGAAGGTCAGGCCGACCGGCATGCCGATATCGGCCATGGTTCCCATCGGCACGGTGACGGTCGGGATGCCAAAATGGCGCCAGACCAGATTGCCGTTGGCGACCCAGGTGCCATTGCGCCAGGCAAGGACGGCGGACGCCTCGTCGATGTCTGCATCGGCCGGTCCGACATCGGCGGCGGCGGGCAGCACCACGGCGTCGATGTCTTGGCCGTCCAGCCAGACCTCGAAATCGATCCGCCTTGTTGCTTCGAGGCCCTTCAGTCCGTCTTCCAGCGTTGGAATGTCTGCGAACGGCGTGACGCCGGACCGCGCCCGTTCCACATATTCTCTCAGATCGAAGCCGCCCTCATAGCGGTCGGGCAGCGTGCCGGGCGGCTGCGGGAAGATCTTTGGGCCGTCGACGGAGACGAGATCGGGCACGGCCGGGTCGGCATTGGCGCGCAAAAAGTCGTCCCAGCCCCAGATGCTGAGATCCCAGAGTTCGCGCTCGGCGAAGTCCTGCGGCACCAGCCCGCGCTCGACCATGGTGCGCGCCCCGGGGCGGTCGCGCTCGTAGTTGGAGACGACGGGGAAATCGACCTCGATCACCTCGGCGCCAAGCCGCTTGAGATCGGCCGCTGCCTGCTCCCACAGGGCAAGCACCGAGGCGCGGGTTTCGATCGGCGCATCGGCCTCGCTGTCGCGGCCGATATACATTCTGGGCACGCCCAGGCGCTTGCCTTTCAACGACCCCGCCAGTGCGAGATCGGTATAACGGGGCGGCCGCACATCGGAGCTTTTCGGCAGCTTGACCCAAGGCTGCGCGCGCCAGAAATCGCCTCGCGCCTCGGGATCGTCGGCGACGATCACATCGAGCAGTTCGAGCATGTCGGCCACGCTGCGCGTATGCGGCACGACGACATCCATGGTCGGCACCAGGGGCCAGTTGCCGCGCACAGAAATGACGCCGCGCGACGGCGTGTAGGCGACCAGCGCATTGTTGGTGGCCGGCGCGCGGCCGGACGACCAGGTTTCCTCGCCAAGCCCGAAGGCGCAGAAGCTGGCCGCTGTCGCCGTGCCGGAGCCATTGGACGAACCCGATGCGAAGGCGGCGGTGAGATAATCGCCATTGTACGGACTTTCGGCGCGGCCATAGACGCCGCGCTGCATGCCGCCATTGGCCATTGGCGGCATGTTGGTCAGCCCGATCAGCACCGCACCGCCGGCGCGCAGCCGGGCTATGGTGAAGGCATCCTCATTGGCAATGAGATGCTCGAAGGCCGGCGAGCCGGCGGCCACCGTCAGGCCTGCAACCTTGTAGCTGTCCTTGGCGGTGTAGGGGATGCCGTCGAGCGGTCCGAGCACGGCGCCGTTGCGGCGCCGCTGGTCGGAGGCCGCCGCCTGCTCAAACATGTCAGGGTTGAGCACTGGGACGGCATTGAGGCTGATGCCGTGCCGGTCGAAATGCGCGATGCGCCTGAGATACGCCCCGACCAGTTCGACGCTGGTGACGGTGCCGTGATCGAGCGCGCGGCGCAGTTGGTCGATCGTCGCTTCGACGAGGTGAAGGCTGGCGTCGGTCATCACGGATCCCACATTTCCACGCACCATGGATGAGCGAGGCCGCAGGCTTCGGCAAGAGCCTATCGCGGTCTTCTCGGAACTTTTGTCCGGCTGGCGGTTTTGGATGTATGGTGCGATTCCGGAATGGCCAGAAGGGTGTGCCGATGACCACGAAATGCGTTGCGATCCTAGCTCTCGCGGTTGCTACGGGCGCGAGTCTTTGCGCCCCGGCCTTGGCTGGCGACCGGCATTACGACCGCCGGGTCCACTCCGAACGCTACGTTCCCGCCGAAGGCGATCTCATCGATATCCTGTTCGGCGGCCCGCACTACTACGATCAGCAGTTGGTGACGACGGCGGCTGGCGCGTGCTCCTACCATCGCGTTGGACCCGACGCGAATGCATTGAACAAGATCAACGATCATCACTGCGGGAAATAAGGCAGTAGGGCAGTAGGGCAGTAGGGAGCGCCTCAACGCTGGCCGCTCTCCTTCATACGCTCGATGATTTCGGCCATCAGCGCCAGGTCGCGGCGGGAATCGGCGAGGTCGGTCAGCGGCTTTGTTCCTTCGGCGATGTGGCGGTGGAAAATCTCGAGTTCATTCGAGAAAGCATCGCCGTAGAGAGGGCCGAAGGCTTTCGTCACCGGGCCGAGCGGGCCGGCATCGGTGACCTCCAGCCGCGTCGGCAGGCTGCGGATGTAGGGCGTGTCGTAGATGATGCGCACGCGCCTGGTGTTGGAGCGCACCTCGATCATTGCGTCGAACAGGCCGAGATCGTCGACCACCGCGTCGTAGAGACAAGCGAAATGGCCATAGTCGAAGGTGACCGATGTGTTGGCGCCGCCATTGGTGCGGTGCGCGGCCAGCACGCGCGCCGGCTCGCCGATCAGCCCGCGCATCGCTGAAATGTGGTGCGAGGAAAGCGCCGTCAGCCCGCGATAGGCGCGCACCAGGTCGGCCGGCGCGTCGGCACCGACGACTTCGCGGATCAGCGCGTCGCGCTCCTTGGCGCCACGCGCCAGCAGGGCCGGGTCTATGTCGTTGGGATAGAGGACGTTCTGGCTCTTCTTGAGGAAATGCCGGCCCTCCGAGATCAGGTCGAAGATGCGGACATGGGTGATGTCGGCGAAGGCCGGCAGCTCGTCCCTGGCGGCCAGATAGGCCGGCGCGTAGCGGCGCATATAGCCGACGAACAGGGTCTTGTCGTAACTCGGCATCAGCGCCAGCAGATCGTCGATCTCGCGCACCGTCAGACAGGCAGGCTTTTCCAGCAGGATATGTTTGTTGGCAGCAATCGCCGCGTGCACGAAGCGGCTGTGGGTGTCGTCGGATGACAGCACGAACACCGCGTCGATGTCGGGTGACGCTATTAGCGCCTCGGCCGTCTCGAAGGTTCTTGCCGTCAGGTGTTGCGAGGTGCACAGCGCCACCAGGCTGGGCGACACGTCGTACACGCCCGCGATCACCCAGCGCTCGCGCTGATCGCTCAGCACCGGCAGATGGATCGACTGGGCGACCTCTCCAAGACCTATAAGTCCGACACGAATTGGTGCCACCGGCAAACTCCCTTTGATTTCAGGTCTGATGCTGCAGGACTATGCCGCGCCGGTGACCAGCGCGACGAGCTCGTTGCCTGATGTCTCCGAGGCGCGCACGGTCGCCGCCATCTTTCCCGCCCGCATCACCCAGATCTGGTCGGACAGGCGGCGGACCTGATCGAAATTGTGGCTGACCAGGATGACTGAGACCGACTGCTCGCGCAGGCGTCGGATCAGCGCCTCGACATTGGCCGTCTCCTGCACGCCGAGCGCCGCCGTCGGTTCGTCCATCACCACCAGCTTGGCGCCGGAGCCGACAGCGCGGCAGATCGAGATCGCCTGCCGCTGGCCGCCCGACAGGCGCCGCACACGCTGGTTGATCGACGGCACGTTGATCGACAGGCGCGACAGCATGGAACGGGCCTCGCGTTTCATCGCCTTGCGGTCGAGGAAAGCGAAGGGACCGATGCGGCGCACGATCTCGCGGTTGAGGAACAGGTTCTGCGCGACCGTCAGTTCGTCGATCAGCGCCAGGTTCTGGTGCACGGTCTCGATGCCGGCCTTGCGCGCCTCGTCGGGATTGGCGAAGGGCCGCGCCCGGCCGTCGAAGAACAGATCGCCGGCGTCGGGCTGATGCACGCCGACCAGGCTGCGGACCAGCGTCGACTTGCCGGCGCCATTGTCGCCGATCACGGCGGTGACCTCGCCGCGGCGGGCCTGGAAGGCGACGTCGGTGAAGGCGCGGATGCCGCCGAAATGCTTGCTCAGCCCTTCGCAGGCGATGATCGCCTCAGCGGCGGGGATGTGATGGGGAGCGCTCATTTCTGATACCGCATGATCAGCGCCGCCAGCACCACGATGGCTCCCACGGCAAGCGGTTGGTAGAAAGCCGACACATTGAGCAAGGTCAGGCCATTGACGAGTGCCGTGAGCATCAGCGCGCCGATGGCGGGCCCAAGAATGCTGGCGCGGCCGCCGAACAGGCTGACGCCGCCCAGCACCACCGCCGCCACCGAATTCAAGAGCAGGCTGGTGTTGATCTGCGGTTCGGCCGAGCCGATGCGGGCGACCAGGAGAATGGCCGCGACACCGGCGCAGAGACCGGAAATCGTATAGGCGGCGATCTTGACCCGGTTGGTGCGGATGCCGAGCGCGCCGGCACTTTCGGCCTGGCCCCCGGTGGCAAGCAGATGCACGCCGAAACGCGTGTGGTAGAGCGCGATATGGGCGACGATGACGGCTGCGATCGCCACCCATACGGGATAGCTGAACGGTCCGAACGAGCCGGAAGCGAGCCTGAGCAGGAAGGTCGAGCCGACCATGGTCGGTTCACCGCCCGACAGGATGAGGCCAAGGCCAGTGATGCCCGACAGCGTGCCGAGCGTCACCACGAAATCGGGGATTTTGCCTGCCGTGATGATCAGCCCGTTGAGGAAGCCCACCGCGCTGGTGGCGAGAACCGCGAGCACGCAGGCGATGAAGATGCCGTAGCCGGCGGCATTGACGAGGCCGAGGATGATGGCGCCGAGCATGACGGCTGCCGCCAACGACAGATCGATGCCCGAGGTGGCGATGACGAAGGTCTGGCCGATCGACAGCACGACCAGGATCGCAGCCGCCAGCAGCAGCGCCTGCAGATTGGCGACGCTGAGAAAGACCGGCTGGGCGATGCCGAAGACGATGACGAGGCCGACCAGGCCGACGACGGATGCCCAGTCGGCCCAGAAGGAGGGATCGAGGAGGAGAGCCGCCAGGGAGGGACGGCTCTCCTCCGCACCCGCCGAATGGGCGGCGGGCGCGTTGTCTGCAGGTGTGCTCACTTCAGCATCTCGCGGAAGGGATCGGGATAGTCGCCGCCGGGACGCGGAAAATTCTTTAGCGACGCTTCGGCATTGTCCTTGTTGATCAACAGCACAGGTGCCGGCACGTTGGCCGGCAGTTCCTTGCCCTTGGCCGCGACCGCACAGGCTTCGACGCCCATGGCGCCGACGACATAGGGGTATTGGGCGACGGTGGCGGTGAGTTCGCCTGATGCGATCGACTTCAGCGCATCGACAATGCCGTCTAGGCCGATCACCTTGACGTCCTTGCCCGACGTCCGCACGGCGCGCTCGACGCCAAGGGCCATGATGTCGTTGGCGGCGAAGAAGCCGGCGAGGTCCGGATGGGCGGCGAGGATATCGGTGGCGGCGGTCAACGCCTTTTCGCGATCCCAGTCAGCGCTGACCATCACCACGATTTCGAGCTTGCCTTCGACGGCCTGCCTGAAGCCCTTGATGCGGGCGTTGGAGCCGACATCGCCGACGATGCCGGCGACCAGCGCGACCTTGGAACCCTTAGGCACCAGCTTCAGCATCTCTTCGCCGGCCAGCACGCCTGCGGCGACGTTGTCGGTGCCGATATAGGTCGAGACGGCAAAGCCGGCGGCCTTGGCCTGCTCGGGGTCGATGGTCGAGTCGATGTTGACGATCGGCTTCTTCTTTTGGGCGACCGGCACCAGCGCCTGGACGAGGTTGGAGACGCTGATCGGGTTGACCAGGTAGCAATCGAAATCCTGCATGGCCATGGCGGTCAGGCGGTCGGCCTGGCCGGTGGCGTCACCCATGTTGGCGGCGGCCTGGACGCTGACACTGACGCCGTTGGCCTTGGCCTGCTCCTCGATGCCCTTCTGCATGGTCTGGAAGAATGGATTGTCGAGGCCTTTGACGATGGCGGCGACTTTCGCCGCATCCTCGGCGTGGGCGGGTGCCGAGACGATGGTTGCAAGCATGCCGGCGCCAAGCAGGCTCGTGCCGAGTTTCAGGCAATTGAACATGCGCATGGTTTTTCCTCCTCCTGATTGTTTTATGGGCTGCATCGATGTCGCCGTCCGGCGACTGCAATGTCCGACGGCGCGCAAGCGACCCCGGCCCCTGGCGCGACGATCCGCCAACGGACTGCTGCCAGCTTGGGGATGTGCGGACTGCCGCCCCGGTTCGGGCGCTTTTCGATGTCAGGCATTGCTCCTCCCAGAGCGCCGGCCGATGCCATGCCGGCGTTTGCGCATGTTTTATAAAAAATTGACACGCGTCAAGATTTAAAATGTGCGTAGCGATTTTTGACTGCGCGCCCTGCGGGCATGACTGTCCTGCCGGCATGCGCTACAACCAAGGCGCGAAAAAAACTGCCAGCCTAGGGAACCACTAGGGGGATGTCCGCGTTGGTCGCTACTTTTGTGCAGAGGGAGGTTTGGGGTGGGGCGTTTCGAAATCGTGGAAGAGCCAACGGGTACGTTTTCGATTTTCGACACCGTCACGGAATTGCCGGCAACGGCCAAAGGGGGCGTGTGCATTGGGCTTTATCGGCACGAAGTGCCTCTGGCACTGCTTGCAGCGGTTGAAACGGTCCAGCCCGGCCATTTTTCGCTCCTGCCCTCATTGTCGGTGTTGAACGACTGGCGGGCTCATCGAGACGATCTGCTGGCATGAGCAAAGCTGCCCGATGTCGCATCAAAAATCATACGGTATGGGAAATCACGCCCTGTTGTCGAAAGCGGCGGTGAGGCATGGAAAGCAAGGGGAGGTTGCAGTGCGTTGGGAGGTGAAGCAATGTCTGATCAGGACGACCTGATCCGAGCTGCCATCGGACGGCTGCTCGCCGAGAAGACAGGCGCCGCCGTCATATCGATGAGAGAGAGCGTCACCGAGCTTCTGGCGCTGACCGGTGCCGCACTGGACGAAAGACTCCAAGACCTGCTGCTGGAAATGGCCGAAGTCCGCGGCATGATGGTCGCTCTCGACTTCTGAACATATCCGGCTGGGATGCTGCAGCATGGACCGGCAGCGCTTTCATCGCCGGCAGCCTCTAACCTTACTGCGTCCAATATCGGGCATCGCATTTTAGGCCGAAAGCGGACAGGCAGCTTTCCGCCCGATCGCCAGTATTGCCGGCATGTCGCGGATCGTCGCCGCGACAGCGCGCCTCGCCAAACCTTGGCTCTTTTTCCGACCCTCAAACGTCTTAGCTACAGTGAAGCTAAGGAGCAGGGTCGATGAGCCTCAGGAATAAAGAAATCGTGGTCACCGGTGGCAGCCGTGGGCTTGGCCTCGGATTGGTCGAGGCGCTGGTCGAACAGGGCGCCAGTGTGACCGTCGTTGCCCGTGGCGTCGAGGCGCTGGATGCGGTCGGTGCGCGGCTTGGGGTCGCCACTATCCGCGCCGACGTTGCGGAGGAGGGCGCGGCCTATCGCATTCTTAGCGAGGTTCGTCCTGACGTCGTGGTCCTGAATGCTGGTGCCACGCCCCGGATGGGCCGGTTGGACCAACTGAGCTGGGAAGATTTTTCAATCGCCTGGGAAACCGACGTCAAGGCCGGGCTATACTGGCTGCAGGCGGCGCTCAACCTGCCGCTCAAGCCGGGCAGCCGTGTTCTGGTGGGATCGAGCGGTGCCGCCGTCACCGGGTCGCAGTTGTCGGGCGGCTATGGCGGCGCCAAGCGCATGCTGTGGTTCATGGCGAAGTACGCCAACGGCGTTTCGCTGGAGAAGAAGCTCGGCATCCGCTTTCAGGCGATCGTGCCGCGGCAGATGATCCTCGGCACCGGAACAGGCGATGCGGCGGCCGGCGCCTATTCCGGATCCATGGGCATCACGCCCGAACAATTCGTCACCCGCTTCGGTGCGCCGATGCCGCCCCGAACCTTCGGCGACAGGGTGGTTTCCGTGCTGGAAGACCCGCAATATGCCGAGGGGATCGTCTTCGGCCTCAATGGCGACGCGGGCGTAACCGTGATGGAGGGGGCTGCGGCTTGAGCGAACGAGATCCTGCCGTGGACCGCGACCGACGGGAAGGGCTGCTTGCCCTTGCCGCCGCGATGCGGCCAGAGCTGCACCGCTATTGCGCGCGCCTGATGGGCTCGGTCATCGACGGGGAGGATGTCGTGCAGGACACGTTTGCGCGAGCCTTCGTTGCGCTGAATGAGCTGGGCGAGGTGCCGCAGCTCAGGCCCTGGCTGTTCCGCGTCGCCCACAACCGTGCGCTTGACCTGCTGCGCAGCCGCGCGATCCGCGCGGCGGAGCCTATCGAGGCGGCGCTTGAAATTGCCGACGACACCAAAGCCGACCCGGTGGAGATGCTGATGCGCAGGCAAGCTATACAGACCGCAGTGTCGCGCTTCGCGGAGCTTCCGCTGCTCCAGCGCAGCGTCGTCATCCTCAGAGATGTGCTCGACGAGCCGCTGGCCGAGATCGCTGCTTTGCTCGGCATCACCGTCGATGCGGTGAAAGGGCACTTGGCGCGCGGCCGCGCCCGGCTTAGGGAAGTCAGTGCGCAGGCCAGTTCGGCTCCCGATGCGCGTATCGCGTCGGCCGCCGTGGTCCGTTATGCGACCCTGTTCAACCAGCGGGATTGGGACGGCTTGCGCGCCCTGCTTGCCGACGACGTCAGGCTTCATCAGTCCCTGCATGCGACGCGCTCGGGTGCGGCGGATGTCGGCATGTTCTTCACGATCTACGCCAAAAGCGACCGCGTGTGGCTGACGCCGGCCTGGCTCGACGGCCGCGAGGTGATCGCTGTGTTCGAAAGCCATGCCGACCAGAAACCGCATCATTTCATGTGGCTGGAGTGGCGAGAAGGTCAGATCAGCTTCATCCGCGACTATCGCTATGTCAGCTATGTTACCGACGATGCCGAGCTGGTGCTGGCCAAGGACGCCAGGTCCTTCGGTCGCGGCACCGGGCACTGAAGAGCGGGCGCGCATCTGACCATCATACGGGCGGTGCTGTTCCTGCCCAAGGGGCCGATGCGGGGCTGGGCGTCGCACCGCCTGAGGATGTCTTTGACGTGCCCACGCGTGACATCCCCTAACTCTGCTCGATCAGCGCGCGCGCCGCAGCTTTCCCTGCCGCAAGGATACGATCCGACAATTCCGTTCCCTCCACGGCACGGGCCAGTTGAAGCGTGCCAATGAGGGTCGCAAAGATAGCGAACGCAACGCCCTCCGGATCAGGAGTTTGCGGCGGCAGCTCTACCGACACCTGGCGCACCTGGGTCAGCAAACGCTCGGTATAAAGCTGACGCGTTTCGGGTGGCTCGCGGGCGATTTCCGCCAGCAAGGCGGCAGAGGCGCAGCCCTTCCCGGGATTATCCCGATGCGCCGCAGACAGATATGTGTCTATGGCCATTGCCAAGCCGCCGGAGGCCAATGCTTGCCGTATCTCGTCGGATTGATCCTCGAGAGCTGCAGCGACCGTTTCACGGACAAGCGCCGCCTTTGATTGAAAGTGGGGATAGAAAGCCCCGTTCGTCAGCCCGGCGTCGCCCATGATGGTTGCCAGTCCGGACGCCGCTATGCCGTTTTTCCGAAAGCGTTCCGCGGCGACCTCCAGGATCCGGCCGCGCGAGGCGTCCTTCCTGCCCTTTTCGTAGCGCATGGCTGCTATTCCTTTCTGCTATTGCATTATGATCATAATCTGATATTACGACTGTAATTTAACAGATGCAAAAAAGCTAGCCCCCATGAGTTTGGAGCACGAAATGAAAACGAATGCCGGAAAAACCGCTGTTGTGACCGGAGCCTCTTCGGGCATCGGCCGCGCCAGTGCCGAAGCCCTTGCGCGGGCCGGGTTCACCGTCTTCGGAACCAGCCGGCGCAAGGCCGGCAACGATCCGGACGGGGTGATCATGCTGATCTGCGACGTGACCGACAGTGAGGCCGTTGCCGCACTCGTTTCGACGGTGCTCTCGCAGACCGGCCGGATCGACCTCTTGGTCAACAATGCCGGGGTCGGCCAGCTTGGAGGCGCCGAGGAATTCTCGATTGCCCAGGTGCAGGCTCTGTTCGACGTCAATCTGTTCGGCGTCATCCGCATGACCAATGCGGTGCTGCCGTCGATGCGGCAGCGTGGCGAGGGGCGCATCATCAATATCGGCTCTGTGCTGGGACTGGTGCCCGCGCCGTATTCAGCGCATTATTCGGCGGTCAAGCACGCGCTCGAGGGCTATTCGGAATCGCTCGACCACGAGGTTCGCGCCTTCAACATCCGCGTTTCGGTCATCGAGCCGGCATTCGTTCGTACTGTCTTCGACCAGAACGGGATCCAGCCGGATTCGCCGTTGCAGGAATACGATCAGGCCCGCGCTACGCTGGAAGCGCTGCTTCGCGACGTGATGCCTGTCGCCGACCGGCCGGAAATGGTGGCGCAAGTGGTCGTCAAGGCAGCGACCGATGCCCGTCCGCAACGGCGCTACACCGCCGGCAAGGCTGCGCGCCAGGTCAGCCTGCTGCGTCGCTTTGCTCCCGCGGGGATATTCGACAAGAGCCTGCGGAAACAATTCCGCCTGCCCGTTTGAACACAGCGAGCAGAGGATTTCACGCACATGCGACACACCAAAATCACTCTCAGAAAGTCACTGCCATGAAGGCATTCGTCGTCGACAAGTACAGCAAGAACGGCACTCTGCGGCTAGCCGAAATGCCGGAGCCGAAACTCGGGGACAGCGATGTCCTGGTCGAGGTCCACGCCGCGGCGGTGAACCTGCTCGATTCCAAGGTCAAAACCGGAGAGTTCAAGCTGATCCTGCCCTATCGCTGGCCCTTCATCCTGGGTCACGACGTGGCCGGGAGGGTTGTGCGCGTGGGATCGAAAGTCCGCAAATTCGACCTGGGCGACGACGTCTATGCGCGGCCGCGCGATGGCCGGATCGGGACGTTCGCCGAGTTCATAGCCATGGATGAAGCCGACGTGGCCCTGAAACCCGGGAACCTCAGCATGGAGGAGGCGGCCTCGATCCCGCTGGTCGGCCTGACCGCCTGGCAGGCGCTCGTCGAAAGGGCCAAGCTGAAGAAGGGACAGAAGGTCTTCATTCAAGCCGGTTCCGGCGGCGTGGGGACATTCGCCATCCAACTGGCAAAGCATCTCGGCGCGACCATTGCGACCACCGCCAGCGCGGCGAGTGCCGGTCTGGTCAAGGGGCTCGGCGCCGATATCGTCGTCGACTACAGGAAAGACGATTTCGAGAAAGTCCTTTCGGGCTACGACGTCGTCTTGAACAGCCAGGACGCCAAGACACTTGAAAAATCACTGAATGTGCTGAAACCGGGTGGCAAGCTCATCTCCATCTCCGGCCCACCGGATCCGGAATTTGCCAGGGAAAAGGGACTGAACGTGGTGCTGAGGCTGGTGCTTCGCCTGCTGAGCCGCGGTATTCGAGCGAAAGCCAAGCGCCGTGGCGTGACGTTCTCGTTCCTTTTCATGTGGGCGCAGGGCGAGCAGCTGAGCAAGATCGCATCGCTCATCGAATCCGGCGCGATCCGCCCGGTCGTCGACCGGATATTTCCCTTCGAGGCGACCAATGAGGCGCTGGCCTATGTCGAAACAGGACGCGCCAAGGGCAAGGTCGTCATCAAGGTCAGATAGCAACTCAGCCCCGATCGAGGTCAGCCGCGCCGGGCTGCGTCGATCGCCGCGACGTCGATCTTTGTCATCTCCATCATCGCATCAAAGGCGCGTTTGGCTTCCTCGCCGCCGGCCGCCATGGCCTCGGTCAGCGTGCGCGGCGTGATTTGCCAAGACACGCCCCATTTGTCCTTGCACCAGCCGCACACGCTCTCCTGGCCGCCATTGCCGACGATGGCATTCCAGTAGCGGTCGGTTTCCTGCTGATCGTCGGTGGCGATCTGGAACGAGAAGGCCTCGTTCTGCTTGAATGTGGAGCCGCCGTTCAATCCGATGCAGGGAATGCCGGCGACGGTAAATTCGACCGTCAACACGTCGCCTTTCTTGCCGGACGGAAAATCGCTCGGCGCACGGTGAACGGCGCCCACGCTGGTGTCGGGAAAGGTCTCTGCGTAGAAGCGCGCCGCAGCCTCGGCGTCCTTGTCGAACCAAAGGCAAATCGTGTTCTTCGGTATCTTTGGCATTGCATGTTCCTTTCGGCGTTGGAGTTGGCGGAGGTCAACCCAGGAGATTGCGTGCCGTGCGCATGAAGATCCTCGACCCGATCGGGATCAGGTCGTCGGGAAAGTCATAGTCGGGATTGTGCAAGGCGGGGTGCCGCTCGCCCGCACCGAGGAAGAACATCGCCGACTTGGCACTATGGCCGAACAGGCCGAAATCTTCCGAGGCGCGCATCGGCAGGGCCTCTTCGCCGTGCGATACGCCCTCTTCATCGAGCGCGCGCCGCAGATGCTCCACCGCGTCCGGCGCGTTGACGCTGGCGACGAAGATCTCGTGATAGTCCCAGCGGGCGGTAAGGCGATGCTCGCCGGCGATCCTGGCGACCAGTGCTTCGGCAGCAGCACAAAGGTTCGCCATGCGCTCGTCACGCCGGGTGCGCAGCGTTGCCCAGACCTGCGCATGAGCCGGCGCGATGCCGAACACGGCCTCGCCCATCGCGGCATGGGTGACGGTCAGCATGGAGAAGTCGTCGTCGGCGAAGGTTCCGCGCCCGAGCGCCGGCAGCGCCGGCATCAGCTCACTGATCGCCAGCATCGGCGAGGTGCCGGTCTCCGGCATGGATGAATGGGCGGTCTTGCCCTCCAGCACGATGCGCATGCCGCGTGACGCACAGTTGACCACGCCGGGCTTGAGCCGCACCTCGCCGAACGGCACGCCAGGCAGGTTGTGCAGCGAGAAAGCGAAATCCGGCGCGATCTCGCCGAAGCGGGGATCGGCAACGACGCCGGCTGCGCCATTGCCGGTTTCCTCCGCCGGCTGGAACATCAGCACGACGCGGCCGCTTGCAGGCCGCTCGCGCCCCAACTGCCGGCCGAGGGATGCCAGGATGGCGGTGTGTCCGTCATGGCCGCACATATGCGACTTGCCCGGCACGCGCGACGCATGCGGCACGCCTGAAAGTTCTTCGATAGGCAAGGCATCGAGTTCCGAACGGAACAGCACCGTCGGCCCTGCTTTGCCGCTGTCATATGTGACCGCGACGCCGTGCCCGCCGAGCTGTGTCAGCACCTTGTCCGGCCCCGTATCGGCGAGGAAGGCGACGACCTCCTTTGCCGTCTTCTCCTCTTCATTCGAGATTTCCGGATACTGGTGCAGCTGGCGCCGCCACGCCGTCAACTCGACGATGTCTCGGTTGGTCAGAGTCATGCTTTTTCAACCTCCGCTGCATTCTTCATCGACACGTCCAGGCACAGGGGTGCCGCAATGATGAATTGCTAGCGACAAAGGGCAGTTCCCGCCACAGTCCAAGTTTCAGGCTTCGGCAGGCCAGAAACGGCCGTTCTCCCGGCCATCCGCAGCCTATTGATTGATCTCGGGCTCGACGAGCTTTGCCAGATTTCTGAGCGATTCCTGCCAGCCGAGATAGCAGGCCTCGACCGGAATGACGTCCGGAATGCCGGCCTGGGTAATGTCGATTTCAGTGCCGACCGACACTTTTTTCAAGACCACGGTCACCCGTATCTCGCCGGGCAGGTTGGGATCGTCGAACCTGTCGGTGTAGAGCAGGCGCTCGCCCGGAACGAGTTCAAGGTATTCGCCGCCGAAGGCGTGGCTGTCGCCGGTGGTGAAATTGCGGAACGACATCTTGAACGTGCCTCCGACCTTTGCCTCGAAATTATGGACCGTGCAGGTGAAGCCGTTTGGCGGAAGCCACTTGGCCAGCGCGTCCGCTTCAACGAAGGCGCGATAGACCTTTTCAGGGCTGGTCGTCAGAACGCGGTGCAAACGTACGGTGCCGGGCATTGCTGGATCCTTTCATGAATGCCTGTTCGATACCCCAAGGACGGACGAAGCCTAGCCAGTCCGACATTGGTTTGCGAATTTTTTGACGGGAGGCGGCCTGCCTACGCCGCGGACATGCGTTCGACCCCGAGCTATCAACACGAAGCTCGGGCGAGACGGCGGATGAACTGCACCGGCTTCGGAGCTGGCGCTCACCTGCTAAATCGAGTTCCTGAGCCATCTTGTTGTTCGGGCGTGTTTTTGTCGATTGCCGCGAACGGCCGCGCGTCCCCGTCGATGCTTCGAACGCCGCCAAATAGGGCAGCGCGTCTTTGCCGTCCATGTGCCGATCATTAGAATTTGCATCTGATCAGAGTTGATTTCCTATCAAGCCGTTAATGCGGTCATGCTGTTAATCAGCATTTGCTAATGAGTCTTTCGAACCTGAGGCAAGCAATGACCAAGAATCTCGGCAATGCACGTCATACGCCGGCGAAGGACCCGCAGGTCTCCCTTCTGGGCAAAGCCGCGCCGGCGCTGTTTCCGCTGGTCGTGGCGGCACTGGGTTACATGGTTGGCAAGCAGTTCTTCGGCATCTAGGCGCGAAGTTCCGTTCCCTCAAACGTCTCGGCGGACCGACCATCTCAGCGCGCGGGCCGCCGTTTGCGTTGCAGCGGCGTGTTGCCGGGCATCAACGTCAAACATGCACGTCGCCAAAGGACAGTTCGCCGTCGTTATCGGCCGTGAAAAAGACGATGGCAAGCAACCCGACATAGAATGCGGCCACGACAACCACGATCGCCACACCGGGAACGGGGCCAAGGGCGGCGCTGTCTACGGCTTCGCGAAGCGAACCGGCAAAGCCGGTCCTGACGCCCACGGTTTGAAGGCTGGGGGTGGATATCTTGAGCACCCAGGCCAGCAAGAGGATCAGGAACAGGTAGATGTAATTTCGCCGCAGCCGACGGGCCAGCGCGACGCGCTGCGACAGCAGGAACTTCGGCGCGCGTAGGCCTTCCCCGACGATGAGCAGCCAGTCCGAGGCAAAGTCGGGCTGTGGGGAAAAGATCTGCGCGAAATAGTGGCGCTCGAACTGGCGTACGCGCGCCCGATAGAAATCGAAGAACCGATAGCGGCGCGCCTCGATCCATAGCAGCAGCAGGATCAGCAGCATGGCGAAAAGCAGCACGCCGTGATGCGCACTGGCCGTCGACAGCGATACCGAAAGCAGCGCCGCCACCACCGTGATTGCCCAGTTGGTTGTCCTGTCCAGCCGGTCGCGCCATCCCGCCATGCGAGCGATCTCGGCGCGGTGAAAATGCGACAGCGTGTTGACGCGCTCCGCCGATGAAAGGACGGGGCCAGCGGGCTTTGCCGACGCGTCGTTCATGGCATCCTCCGGCAAGGAACAGAACGGCCTGCCAGCGGCATTGTTCCCTGTCCTCGAGACCGCCGATCCAGCCGACCAGCCGCGCGTTGAGGCCGAGGCGGCTCCGGTCCAGCAGACACCAAGCTGGCGGTTGACCACTGTTTCGCGAAGTGCCGATCGAAGGGCACGACTGATGTGGACAGCACCGGTGACGCAGGCACCTGCATGCACCAATCACATTACATTACGAGGTCTTGACCCACCCGCGACGGAGTCCAAAATCCTCCGCACCAGTGCCGACGAGGCGCCGGCTTCACGGGCGCCGCGCGGGTCAGGGGCGGTGGCCTTCGGGCAGGCTCAGGTGCGCGAGCCCCCGCCACTGATCCAGGCGTTTCCAACGGGACCGGAGCGCCAATGGCGCAGACGCGCATCGTCCGAGCATGGCAACCAGAGCATGCAAACGAACGATAGACAGGATCAAGAAAGGAGCAAATGCAATGACCATTCGTGATCTGATGCCATGGGGTCGCGATCCAAACCAGGTTCAGACCCTCTCAGGCGACCGCGATCAGGACCCATTCATGAGCCTGCATCGCGAGATGAACCGCCTTGTTGACGACATGTTCCGCGGTTTCGGTTCACGTCTTCCATCCTTGGGCAGGCTCTCTTCAGCGGGCGGTGGCTGGCCTAGCGTGGAAATCTCGGAAACGGACAAGGAAATCCGCGTGACCGCCGAGATACCCGGCATGGAGGAAAAGGACATCGAGGTGTTGCTCGATGACGGCGTCCTGACGTTGCGCGGTGAAAAACACGCCGAAACCGACGACAAGGAACGTCAGTTCTCCGAGCGATTCTACGGCCGCTTCGAACGTCGCATTCCGATCGGCTTCGAAGTCGAAGAAGACAAGGTCGCTGCCGATTTCCGCAACGGCGTGCTGTTCGTCACCTTGCCGAAATCCGAGAAGGCACAGAACAAGATGAGGCGCATCCCCATCGGCGGCAAGAGCACCAAGCACTAGAATGATTGGATGCCGGGCGGGAGGGTCACCCGCCCGGCATCGGCCGTTGAATTTTGCGCCGGTCACATGGACCCTTGAGAATCCCTCTGCCTTCGGCAACATGACGGCGACGGTAGAGGGTATGAAATGAACCAGCCGATTTCTGCCATATCGCCGCGCAAGTCCGTGCCGCGCAACACGCCGATGGCGCTGACCGAGGCGTTGGTCGCGCGCACTATGCGTGCTGTCGAGGATGCCGGGCCGACGCCGGGCATGGTTCACATGACCGATGCCGACTATGCGCGTATCCGCGACGAGGTGCTGGCCGGCGCTCCGGCCGGGCCGCTGAAACTATTTGCCTATGGCTCGCTGCTGTGGAAGCCCGCCGGCGAGGTGAGGGGCGGAGAACGCGCGGTGGCCAGCGGCTGGCATCGTTCGTTCTGCTTCACGGTGCAGCGTTTTCGCGGCACGGTCGAGCAGCCCGGCTTGATGATGGCGCTCGATCGCGGCGGCCAGTGCCAGGGCATGGTGTTCGAGATCGCGGAACCGGTGGCGGCCAACCTCGAAGCGCTGCTGCGCCGCGAAATGACCATCCTGCCCGCCGTCAACGTGCCGCGCTGGCTGCAGGTCAGGACCGAAGGCGGCCCATGTCGCGCGATTGGTTTCGTCGTCGATCCCGCCAATCCGCGTTATGCCGGCAAGCTCGACAAGCAGGCGATCGCGGCGACGCTGGTGACAGCCGTCGGTCATTGGGGCTCGGGCGCGCAATATCTATTCGAGACGATCCGCCACCTCGAAGCCTGCGGCATCCGCGACCGCAATCTGTGGCGGCTGCAGGAACTGGTGGCGGAAGAGATCGGGCTGACCGTCGCCCAGAAGTGATCCGCCCAGAAGTGATCCGCTCAGACGCGGCACGCTTCAGTCGTGTTTGGCTCCGGATGCTTGCAGGCCACAGCACCTTGCGAAGCAAATCTCTGATTTCGTAAGTCTCCGCAGTGAAGGTTTAATGAATTGAAAACAGTTCTGGGCCAACGATGACCTGAACACCGGCGCAGGACACGGTGCGCGTGGACCAATCATGAAATCCTCGACCGGAGAGCACTACCCAGCGCTGGATCATGTTCGTGGCCTGGCGGCCTTTCTTGTCTTTACCTGGCATTTCCTTCATGCTTCTCCTGAAGGCCCCGTGCCTTATGATTTCGTGCCGGCTCTTCCTATCTTCAGCGTTCTGGATGAAGGGCATACTGGCGTTTCCCTGTTCATGGCGCTTTCCGGCTACCTGTTCGCCAAGCTGCTCGATGGAAAGCAGATCAACTATCTGCCCTTCTTTGCCAACAGGGCCCTCAGGCTGCTTCCGCTTCTCCTGGTCGTGCTATGCATCGAGGCCTGCCGCAGGTACGTGGCCGGCCAGTCCCTCGACGGGTATTTCACGGGCGTCGGATTGGGGTTTCTTTTTCCCACCCTCCCGAATGGCGGCTGGTCGATAACGATCGAAGCGCACTTCTACCTGTTGCTGCCGTTCTTGCTGATGGTATCCAGGCGGTTTGTGTTCGCGCCCTTGCTGTTCATCGCGGCAGCCATTGTGCTGAGGTCCGTCCTGTATGTGCAGATCGGCGAAGTGCAGTCGGCGGCGTCCGCAACCATCATAGGCCATGCGGATCAGTTCCTGGCCGGCATTCTTGCCTTTCACCTGCGTGCCCACGCGAAGAACCAACACTGGCTGGCGCTGGCCGTTCTCATGGCTTTTTCGGGGTTCTTCTGGTGGTTCGATGCAGCCGGCGGATTTTACCAACTGGGCCGCTATCCGTCGCCTCATTGGATATGGATCATCCTGCCGACCCTGGAGGCGGCAGCCTATTCATTCGGCATCGCCTACTACGACACGAGCTTTTCGAGAAAGCGAACAAGCCCGCCGTTCAGGGTACTGGAGAAGGCTGGGGCCTACAGCTATTCGATCTATCTTCTGCACCTGTTCTTCGTCATGCAATTGGCAGCGTTCATAGACACGAATGTCATGAGCATCAGCAATTTCTACGTCGCATGCCTCTGGTCCGCATTGTGCTTCGTGGCGACGATCCCGATCGGCTATCTCAGCTATACCTGCGTCGAGGCGCCATTCCTGCGCCTGCGTCTGCGCTATATGGACCAAAAGCCCGAAACCGCGGCATCGACCGCGGCTGAGCTTGGATCGGTCATCGCCGATACACCGACCTCGTTCAGCCGTCCCTGAGCCATACCAGCATCTCGCCGGGCTCGCGGTTGTCCCAGGCGAAATAGGGAATGGCGGTCAGTCGCGTCTCGGCGGTGGCCGGCGGCTCGGGCCTGTAGAGCCCGTCCTGCCAGCCGTCGGAGACATCGGCAAGTGCCGCGGTCGACAGCGTCACCACGCCGCCGAGAAGTTCCGGCCGGTGCTGCGCTTCGATGGTGGCCGTCCGCGGCAGCGTCAGGCGATGCGGCTGGCTGTCATTGTCTGATGCCTCGACGCAATAGATCAGCGGGCCGCGTGACAGCGCGACGCGGCCAGCATCCTGGCGCACCTGCGGGTTGGCATAAAGCCGCTCGATCGGCATTTCGAGATCGAGCCGGACATTGTCGCCCTTTTTCCATGTCCGCTTGATCGCGGCGTAGCCGTCGCTGGTGATATCCGCCAGCCTGATGGCTTCGCCGTTTATCTTCAACCCGGCACTGGCGCTCCAGGCGGGAATGCGCAGGTGCAAAGTGAACTCGACCGGCGCCCGCGGTTCGAGCATGATGTCGACGGCGCCGTCCCAGGGATAGCTGCTGACCTGCGTCAGGCTCACCGGGACGCCCGATATATCGAAGCGCCCGGTCGAGTCGCCATAGAGGTGGACGGCCAGCGCATCGTGGGCCAGGCTGTAGAAATAGCTGCCGATCGAGGCGACCATGCGCCCGATATTGGGCGGGCAGCACGGGCAGCGGTGCCACTTCCACCTGTTGTGCTTGCCCCGGCTTTCCAATGGATTCTCGTAGAAAAACAGCGAGCCGTCGAGCGACAGGCCCGAGATCGAACCGTTGTAGAGGGCGCGTTCCATCATGTCGGCGTAGCGCGCGTTCGGCCCCATGCCGAGCATGCGGCTGGCCCAGAACACCAAGCCGACCGCCGCACAGGTCTCGGCATAGGCGCTTTCGTTGGGCAGGTCGTAGTCGCTGGTGAAGCCCTCATTGTGCGCCGACGGCCCCAGTCCGCCAGTGATGTAGAGACTCTTGGTGGTGAGATCGTCCCACAGAAGGTCGAGTGCTGCTCGCAGCGTATCATCGCCATATTCGGTCGCGATATCGGCCATGCCGGAATAGAGGTACATCGCCCTGACAGCATGGCCGACGACCTTGTTCTGTTCTCGCACCGGGATATGCGACTGGCTGTATTCATAGGTCTTGAAATGATAGGCCTTCGGGTCGGCGCCGCGGGCGCGGGCCTCCTCGTCGAAATAATGCGGCTGCTGACCGCGCTGGTCGATGAAGTATCTGGCCAACTCCATATATTTCCGCTCGCCGGTCACCCGTGCCAGCTTGACCAGCGCCAGCTCGATCTCCTCGTGGCCGCAATAGCCCTTCTTCTTGCCGGGCTCCGGGCCGAGTACCGACGCGATGTGGTCGGCATAGCGGCACATGATATCGAGCAGCTTGCGTTTTCCCGTCGCCTGGTAGTAGGCGACCGCGCCCTCGATCAGATGGCCGGCGCAATAGAGCTCGTGGCAGTCGCGCAGATTGGTCCAGCGCTTGCCGGGCTGGATGCGTTGGTACCAGCTGGAGAGATAGCCGTCCTCCTGCTGCAGCCTGCCATACATGTCGATGACGGCGTCGATCTTCTTCTCCAGTTCGGGATTCTTGCGCCGGTACAGCGAATAGGCCGCGGTCTCGATCGTCTTGCCGAGATCGGAATCCCAGAACATCTGCGTGGTCACCGTCGATCCGGTGAATTCCGCGCCCTGGCGGTCGGCTTCGTCGGGAGAGGGCGAGTGGAAGGGGATGACTATGCCGGGCGAGGGACGGTCCGGATCGATCTGCTCCAGCATGCGGGCCTCCACGCAGCGCTCGTAAAGGATATCGGCGGTGCGGGCGGCGACAGCGTCGGCGCGATCGCCCCAGAAGCCGTGCACGTCGACCTGCGGCACCGGCAGCGGGCGGAAGGCGAGCTTCGGTTTCCCGGTTTTTGCGGATGGCGATGCGGTCATGAATTTACTCCATTCTATTTGACGGCCCCGGCCATCAGGCCGCGGATGTAGAAGCGCTGCAGCGCCAGGAACAGGATGAGGCACGGCACCATCATCACGGTGACGCCCGCCTGCACCGCGCCCCAGTCGATGGCGCCGAAGCGGCCCGACTGCAGTGCGGTCATCATCACTGGCAGCGTGAATTTGGATTGGTCGGTCATCAGCACGAGGGCGGCGAGGAATTCGTTCCAGGCGCCGAGGAAGGCAAACAGGGCGATGGTGACGACGCCCGGCCAGACCAGCGGCAGCATCACCTTCCAAAGCATGGTGAGATTGCCGGCGCCGTCCATGCGGGCGGCTTCCTCGATCTCGCGCGGCACTGCGTCGAAGGCGTTGCGCATCATGAAGATCGAAAACGGCAGTTGCAGCGTCACATAAACGCCGACCAGGCCGGTCAGCGTGTTGTGCAGGCCAAGCTTGGTCAGCACCAGGAAGATCGGCGTCAGGATCGACTGGAACGGGATCATGATCGTCGACAGGATGAGGATGAAGAACAGGTCCTTGAACGGAAACCGGAACCGCGAAAAGCCATAGCCGGCCAGCACGCTGACGGCGACCGACAGCACCACGGTCATCACCGAGACATAGATGCTGTTTTGGGCCGAGACCCAGAGCCCGTCGCCGAAGCTGTTGAGCGTGGCGTAGTTCTCCAGCGAGAAGCCTGATGTCGGCCAGGGCGGCAGCGGCGGCAGGCGCGCTTCGGCCGCTGGCTTGAACGCCGACAGCACCGCCCACACGATCGGCGCGGCAAACAGCACCGAGGCGACGATGCCGGTCGAATGCTCGCCGATGCGGCTCAAGAGCCGGCGGTTGCGGGAAGCGGCCTGCGCCATCAGTCGAGCCCCTCCGGCTTGCGCAGCAGCCACAGCTGGACGAGGCTGAGCGCCACCAGGATCACCAGCAGCACCATCGACAAAGCCGCGCCGTAGCCGAGCTTGAACGACACGAAGGACTGGTTGAAGATCCAGTAGACCGCCGTCAGCGTCTGGTTGCGTGGGCCGCCGCGCAGGATGATGTAGAACTGGTCGAAGGCGAGGATCGAGCCGGCGACCGACAGGATCAGGGCCAGCGCCAGCGTGCGGCGCATCAGCGGCAAAGTGATCGCCCTGAACCTGGCGAACGGATCGGCGCCGTCGATGACGGCCGCCTCCTGCAGATCCTGCGGGATCGATTGCAGGCCGGCCATCAGAATGATCATGGTGAAGCCGGCGACCTTCCAGACGACCATGGCGATGATCGACCAGAAGGCCGGCTGGAAGGTGGCCAAAAGGTTGAACTTCCTGTCGATCAGGCCAAGGTCGTAGGCGGCCGGGCTGAACAGGCCGGAATCGACGTTCAACAGCCATGACCAGAGCAGGCTGGCCGAGGCAAAGCCGACAACCGCCGGCATGAAGAACATCGTCCGGTAAAGATTGGTCAGCGGCCGCGGCCGCTCGACGAACAGCGCCAGCGGAAACGCCACCACGAAGATCGCGATGGTGACGATCACGGTGTAGTAGGCGGTGAAGCGCAGCGCGTTCCAGAACCGGGTGTCGCGCAGGATGGCGACATAGTTGCCGAGGCCGATAAAGCTGTGCTCGCCCATCAGGGGCCAGTTGTGCAGCGACATCCACGCCGTCATGCCGAGCGGGATCAGGAAAAAGACGACGACCAGCGCGACAGCCGGCGCGACATAGAGCAGGCCGATCCATTGGTGGCGGCTGGCGACCTTGCGGGCGCGGGGCGGGGCAGGGGTTGCTGCGGTGATGACGGTCATGGCTGCGCGCTCGATGCTATTGGGACATTGGCAAAGAACCCCCTCACCCGGATTGCCAACCCAATTGAAGAGAGCAATTCGGGGCAATCCGACCTCTCCCTGAGGGGAGAGGAGGTTGCCGGGGATGGTGCCAGCCTCTTCTCCCCAGCGGGGAGAAGGTGGCCGCGAAGCGGCCGGATGAGGGGGTCTTTTCTCAACGCGATAGCCCTGCCGTTGGCGATGCGGTATCCGGCCACCCGCCCAGGGAGACAGGCGGGCGGCCGGCAGGCGTCCGCTACTTCTGCGGCGCCTGGTCGATGATCGACTGCATCGTTTCCTGCGCATTGGCTATCGCGCCATCGACATCGTCGCCGAAGAAGACCTCGTTGATCATCTGCGTCCACGGGCCGTTGGCGGAGTTGATCAGGTCGTTGAACACCACCGAATAGGGCGTCTTGCCCTTGGCCATGGCTTCGGCGGCGATCTGGTAGCGCGGATCGAGATCCTTCAACGCGTCCTTGGCGATGTCGCCGCGCACCGGCAGGCTTCCGTATTTGGCAAGGATGGTCTGGCCCTCGAGCGAATAGGCGAAGTCGAGGAACTCCTTCACCACGGGCAGTTTCGTGGTGCCCTTGGTGACGACGAAATTGTCGCCGCCCGCAAAGGACGACCAGCCGCTGTCCTTGCCCGGCAGGAAGGTGACGCCGTAATCGATGTCGGGATACTGGGTGTTGAGCGCGCCGATGGCAAAGGCGCCGGACGGCGAGATGCCGATATTGCCGGCGGCGAAGGCGGCAAAGAAATTGGCGCCGGTGTCGGTCTGTGCGCCTGCCGGTACCAGATCCTTCTTGACCATCGAGCGGTAGAGATCGATGGCGCCGCGCAGCTGCGGGCTGTCCAGCGTCGCCTTCGAGCCGTCTTCGCTCAGGATGTCGCCACCAGACGCCCAGATCAGGGGCGTGAAGGTGAAGATGTTGCAGCCGCCGCAATTGCCGGAGAAGTAGAAGCCCTTGATGTTGCCGCCGAGCGCGTTGACCTTCTCGGCATCGGCCGCGATCTCGGCCCAGTTGGCCGGACCTTTTTCGGGATCGAGGCCGGCCTGCTTGAACAGCTTCTTGTTCCAGATCAGCACCGAGGCGTCGGCGGAGAAGGGCAGGCCGTAAATGTGGTCTTTGTAGGTGCCGGTCTTCACATGCGCCGGCGACAGGCTGGCAAAATAGGGCAGGGACTTTGCCCAGTCGGTGATGTCCTCCAATTGGCCGGCTGCGGCGAAGGAGGGCGTGTAGATCAGGTCGAGCGACAGCGCGTCGGGCGCTGTGCCGCCGGCGGCCGCGGCACCGTATTTGGGGATGATCTCGGCATTGGGGATGATATCGAGCTTGACCTGGTTGGTGTGCGCCTTGTTGTAGGCATCGACGATCCTCGGCATGAAATTCGAACCGTCGGCGCGCACCCATATGTTGGCCGTCTCGGCGGCGGCAGTGCCGAGACCGCCGCCCAGAACGGCAGCGGCCAGGGCCAGTTTGGCAATCAGGTTCCTCATGTTCTCCTCCTCCAAGGTTGGCCGCGGTCCGCGGCTTGGCGCCGATTGCGCGGCGCTTCGTTTTCAGCCACCCGGCGGATGGCCGCATGACTGCCGCACCACCAGCCGGCACGGCAGTTTTCGAATGCCGGGCGCGGCGGGCTTGCCGCCGACCAGCGAAAGCAGGGTCAACCCGGCCTCGCGCCCGAGCGCGACCAGGTTCATGTCGACAGAGGTCAGCGGCGGGCGCGTCGCCTCGGCCACGATCTCCCAATTGTCGAAACCGATGACGCCGACATCCCTGGGGACGTCGAGGCCGCGTTCGCGCAGAGCATCGATGACGCCGCGCGCGATCTGGTCGTTGCCGCAGAAGACCGCGTCCGGCCTTTCGCTTTTGCCGTCGAACAGTTGCGCAACCGCCTGGTGACCCCAGGCTTCCGACCAGGAGCCGAGCAGCGGCTCGCTGACCGTCAGGCCGTTTTCGGCGAGCACGTCGCGGTAAGCCTGAACGCGCGCGTGTACCACGGCAAAGCTCGCCGGCCCGGTGACGTGGGCGATGCGCTTGCGGCCAAGCCGGCAAAAATGCTCGACGGCCAGCCGGGCGCCGCCAACATCGTCCGAGACGAAGGCAACGGCGTCGGGGTCGGGCTGCGTGAAGGCATAGATCACCGGGACGCGCAGATTGGAGAGGTCGACGGGCAGATGACGATCGATGCGCTTGCCAGTGGCGATGATGCCGTCAACGCGCTTGTCGAGCATGGCGTCGACATGCATCTGGCCCAGCCGCGGATCCTCCTCGACATTGCACAGGAACACCGAGACGCCATTGTCGACCAGCGCGTCCGAAATGCCCGACATCAGCGGCAGCGAGAAGCGGCCATAGGTATCGTTGGTGAGCAGGCCGACGGTGAAGCTGCGGCGTCGGAGCAGGCTTTGCGCCAGGCTGTTGGGCCGGAAGCCAAGCCGCCGGGCGGTCTCGCGAATGCGTTCGCGCGTCTCGGCTGTCATCCGGCCCTGGCTGTTGAGCGCCTTGGATGCGGTAGCGACGCTGACTCCGGCCTGCGCGGCCACGTCACGCAAGGTGACTGGCTTGGAAAAGACCGGAACAGGCAGATCGTCCGATGGCATCGCGCCGAGAGTCCTTAGTTGGAAAAAGGTTTTCTCTTACCGATCTGAAAGAGGCCCGGCAGGTGGCCGAGCCCGACTGAAATTGTTTGAGAAAACCTTTTCTCAGCTGAGGCTAGACCAGATTGGATCGCCGTTCAAGGGAAAAGCTGGTTGGGCCTCGGCTCTCTTCCTTCGAATGCAAACGCGGGTTAAAGCAGCGCCGGCAGCACTTAGCTCAGGGGAAGAGCGCCAGTCGCAGTGCTGGAGGCCCTCGGTCGAGACGGGGCGGGCTGCCGCTTGAGGCGTGAAGGATCGCAGCGTGCGCGGGATGCGAGGTCCGGCAAAGGGTTGGCGCTGCCGGGCAGCAAACCTGGCCGCAATATGTGCTGGCGGACGGTCTGAAGATCGTGCCGAAAATTCTGAACAGTCCCTCGGGATTAACCTTTCCGTAAATATTTGGCCGCTACTTCAACAGCCATGGCCTCGTGGCGGAGCGGCTACGCTGGAGACGGCAAATCTCTGAAGCCTCGGTTCGATTCCGAGGCGAGGCCTCCAAAATTTCGCGTCGAACAGCAGTCCCAATCTGCCCCAAGGGCAGTCAGTCCCCACGAATAGATTTGTGCGTTACGAAGGCGGTGCGGACCGGACGTTAAAGCAGTCCTGTCTTGCATTTGGCATGCCGGCACGCGCGAAAAGAGTGGTATGGAAGGGAGCCGAGCGTTCTTGCTTCGCTTTTTCCTGACATTCGAGGCCTTTCGTGCGTGAACCGTCGCTGCTGCCCGTCTTTGGAAAACTTGGCCTCAAGGCTCCTGCCGCCCTGGCGGCGGCACCGGCCTCGTCGGCAGGTGTGTCGCACCTGCGGAAGCTTCTGGCCGTGCATAGCGGCATGGTGCTGAAACTGTCGGTCGTCGCCTGGACGGTGCTGATCCTGGGCGCCGTGTTTTTCACGATGCAAGGCTGACCGGCATGGCCAACCGCTACACGCTGCGTATGGAGCTTCCCCAGAGCTGGAGCATCATCGATGTCTTCACCGGCCAGCCTGCGGTGGTCCGGCAAAAGGTGATGGTCGGGATGGGGCCGCGCGAGGCCGAGGACATGGTCGTGCAGATGAATGTCCGCGATGTCAAACGCCGCGAACGGGCCGAGCGCAAGGCCTGATCCGTAGCGGCCCGCCGGCGGAAGCCTGCCGCACCGCAAATCAAGGGATTCCCGTGAGAGCCAGCCTGAAGCAGAAGATACTGGAGATTTGCGACCGCAAGATCTCCGAGAAGGGGGCCGGCGTCGGCGTGTCGTTCTATGCGTTTTTCGCCAACAGAAACGACAACCCCGAACTCCTGATGGAAGCCGCCGAATGGTGGATCAGAACCCACCGCCTCGACCATTTCGAAAAGGCTGCGAAGATACGCGCGATGGTCGAGGGGATGGATCTTTAATCGTCGTTTTGAGCGACATGCAATGGACTGATCAGCCGAAATCGGACGCCGTCAGAACATACATGCTCTTGTGGGTGCGGTCGTAGGCCTTCGACGCGACCTCGCGGATGGCACTGCTCTCGGTGTCGAATGTCTGGAGATAACCGGCTTCATCGGCCGCGGTTCCCGGCCGCATCTTGGCCATGGCGTCGGCGGCGACGGAGAACGAGATCTGGAACATGCCGTCATGGCCGACGAAACGGATGCGCTGGCCCGCCTCGTCATAGCTGCGGCTGCGGTTGGGGAAGGTGAGGCTCATGTCTTAGCCTCCGTAACTTTCTTGGTCACCCGCTTCTTCTTCGGCGTCGGATTGAGGGCCTGGGCGACACGATCGGCCTCTTCCTTGGCCAGCCGAAGCTCCCTCAGCCTTGCCGTCTTGATCTCCCTGGCTCTTGCCTCGGACATATATTCGGCGGTCGCCTTGTTTTTCTCCGCTGTCTTCTTCTGCTTGTCGACAAAGCGGGCTTCAGCTTTTTCCATGATCGTCTGATTGCCTTCGGCCATCGAAGAAATCTCCCTTGTGCCTGAAATCGTGAAAGTGAACTTGTCCGATAAATAGGCACTCGATCGGCAAAATTCAATCTTTTGAATTATTTGACATTCTGCGGATATCACGAAACGGCCAGCTGAAATAATACTTTTGAATATTTAATTTGGTACGCGAATAATTTTTGGCACTCCTATCTATCGAGTGCCAACGCGTCTATAGAGGAGGGGCGTGGCCGCCTGTGCCGGCCCCCAGAAAGAAAGTTCCCATGAAATTTCGGCCACTCCACGACCGCGTCGTCATTCGTCGCGCCGAAGGCGATATCAAATCCAAGGGCGGGATCATCATCCCCGACACTGCCAAGGAAAAGCCGCAGGAGGGCGAAGTCATCGCTGTCGGCCCTGGCGCACGCGACGAAAACGGCGCGCTTGTTCCGCTCGACGTCAAGGCCGGCGACTTCATCCTGTTCGGCAAATGGTCGGGCACCGAGGTCAAGATCGACGGCGAGGACCTTCTGATCATGAAGGAAGCCGACATTATGGGCGTCATCGACAAGGACGAGACTGGCATCATCGACAAGGGCGAGACCGCTGCAACCGACAAGACCGTGGCCGCCAAGAAAGCTGCCTGACCTTATTTTCTCCGAACGTACTGGATAAAAATCATGTCTGCCAAGGAAATCAAATTCTCCACCGACGCGCGCGACCGCATGCTGCGCGGCGTCGAGATCCTTACCAATGCTGTGAAGGTCACGCTCGGCCCCAAGGGCCGCAACGTCATCATCGACAAGGCCTATGGCGCGCCGCGCATCACCAAGGACGGCGTCACCGTCGCCAAGGAAATCGAGCTTGCCGACAAGTTCGAGAACATGGGCGCCCAGATGGTGCGCGAAGTGGCCTCGAAGACCAACGACCTCGCCGGTGACGGCACCACCACCGCCACGGTGCTGGCCGCCTCGATCCTGCGCGAAGGCGCCAAGCTGGTCGCCGCCGGCATGAATCCCATGGATTTGAAGCGCGGCATCGACCAGGCGGTTTCCGCCGTGGTCAAGGAAATCCAGGCGCGCGCCAAGAAGGTCAAGTCGTCGGCCGAGATCGCGCAGGTCGGCACCATCGCCGCCAATGGCGATGCCAGCGTCGGCGAGATGATCGCCAAGGCTATGGACAAGGTCGGCAATGACGGCGTCATCACCGTCGAGGAAGCCAAGACCGCAGAGACCGAACTCGACGTCGTCGAAGGCATGCAGTTCGACCGCGGCTATCTCTCGCCCTATTTCGTCACCAATGCCGACAAGATGCGCGTCGAGCTGGAAGAACCCTACATCCTCATCCACGAGAAGAAGCTCGGCAATCTGCAGGCGATGCTGCCGATCCTCGAAGCGGTGGTGCAGAGCGGCAGGCCGCTGCTGATCATCTCCGAGGACGTCGAGGGCGAGGCTCTGGCGACGCTGGTCGTCAACAAGCTGCGCGGCGGCCTCAAGGTCGCGGCCGTCAAGGCGCCTGGCTTCGGCGATCGCCGCAAGGCGATGCTGGAAGACATCGCCGTGCTCACGTCGGGCCAGATGATCTCCGAGGACCTCGGCATCAAGCTCGAAAACGTCACCATCGAGATGCTCGGCCGCGCCAAGCGCGTGCTGATCGAGAAGGACACCACCACGATCATCGACGGTGCCGGCACCAAGGCGACCATCCAGGCGCGCGTCGCTCAGATCAAGGGCCAGATCGAGGAGACGACGTCAGACTACGACAAGGAAAAGCTGCAGGAGCGGCTGGCCAAGCTCGCCGGCGGCGTTGCCGTCATCCGCGTCGGCGGCGTCACCGAGTCGGAAGTCAAGGAAAAGAAGGACCGCATCGACGATGCGCTGAACGCCACCCGCGCGGCGGTCGAGGAAGGCATCGTGCCCGGCGGCGGCGTCGCTCTGCTGCGTGCCCGCTCGGCGCTTGGCGGCCTGACCGGCGCCAATGCCGATGTCACGGCCGGCATCACGATCGTGCTGCGGGCGCTCGAAGCGCCGATCCGCCAGATCGCCGAGAATTCCGGCGTCGAAGGCTCAATCGTCGTCGGCAAGCTCACCGACAGCAAGGACCACAATCAGGGTTTTGACGCCCAGAACGAGGTCTATGTCGACATGATCAAGGCAGGCATCGTCGATCCGGCGAAAGTGGTGCGCACCGCACTCCAGGATGCCGGCTCGATCGCAGCCCTTCTGATCACCGCCGAAGCGATGATCACCGACGTTCCGGCCAAGGATGCAGCACCTGCGGGTGGCGGCGGTGGCGGCATGGGCGGCTACTAAAACCCAGGATTTGTCCGATCTGTTGGAGATGTGAATGGCGGCCCCGATCGGGGCCGCTACGATTCTCAAGATGATCATCGCAAAGTTTACGCAGTCGCCCGGCTCAGTCCCGGGAGGCAATCATGATCTTGCGGCTTTCGAAGGGGACGCAATCCACGCTAGACTGTCCAGGCGGCCGTCTGGTTGCGGAGCTCGCCGGACTTTGGCAAGCGATCGGACGAACCGCCATCCCCGACACGGAGACACGTTCATGTTTGCGGCCAAGGCCATCGACACCTCAGACAAGCCCGCGTTCTACCGCGACCTCGCCACCCAATTGAAGGCGCTGCTCGAGGGTGAGCGCGATTCGATCGCCAACGCCGCCAACACCGCAGCACTCATCTTCCAGATGGTGCCGGACCTCAACTGGGCCGGTTTCTATTTCCTGCAGTCGGACGAGGAAATGGTGCTCGGGCCTTTCCAGGGCAAGCCGGCCTGTGTGCGCATCGCCGTCGGCAAGGGCGTGTGCGGAACGGCGGTCGAACTCGGCACCTCGATGCTGATCAAGGACGTGCATGATTTTCCCGGCCACATCGCCTGCGATGCCGATTCGCGCTCGGAACTGGTGGTGCTGCTCGAGGACGATGAAGGCGTCTTCGGCGTGCTCGATCTCGACAGCCCGCTGCCCGGCCGCTTCGACAAGGCCGACCAGGCCGGCATCGAGACGCTGGCGGCGATCTATGCCGCGGCGAGTTCGTTCGAGGACTGAGCTGCGTCCTACGGCTCGGTCTTCAGCGCGCGATTGAAAGCTGCAATCGTCATGTCGATCAGTTGCGCGTGAATATCACCGCGCGATCGTGCTCCACCGTCATCGCAAACCGGGTCGCCGATCTGTTCGGCCGCAATGATGCCGGCAGCGCCGGGCTTACATTCGCCGAACATGCTGTAGTGGCTCGCATCCGCGATCGTCGCATAGCTCGCCTTTGAAATTGCTTTTGCGATCTCGGATGCGTCGGCGGTCACGGGAATCTTTCCTGGTCGGCCAAGATTGACGATAGCGACCGGAATTTTGATACCGGCAAAGCTTTTGACATCGAAGACATCGGATGGGGCAGGATCGATCGCCATGGCGAAATGAATGCGCTCATCCCGGTTGTCCCGACCGGCGGCCTGCAAATCCATGGCGTGAAGATCGACGCCGCTTTGCCTGACCCAGTCGCAGAGCGAGGCATTGAGCAGGTCCGTATCGCAATAGGCCGCCAGCAATTTCGGATCGATGCGGGCACCGGCTATCGCCAGCGCCGTGTTGCCGCCCATGGAAAGACCGAGGACGCCTACTTTGCCTTGTTCGAGGTGCCCTGCGAAGAAAGCGTCCTTCGCCGTCGCGGTCAGGGCAGCCGTGAGATCGGCGGGCCGCAACCAGAGTTTCATCGTCTCGGCGGCGGATCTGTTTTTCCCCGTATTTCCCGGGTGTGTGGGAGCGGCGACGACGAATCCCTGCCTGGCCAGAGGCGTTGCAATCCAGCTCAGGGCGTGTGGGGTTCCCGCCAGGCCAGCGCCATGCGAAAGCAGGATAAGCGGGAATTTTCCGCCAGCGATAGGCGCATCGCGCATGGCGGCCGTTCCGGCGAAAAGCGCGGTGTCGCCTGATATAACCATCTCGCCGCCCGGTTGCGCGGGATACCAGACCGTCACATCGAGATCGATGCCGCGCTCCTTGGATGGGGCAGGGAACTGACGAACGCCGACATTGTCGCCGGCGTCTGCGGGGTGTTGCATGAGCGCCGTGGAAACAGCGACGGCGCAGAGCATAGTCCAGAATTTCATTGAAATCTCCGTTGTCGAACGCGCCCTATAGGTGGCAAGGCCGGAGGCTACAGCGTCCGGGCAAGCTGGCGGTCATGTTCGATTGCAGTGTTAGCGACCCAATGTCAGCGGATCGGAGCGAAGTCCGCGACCTTGATCGCGATCAAGGACGTGCTTTATCGCGATTGAGTACCGTTCAGTGCGGAACGGCGCTGCCGATTTCAGCCGCCCGCCGGTTCGCAAGCGAGGGCGCCGCGTCAGGCGCGTTCCGGTCCCGCCAGGCGAGCGGGGTCATATCGGTGACGCGGCGGAATTCGCGGTTGAAGTTCGACTTGGTCTGGAAGCCGACCGCAAACATGATCTCCGTCACGGACTGATCGGTCTCGCTCAGCAGCCGGCAGGCCTCGGTGATGCGGTGTCCGTTGACATATTGCGAGACGTTCCTGGCCGTGGCCCGGTTGATCGCCATTGAGATCTGCCGTGCTGGAATTCCGGCGCGCCGGGCAAGCCGGTTGAGGTTGAGATTGGCGTCGCGATATAGTTTTTTCTCCTGCATCAACTCGTTGACCCTGGCGATCGCATCGGCGTTCTCGCCGGCGTCGGGTGGGGACGAAGTCTCGACGGGCTCGGCGGCATTGAGCGGGACATGGCTTTGGCTGGCCGCAGCCGCCGCCATGCCGACAATGACGAGCATGAAAAGATTGCCGATGCCGATCACGGTTGCCGCGCGAGCGCCATGTCCCGACGCCAGATCGAAGGACACCAGCATGTCGACGGCTCCCGACAGGCACAGCGTAGCTGCCGCGAAAAGGATGGCCCTGTAGACCGGGACCGCGCCGTCGAAGGGCGCAAGGCGAAGCCCGTCGGCGCCGGAGCGAAGCAGCCAGAGAATGGCGGCGGCGTAGGTGAAATCGATTGATGTCAGCGCCACGTCGATCGCCTCGCGCCAAAAGATTATCAGCATGATGATGATGACCGCGGGTGTCGCGTGGAGCCCCAGCAGGGCCGGCCACCGGCGGTCGCTGGTGCGAACCAGGCTCGATACGCCGGCGTAGAGCAGAGACGGCATGATCGCGGCGGATACGGGGGCGATATAGCCGACTTCGCTGATGCCATAGCCCCAGCGCAGTCCGGTGAGCACCGATTGCAACGCTGCAACAAGGATCAGGGCGAGAAACGGCAGGTTCGGTGCTGCCTCATCCTGGCGGCTGGCGACGACCCAAAGCAGGATGAACAGCGACAGGGCGACGACGAAGGGTAAGGGAACAAACGGCATGGATCGGGTGCGGGCTCGCGTGTTGATGCGCGGCAGACCGTAGCCGATGTGATTTGATTCCCAAACTCGCTTGTGCCGTCTGCGTGCCGGCGATCAAGCTCAGGCGAACTTCACCAGCATCAGGCTGAAGCAGCCGATGAACAGGAAGGCCGAGAAGGCGAGCGCCAGCGGGCGCAGGCCGCGCGAGCGCAGCTGAGAGATGTCGGCCTGCAGGCCCATGGCGGCCAGGCCCATGGTCAGCATGATGGTGGTGGCGAGCGCCATTGCCGATTTCATCTCGGTGGGCACCGTGACCAAGCTGTTCAACGCCACGACAGCGACGAAGGCGGCGACGAACCACGGCATGGGCGGCCGCGCCGCCACCTCACTGCTGCTCCTGCCGCGCGCCATCAGGCCGAGCGCGACGACCATCGGCGCCAGCATGGCGACGCGGGTCAGCTTGGCGACGGTGGCGATCTCGCCGGACTGGGTGCCGTTCTGAAAGCCGGCGCCGATGACTTGCGCCACCTCGTGGATCGAGGCGCCGGCCCACAGGCCGAAAGCGTGCTGGTCGAGGCCGAGCATGGGCGCCATGAGTGGGAAGCCGAGCATGGCGACGGTGCCGAACAAGGTGATCGAGGCGACGGCGTAGGTGACGTCCTCGTCGCGCGCATCGGTGACGATGTTGGTGGCGACGATGGCCGAAGCGCCGCAGATCGAGGTGCCGGCGGCGATCAACTGCGCCAGCTTGGCGTCGACGCCGATCAGCCGGCCAAGCGTGATGGTGAAAACGAAGGTGGCGCCAAGCGTCGCCGCGACAATGCCGACGCCGCCAGCGCCGATCGAGACCACCTGGCCGAGCGTCAGCTGGAAGCCGAGCAGCACGATGGCGAAGCGCAACAGGCGCTTTTGCGAGAATGCGATACCGGCTTTGGCGTGCACGGGCGTGCCGAGCACGTTGGAGTAGATCATGCCGGCGACGACGGCGAGGATCATTGGACTGAACAGCGCGAAGCCGGAAACATTGCGCGCCGAGAAGGCGACGGCAGTGATCATCGTGACCAGCACGATGCCGGGGACGATGCCATTCCAGCTAAGGGATTTTCGCCCTTGCGCGACATCGGCAGGAAACGCGCTTTTTGGAATATCGTTCGCGAAGTGGGAAACGGAAGACAATGCAATGCTCCAGGCGAGTATGCCGGGAGAATGCCATTCCTAAACCAATCTTTCCAACGAATTATTTTCGTTAGAATGATCGATTTTTACGAACGATCCACGGGCGCTGCCGCGCAGACGTCGCTTTCTGGGCGACCTGGATTAAAGCTGCGCCTCGATCGCGGCCTTGTCGATCACCGACCAGACGTTCCTGATCCGGTCGTCGAGGAATTCATAGAAGACGTTCTCGCTGAAGGACACCTTCCTGCCGTTTATAGGGAGCCCGAAGAAGGTTCCCTTCGGCGTGCAGTTGAACTGAAGCCGGCTGGCTAGGAACGGCGGTTCGGCGATCAGCAACTGGATATCGAAATAGAGGTCTGGGATTTCCCGAAAATCGCGCTCCAGCATGTCCTGGTAACCCGACAGTCCGACGCGGTCGCCATTGTAGTGCACCTCGTCATGAACGAAGCGATGCAGCTTCTGCCAGTCCTGATTGTTGAGGCAGGCGATGTAGCCTCGATAGAGGTCGGTCACGGTCACGGCGATGGCTCCGGTGCTGATGCCCGCCATATTGCGACAGGGCTGAAGGCCAGGACGTACAATAAAAGCAACACATAGCGGGCCGTAGTCCTGTTGCCAGTGCCCAAGTTCAGGGAACAATTCCGAATTCGTGTCCGCTCATCACCTGGTCCAACGCACGCTGATCAACGTGCTCGCTGTCAACCGAGGCCTCAAGTTGGGTCAACGGTGCTTGCAGCGTCCAGGTGACACCGTGGCTATCATGCTCGAGAACACCGGTGCCGCTCACCGCGGCTGGAGCGACGCGCCGCAGCACCACGCTGCCGAAACCACCATGGCCGATCGTCTGTACTTCAGGACCATCTCTCTCTTTCCAGATCAGCTGGAACTGTTTCTGGCCGACCAGTCCGGTTACCTTCCATTGCACCGTTATCGTTCCCTCTGCGGCCGAAAGGACGCCGTATTTAGCGGAATTGGTCGCGAGTTCATGAAACGCTATGCCGAGGTACTGGACGGCATTGGGGCTCAGCGTCAGGGAAGGGCCCGACATTGAGATCCGCTCCTCGTTGCCGAACGGTTTGGCCTGCGCAAGCAGCAGTTCGAAGATCGTGGCGCCCTTCCAGTCGCCGGAAACCAGAAGGTCATGCGAGAGCGACAACGCCATGATGCGCTCGCGCACCTGACGTTCGAACTGGGCCGGCGTCGATGACCGCTTGCTGGTCTCCCGGATCATCGAGATGATGACGGAATACTGGTTCTTCACCCGGTGGTTGACCTCGCGCATCAGCATGCGGATGCGATATTCGTTCTCCTTGGCTACTGATATGTCGCGGGCGATCTTCGAGGCGCCGACGATCTGCCCGACGGCGTTGCGCACCGGCGAGATTGTCAGGGATACGGGCACAAGGCTGCCGTCCTTGCGGCGGCGGATGGTTTCGTAGGTCTCGACCTGCTCGCCTTTGCGGATGCGCTCCAATATGCGCGGCTCTTCGTCCAAATGGTCGTCCGGTATCAGCATAGTTACCGACCTTCCGATTGCTTCGTCGGCGGTGTAACCGAACAGACGTTGGGCGGCTGAGTTCCAGCTCCTGATGACTCCGTTCAAATCCTTGCTGACGATGGCATCGAAGGAAGACTCCACGATGGCTGACAGATGATGCCTGGCCTCGTCGGCATGATGGCGGTCAGTGAGATCGAACAGCATATTGACGGCGCCGACCAGTCTGCCCTGCTCGTCATGAAGCGGTGTGGGATAGGGAAGGAACGGCACACGCGTGCCGTCCGGGCGTTGGGAGATAGCCGACTGGTTTCTGACCGGCCGGTTCTCCTTTAGCGCGACAGCCATCGGGCATTGGTCATGCGGCAACACTTCACCGTCGGTCGTGAACAGCTTGTGCGTCACACACCATTGGTCTTTTCCGAGCTCGGGTTCGCGCCCAGCGAAATCTGCCGCGGCCCGATTGAAATAGGTGATCTTGCCTTCGGTGTCGGTGGTGTAGATTGCTACGGGAAGATTATCGAGGATTTGGTGGGGCAGATCAAAGGTCGAGCTCGAGGTTTTCGTCACTTGCGCCACGTATAGGAGTTCCAGTTAACCGCAGTGAACGCGGTGCCGCGGAAATGGTTCCGCGACCATTTCCGGGGATAGTCACCGCAGGCGGCGGCGAGTCAAAGCCGGGTGGAAGCTGCTCACCGACTTACTCCTTGCCCCGGTAGCGCAGCGCGTCGACCAGCAGCGAGAAGGCCGGCGTGGCTTGCCGGCGGCTGGGGTAATAGAGATGGTAGCCGGGGAAGGGCCCGCACCAGTCGGCGAGCACACGCACCAGCCGGCCGTTGGCCAGATGGGCCGTCACCTGCTCCTCAGGCAGATAGGCAAGGCCGAGGCCGGCGAGCACCGCGTTCATGCGCAGAGCGGCCGTGTTGAACACAAGCTGGCCTTCGACCCGAACCTTCAGCTCGCGTCCGGCCTTCTCGAACTCCCAGGCATAGAGCCCGCCATAGGTGGGCAGCCGCAGATTGATGCAATTGTGGGTGGTCAGGTTCTGCGGCGTGCGCGGCTTTGGTCGGGTAGCGAAATAGGCTGGCGAGCCGACCACCGCCATGCGCATGTCGGGGCCGATGCGCACCGCGATCATGTCGCGCGCCACCTGTTCGCCCAGCCGCACGCCGGCGTCGAAGCGCTCGGCGACGATGTCGGTCAGTCCATAGTCGACGATGATCTCGACCTTGATGTCGGGATAGTCGGGCAGCAGCGGGGCGATCGCCGGCCACAGGACCGCATCGGCGGCGTGCTCACCGGCGGTGATGCGGATGGCGCCGGCGGGTTTTTCCCGCAATGCGCTCAAGGCAATGAGCTCGGTCTCGATCTCGTCCAGCCGCGGCCCGACGGTGCGAAGCAGCCGCTCCCCGGCTTCGGTGGGCGACACGCTGCGCGTGGTGCGGGTCAGGAGCCGTACACCCAGCCGCTCCTCCAGCGCCCGCACCGTGTGGCTGAGCGCCGATTGGGAAACCCCGAGCTTGGCCGCCGCCCTGGTGAAGCTTTCCTCGCGCGCCACAGCGAGGAAGGCGGTTAGCTCGTTCAGGTTGTCACGTGGCATTCATGAGCCCCCTTCATAAGATCATGCTGGATATAGCACCTAATCGGCACCAATCGCAGACCCTAGATAGGCGTTATCACACCGGGCACCTCCGGCCGTCTCTAAAGCCGGGCGGTCGTGTCATGGCTGTTGCCAGGAAGGGACAAAACCATGGACATCACGCGAAACGGCTCTCAGGCCTCGGCCAAGGGATCGGCCGACTATTTCACCGGTGCGGTGCGCATCGACGCGCCGTTCAAGGGCAGCGAGCCCGCCCGGGTCGGCGGCGCCACCGTGACTTTCGAGCCCGGCGCGCGCACCGCCTGGCACACGCATCCGCTCGGCCAGACGCTGATCGTCCTCTCGGGCGCCGGCCTGGCGCAGCGCGAGGGCGGCCCGATCGAATCGATCCAGCCCGGCGACATCGTCTGGTTCGCGCCCGGAGAGAAGCATTGGCATGGCGCCGCGCCGACCACGGCGATGAGCCACATCGCTATCGCCGAAGCGCTCGACGGCAAGGTCGTCGACTGGTTGGAGCATGTCAGCGACGAACAATACGGGATTTGACCAGGTATCGGCGCGTGGCGCCGAGTTCAACGCCCGAACTCTACGAAGGAGACCAACATGACCGATGTTCCAAGGCTGAAAAGCCCATTCTCCGATATCGCTCCCGCGCTTGGCAGATACAGCCCTGGATCGTTCCGATCCCCGGCACCACCAAGCTCAATCGCCTCGAAGAGAACATCGGATCGGTCACTGTCGCGCTGACGGCGAACTGCCGACATCGAGAACGCGGTCTCGGCGATCGCCGTACAGGGAGCGCGCTATTCTCCGCAACAGGAAGCAAGGATCGATCGCTAGAGCCAGGCGCAGGCTGAGGGCACTCGACGACCGGGTAGCCATTCCGGCCGACGGCGCAGGAGTTGAGGGGATCGTGCGCGGATCGGGTGGCAGCGTTTCAGTTTGAAATTTGGCCTTCTGCGAACTCGCGTCTTGCGGCCGTGAAAACCTCGCGGGCAGCATCCGCATTCATGACGGCGATTGCCAGCCCAATGACGATATCGGGCCAGGCCGAATTCCACACGAATGCGGTGACCAGGGCAGCGGCAATGATTGCCACATTGGCCAGGACGTCGTTGCGCGCCGACAGGAAGGCGGCGCGGGTGAGGCTGCCGCTGTGATGGCGATAGCGAGCGAGCATGAGCGCGCACGACAGGTTGACGAGCATCGCGCCAGCCGCCGTGAGCGTTAGCGGAACGAGAGCTGGCGGAATTGGAATGTTGAATTTCTCCCAGGCTGTCCAAAGGGTCGCCAATGCGGGGATCAGAAGTATCCCGGCCAGCGCCATTCCGAGCCGCGCTCGATTGCGGACGGTCCAGCCCAACGCGACCATGATCAGGAGATTGACGGATGCGTCCTCCAGAAAATCGATGCTGTCCGCGAACAGCGATACCGATCCGATCCAAACGGCTACGGCAAATTCGATCCCGAAATAGGCCAGGTTCAGGATGGCCACCATCCGCACCGCTTTGTTCAGCGTCCCGGTCATAGTTTGCCCATCGATTAGCTGCCGTTGGCACAAAGCATATAGCGATTCTATGCCCTGCGGGCGCGAGGACCAGAACCTTGTCGCCGATGCGAGACACTGTCGATCGAGCGGTCGCCTTGACATCGCCGCGCTTCCTGTTCCAACTTGGCGCCATGTTCGTTTTCGCGCCCGCCAACACCAAGCGACGTCGCCCCTGCACAGTGCGGAGCGGCAAGCTGATTGCGCGACGACAAAGACCGGCAGGATAGACCCGGTTCTTTCGTTTCCAGCCCCGCCCGCGAAACCGCCGGCGGGATTTTTCATGTCTGGAGCAGTTTGATGACCAACAATTCTTCCATCCGGCTTCGGCCGGCCGCGCCCGCTGACGCCGCCGCGATCCGGGATATCGTGCGCGCCGCCTATGCCAAATGGGTAGCGGTGATCGGCCGCGAGCCTCTGCCGATGCGCGCCGACTACGAGAAGGCTGTTGCCGAGCATCCGTTCGATCTCGCCGTCGAGGATGATCGGATCGTGGGAATGATTGAAACCATGCTGGCCGAGGATCATCTGTGGATCGAGAATGTCTGTGTCGCACCGGATGCGCAGGGCAGGGGGATTGGCCGGCTGTTGCTGGAGTGGGCCGAGCGCAAGGCGATCGAGTCGGGCCGCGACGAGCTTCGCCTGCTGACCAATGGCGCGTTCGAGGCGAACGTATCGCTCTACAAGAGGCAGGGCTACATAGTGGATCGGGACGAGCCGTTCATGGGCGGCATGACGGTCTATATGAGCAAGAGGCTAGCGGGATCACCGGCGATCTGAGGAAGGATTTCGATAATGGCTGCCAAGGTCAAGCTTAAGCAACTCCCGGGGTCTTACGCGGTTTCCCGGCTGGCGGCGGGCGAAACCATTCCCGGTTGGGCGGACGGACCAGGCTTCGTCAGCATCACAAGGACCGACGACGAGCTTTCGATCGTTTGCCTGCAGGACCGCGTGCCGCATGCCGTCAAGCAGGATATCGACTGGGTGGCCTTCAAGCTCCTGGGCCCGTTCGCCTTCGACGAAACCGGTATCGTGCTGTCGGTCATCAGGCCGTTGTCGGAAAACGGGTTGGGCATCTTCGTGGTGTCCACTTTCGATGGCGACCATCTCCTGGTGAAAGCCACGGATCAGGCCGCGGCGAGGCGGTTTCTGGTCGAGGCCGGGCATACCTTGCTGTAGTCCATCCTCACCAAGCCGGTTGCTGCCCAACCGCTCTGGCTCAATCACTGCCGCACTGGCTCAACCACTTCGGGGGTTGTGTTTGACAGCGGCGTTTGTGCATCGTTATCTCCAGCCAGATATGACGGCCCGGCGCGACCATGCGGCCAAGGAGAAAACCATGTCACACAATCTGCAGTTCTACATCGATGGCGCGTGGGTCGATCCTGTTGTGCCCAACCCATTGGACGTCATCGATCCCTCGAATGAGGACGCTTTTGCGCAGATTTCGCTCGGCTCCAAGGCCGATGTCGACAAGGCGGTGGCTGCCGCCAAGCGCGCCTTCAACGGCTTTGGTTTCACCGAAGTTAGCGAGCGGCTCGACCTGTTGAATCGCATCATCGCGGTCTACAAGAAGCGCAGTGGCGATCTTGCGGTTGCCGTGTCGCGCGAGATGGGCGCGCCGCGCCAGATGGCGTTGGACAGCCAGGTCGGCATTGGGCTGGCGCATCTGACCAAAATGGCCGAGACGCTGAAGGCTTTCGAATTCCGCCACGTGAAGGGCAATCATCTCGTGGTCAAGGAGCCGATCGGTGTCGTCGGGCTGATCACGCCGTGGAACTGGCCGCTCAACCAGATCACCTGCAAGGTGGGTCCGGCGCTCGCCGCCGGCTGCACCATGGTGCTCAAGCCATCCGAGATCGCGCCGCTCGACGCCATCATCTTCGCCGAGATCCTCGACGAGGCCGGCGTGCCGAAGGGCGTCTTCAACCTCGTCAATGGCGACGGACCGGGCGTCGGCCAGGCGTTGTCCAGCCATCCTGACATCGACATGATGTCGTTCACCGGTTCGACCCGCGCCGGCATCCTGGTGGCCAAGGCCGCTGCCGACACGGTCAAGCGCGTGCATCAGGAGCTTGGTGGCAAGTCGGCCAACATTCTGTTCCCCGACGTCGACCTCGCAAGCGCGGTCAGCAAGGGCGTGGCCGGTTGCTTCAGCAACAGCGGCCAGTCCTGCAACGCGCCAACGCGCATGTTCGTGCCGCGCGAGCGCCATGACGAGGCGGCCGGCTATGCCAAGGTTGCGGCGGAAAAATTCACCGTCGGTCCGGCCGACGCTGCCGGCACCAAGCTCGGCCCGGTCGTCAGCCAAGTTCAGTTCGACAAGATCCAGGACCTGATCCAGGCCGGCATCGACGAGGGTGCGACGTTGGTCGCCGGCGGCCCCGGCCGTCCGGCCGAACTCAACCGCGGCTACTATGTCAGGCCGACGGTGTTCGCCGACGTTACCCACGACATGCGCATCGCGCGCGAGGAGATCTTTGGGCCGGTACTGGCGATCATGCCCTATGACAGCGTCGACGAGGTGGTCGAGACCGCCAACGACACCGTCTATGGCCTCGCCTCCTACATCCAGGCCAAGGACATGAAGAAGGCGCGCGAAGTCGCGGCGCGCATGCGCACCGGCAATGTCTACATCAACTATCCCCAGTGGGACGCCGGCCTGCCGTTCGGCGGCTACAAGCAGTCGGGCAATGGCCGCGAATATGCCGAATACGGACTTGAGGATTTCCTCGAGATCAAGGGCATCGCGGGATATGAAGCGGCTGAGTAGGCACCGTACAGTGTGATGCAATAAAGGGCGCGGCCTGCGGTGTGGGCCGCGCCTTTTCATTTTGCAGCCAAGCCTTGCCATCTCCGCATTCTTGCCAATTGGCAAATACATGCTATATATCTGCCAATCAGCAAGGTGAACGCAATGCAGCTTCAATCCATCGTCACCACGCCGGCCACGTTCGGAGCCGCTATCTCGGATGAAGAAGCGGGCGCGCTGGCGCGCACAACGGTCAATCTGTTCAAGGCCTGGAACCTCACCGACCTGGAGGCCTGCATCCTGCTCGGCGGTATGTCGGCGCGCACCTGGGCACGCTGGAAGACTGGGGCGAAGGAAGGTGGCATCGGCAGGATCGACCGCGACCTGCGCACCCGCATGGCGCATCTGATGGGCATCCACAAGGGCCTGCGCTACCTCTTCACGGAACCGGCGCGCGGCTATGCCTGGATCCGCAAGCCCAATGCCACCTTTGGCGGCCAGTCGGCGCTCGACCTGATGCTGCGCGGCGAAATCTCCGATCTCTCGGCGATGCGCGAATGGCTCGATGCGGAGCGTGGTGCATGGTGAGTGGGCTTGCGGTCCGTCGCCGCGTCGACTGGCACCAGACCTTCCGCATCATCCGTTCCATCCACCCACCGATCGACCTGTTCGAAGACATTGCCGACCCGCGCGACTGGGAGGCGCTTGCCGCCGTCGAGGCGAAGACAAACCCACGCATAAGGTTCGAGATCGGCGATCTCGGCAAGGTTTCGGCCGCAAGGCGGATTTCCGGCCCCGGCGCCAGTTTCGTGATGGCGCCCTTCGTGCATTGCTCGACGCTCAGACCAGGCCGCTTCTCGGATGGCAGCTACGGGATTTATTATGCGGGTGACAGCGAGGAGGTGGCGCTGGCCGAGACCATTCACCACCATCAGAAATTCATGCGCGCCACCAACGAAGGGCCGGGCTGGACGGCGGATTTCCGCGTGCTGATCGGCAACGTCGACCGCGACCTCGATGACGTCAACGCCGTGCCCGGCGTGCTCGACCCGGACGACTATTCCGCCTCGCAGGCGGAAGGGCGGGCGCTGCGGGCAGCAGGCAGCGACGGGCTGGTGTGGAACAGCGTGCGCATGCCGGGCGGCGGCTGCATCGGCATCTTCTGGCCCGATGTCATTGCCATTCCAGTGCAGGGCCGCCACTACAGCTACCACTGGGATGGTGCCCGGGTGGACTTCGTGCGCCAGCACGATACGGGAAAGGTGCTTGCCGTCACATCATAGCGGCGGACATCCTTTACAGATCGCGGGGGAGTCGATATTCACGAATCCATAAATCCAAGGATTCGGATATATGAATAGGAAGGGCACTTTGAACGCGCTGGCCGCACTTGGCCAGGAGACGCGGCTGGATGTCTTCCGGCTGCTCGTGCGTGCCGGCCCGGAAGGCATTCCAGCCGGCGAGATCGCAACGAGGCTGGACACGGTCCAGAACACCATGTCGGCGCATCTGAAGGTGCTCGCCCATGCCGGGCTGATCCGTCCCGAACGCGACGGAAGGACCGTGCGCTATGTCGCCGACATGACCGGCTTGCGCGACCTGCTGGCCTATCTGATGGAAGATTGCTGCAATGGCGCGCCGGAGCTCTGCCGCCCGGTCATCAATGCCGTGACCTGTGACTGCTGAGGGGCTTGTGACTGTCCGCCGCGCGCCGTTCGAACAAGGAAGCCATCATGACCGATCATGCTCTGAACACAGCTGAGGCGGTGCGGCCCGGCATCGGCTTCGTCGAGAAATATCTGACGGTGTGGGTGGCACTGTGCATCGTCGCGGGCATCGCGCTTGGCCATCTGCTGCCGGGCGTGTTCGGCGCCATCGCGTTGGCCGAGATCGCCAGGGTCAACATTCCTGTCGCCGTGCTGATCTGGCTGATGATCGTGCCGATGCTCTTGCGCGTCGATTTCGCCTCGCTGGCCAAGGTCGGCACCTATTGGCGCGGCATCGGCGTGACGCTGTTCATCAACTGGGCGGTGAAGCCGTTCTCGATGGCGCTGCTGGGCTGGCTCTTCATCGGCTGGTTGTTCCGGCCGTGGCTGCCCGCCGTGCAGATCGATTCCTACATTGCCGGGCTGATCATCCTTGCCGCGGCGCCGTGCACGGCGATGGTTTTCGTCTGGTCGAACCTGACGCGCGGCGAGCCGAATTTCACGCTGTCGCAGGTAGCGCTCAACGACGCTATCATGATCGTTGCTTTCGCGCCAATCGTCGGCCTGCTGCTCGGCCTGTCGGCGATCACCGTGCCATGGGGCACGCTGATGCTGTCGGTCGCACTCTACATCGTCGCGCCGGTGATCGTCGCGCAGTTGGTTCGTGGCCGGCTGCTGGCAGCGAGGGGACAGGCCGGGCTTGAGGCCCTGCTTGCCACGCTGCAGCCCCTGTCGCTGGTTGCCTTGCTGGCGACGTTGGTGCTGCTGTTCGGCTTTCAGGGCGAGCAGATCATCGCGCAGCCATTGGTGATCGTGCTGCTGGCGGTGCCGATCCTGATCCAGGTCTATTTCAATTCCGGTCTTGCCTATCTGCTCAACCGCCTCAGCGGCGAACGACACTGCGTGGCTGGACCATCGGCGCTGATCGGCGCGTCGAACTTCTTCGAGCTGGCGGTGGCCGCCGCGATCGCGCTGTTCGGGCTGAATTCTGGCGCGGCCCTTGCCACTGTGGTCGGGGTGCTCATCGAGGTTCCGGTCATGCTGTCGGTGGTGTGGATCGTGAACCGCAGCAAGGGCTGGTACGAGATGGGCGGCGCCGTCCGGAATACCATGTCGGCTGAGAGGACCTCGAAATGACCATCACCATCTACCACAATCCCGATTGCGGCACGTCGCGCAACACGTTGGCCATGATCCGCCAGTCGGGCGAGGAGCCGGAGGTGATCGAATATCTGAAGACGCCGCCATCGCGCGAAAGGTTGGTCGACCTGATCGCGGCGATGGGCATTACACCGCGCGCCCTGCTGCGCGAGAAGGGCACACCCTATGCCGAACTCGGCCTTGCCGACCCGAAATGGTCCGACCAGCAGATCCTCGATTTCATGCTGGCACATCCGATCCTGATCAACCGGCCGATCGTCGTCAGTCCGCTCGGCGTCGTGCTGGCGCGGCCGTCGGAAAAGGTGCTGGACATTCTGCCCAATCCGGACATCGGCACGTTCACCAAGGAGGATGGCGAGGTGGTCATTTACGCCTCGGGCAAGCGCCCCGGTTGACGCTATTTCCATAATTTTCGAAATTGGGTTGACGGCGCGAAAAGTGCTGCGTAGCTTATTTCCATGAGACTCGAAAAAGCAGCCGCGCAGCTTGAAGCGCTCGGCAATCCGACGCGGCTTCAGCTCTATCGCATCCTGGTGCGGGCCGGTGATGACGGGCTTGCCGTCGGCAGCGTCCAGGGCAGGCTCGACATTCCGTCCTCCACGCTGTCGCATCACCTCAAACGGCTGGTCGATACCGGGCTTGTCACGCAGGAACGGCAAGCGACGACGCTGATCTGCCGCGCCAACTATCCCGGCATGAATGCGCTGATCGGCTATCTCGCCGACGAGTGCTGCGCCGACGCCTGTGCGCCCGCCGTCGGCAAAGCACTGGCCTGATTTTTCTGCGCGTATAATTCGAAGATACCGGAAGGATCGAACCTATGGACATGATGACAGATCTTCCCGTCGCGGTAATTGGCGCCGGCCCGGTCGGCCTTGCCGCCGCGGCGCATCTGGTCGAGCGCGGCATCTGTCCACTCATCCTGGAGCGCGGCGAAAGCGTTGGGGCCGCACTGCTCGAATGGGGCCATGTGCGGGTGTTCTCGCCTTGGGAATACAACATCGACGCGGCGGCGCGGGCGCTGCTCGACCGCTCCGGCTGGACGGCGCCGGACAGCCAGGGCCTGCCGACCGGCGGCGAGATCGTGCGCGACTATCTGGCGCCGCTTGGCCGGCTTCCGGCGATCGCCGCCAATCTGAAGCTCGGCGCCGAGGTCACCGCGATCACCCGTCAGGGGCACGACAAGGTCGCCAATGACGGCCGCAAGGACGCGCCCTTCGTCATCCGCTACCGCGATGGCGGCGGTGAGCACCGCTTTCTCGCACGCGCCGTCATCGACGCATCCGGAACATGGTGGCGGCCAAACCCGATCGGCATCGACGGGCTGCCGGTTGCCGGCGAAGGCAAGGCGTCGGCACGCATCGCCTATGGCATTCCCGACGTGGTCGGCAAGGCGAGAGAAGACTATGCGGGCAAGCGCATCCTGGTCATCGGCGGCGGGCACTCGGCCATCAACGTCGCGCTGGCGCTGATGGAGTTGCAGGATGGCGTGCCTGGCACCGAAATCTTCTGGGCGCTGCGGCACGCCAGCATCGAGAGATTGCTCGGCGGCGGGCTGAACGACCAGTTGCCGGAACGTGGCGCGCTCGGGCTGGCCGCCAGGCAGGCGATGGCGGACGGCAGGCTGAACATGCTGACGGGCTTCGCCGTCGACCGCATCGAGACGCAAGGCGAGAAGCTTGCCGTCGACGCCCACCTCGCCGGCAAGCCGTTCAGCATGGCCGTGGACCGCATCGTCGTCACCACCGGCTTCAGGCCAGACCTGTCGTTCCTCGGCGAAATCCGCATCGCGCTCGATCCCGTCGTCGAAGCGCCGCCGGCACTGGCGCCGCTGATCGATCCGAACTTCCACTCATGCGGCACGGTTCCCGCGCATGGCATTGCGGAGCTCGCGCATCCCGAACCCGGTTTCACCATCGTCGGCTCGAAATCCTACGGCCGTGCCCCGACCTTCCTGATGGCGACCGGCTACGAGCAGGTCCGCTCGGTGGTGGCCGATATTGCCGGAGACCATGCCGCGGCCCGCGAGGTGCGGCTGGTGCTGCCGGAGACCGGCGTGTGCAGTGCCGTCGGTGTCGCGACGGTATCGGAAAGCGCCGGCTGCTGTGGCGGGCCTGCTCCCGCCGCTGTCGATGCCTGCTGCGTCAGGGATGCGGACGCCAAGGCAACCGGCGCATCGGGTTGCGGCTGCGCAACCGATGCCGAGCCGAGAAGAGCCGTATCGGCCGGCATCGATGCCTGACCGGTCCGTCCTGCGCAAGGCGATCTGGGCGCTTGGGCTGACCCAGATCATCGGCTACGGCACGCTCTATTACAGCTTCTCGATGCTGGCGCCGGCAATGGCACGCGAGTTCGGGCTCACGGAAGGCTGGGTATTCGCAGCCCTGTCGGCCTCGCTGTTTGCCGGCAGCCTGTTCGCGCCGACTGCCGGGCGGTGGGCCGACCGCTTCGGCGCCGGCCGCCTCATGACCGTCGGCTCGGTCGCGGCGGCTGTGGCGCTGGCGCTGTGCGCCGTCGCACCCGGCCGCGTGAGCTTCGTTCTGGGATTGCTGGCGATGGAACTGGCCTCCAGCTTCGTCCTCTACAGCGCTGCCTTCGTGTTGATCGTGCAGGTCGGGGTTCCCCGGCCGCAACGCAGCATCACCCATCTGACGCTGATCGCCGGGTTTGCCTCTACCCTGTTCTGGCCGCTGACCTCGGCGCTGCATGCGCATCTCACATGGCGCGAGGTCTACCTTTTGTTCGCCGCTCTCAATCTCGGCCTATGCCTGCCGATCCACGCCTGGCTGATGCGCCTGTCGCGTCGCCACGCAACGGTCACGCCGCATGAGCGCGGCTCCGCCCCCGATGAAGCGGGAATGCCGCTCGATGCGCGGCGCGGCCGGGCCGCATTCCTGCTGATGCTGGCGGGGTTCGCCACCGAAGGCTTCGTGCTGTCGGCGATCCTCATCCACATGGTGCCGCTGACGGCGGCCCTTGGGCTCGGCACCGCAGGCCTCTTCGTCTCGACCCTGTTCGGGCCGGCGCAGGTCGCCAGCCGGTTGATCAACATGCTGTTTGGCGGGCGGCTGCAGCAGACGCACCTTGCCGTCATTGCCGCGTCACTGCTCACGGCCGGGCTGTGTGCGCTGTTGCTGACCACGCCATGGCTGCCCGGCGCCTTCGTGTTCGTGTTCCTGTTCGGCCTCGGCTCCGGCCTCACCAGCATCGTCGGCGGCACCTTGCCGCTCGAACTCTTCGGCCGCGAAGGCTATGGCGCGCGGCTGGGATGGGCGAGCGCTGCCCGTCAGTTCACCTCGGCCTTTGCGCCGTTCGCGCTCGCCTTCATGATGGCGCGGACATCGGTCGCCAATTCCCTGTGGGTGCTGGTGGTCGTCGCCGCGAGCGGCGTCATCGCCTTCCTCGCCATCGCGCTGCTCAGGCGGCGCGGCGGCCCGGCAGCGTTTGCGATTGGCGGCAGCGCGGAAGAGGCGACCTGACCGCCCGCCTTTAGTGCCGCAGAATCTTGCTCAGGAAAGCGCGGCTGCGGTCGGTCTTGGGGTGTGAGAAGAACTCGTCGGGCGTGCCGCTTTCGACGATGGCGCCAGCGTCCATGAACACCACGCGCTGGGCGACCTTGCGGGCAAAGCCCATCTCGTGCGTCACCACCATCATGGTCATGCCTTCCTCGGCGACCGCGACCATGACGTCGAGCACTTCGGAAATCATCTCGGGATCGAGCGCCGAGGTCGGCTCGTCGAACAGCATGATTTTGGGCCGCATGCCGAGGCAACGCGCGATCGCCACGCGCTGCTGCTGGCCGCCGGAGAGCTGTGCTGGATAGGCATTGACCTTGTCGGCGAGGCCTACCTTGGCCAGCAATTCGCGGCCGGCCTTTTCGGCTTCGGCACGCGGGATCTTGCGGACATGGATGGGGGCGAGCGTGACGTTTTCGAGTGCCGTCTTATGCGGGTAGAGGTTGAACGACTGGAAGACGAAGCCGATCTCGGTGCGCAGCTGGGTCATGTTGGTGGCGGGGTCGCCCAGGCGCTGGCCGTCGACGACGAGATCGCCGTCCTTGATCGCCTCCAGGCCGTTGACGCAGCGGATCAGAGTGCTTTTGCCCGAGCCGCTCGGGCCGCAGACGACGACCACTTCGCGCGGTTCGACGCTGAGCGTGATGTCCTTGAGCACGTTGAGCGAGCCGAACCATTTGTTGACGCCGCGAAAGTCGATCATGCCGGTTTTGGCAAGGCCCGTTTTGGTCATGTTTTCTGGACCTTTGGGGTTGGAAGTCACAACTGCACCTCGGCATGCGCCGCGCCCATGCGCTGCTCCAGCCGGCGGGCCAGCATGATCAGCGGATAGCAGACGATGAAATAGCCGACGCCGACGAGGAAGAACACCAGCAGGCCGTTGGGCACACGCTGCACCACCAGCCAGCCGACGCGGGTGAGGTCGGTCAATCCGATGGCCGAGACGACAGAAGAATCCTTGATCAGCAGCACATACTGCCCGACCAATGGCGGCAGCACGATGCGCATCGCCTGCGGCAGCACCACCTGGCGCATGCGCTGCCAGCGCGACAGGCCGGACGCCAGTGCCGCCTCGACCTGGCCTGTCGGCACCGAGCGGATGCCGGCGACGACGATCTCGCAGATGAAGCAGGCAGCCAGATTGGTCAGCGCGATGATGCCGGCGGTGAAGGCATCGAGTTCGATGCCGAACTCAGGCAGGATGAAGAAGATCAGGAAGATCTGCACCAGGAACGGCGTGCCGCGGATCAGGTCGACCCAGGCCCCGATCAAACCCGAGATCAGACGGTTGCCGCCGGTCCGCAGGATGCCGAGGGCGAAGCCGAGCAGCGTGCCGAGCACCAGGCTGATCAGCGACAGCAACACGGTCATGCCGAGGCCGCGCAGGGCCAGTGGATAGGAGCCGGCGAGGCTTTGCAGTTGTTGCCAGATCATGTCCGCGCCCCCGCTGTGCCGAGCCAGCGGCTGGAGAGCCCAGCCAGTCCTTTCAGGCCGTAATAGAGCAGCAGATAGAAGGCGGCGATGGTGAGGAAGCCTTCCGCCGGCATGAAGCGGTCGGAGGCGAGCAATTGACCGGCGCGTGTCAGTTCCGAAACCGAGATCAGCGACAAAAGGGCGGAATCCTTGACCAGCACGATCGCCTGGCCGAGCAGCGGCGGGATCGTCACCTTGAAGGCTTGCGGCAGGACGACAAGGCGCATGCGCTGGACATAGGTCATGCCCGAAGCGACGCTGGCCTCGACCTGGCCGCGCGGGATCGACAGGATGCCGGCGCGAATGATTTCAGCGATATAGGCGCCGCTGTTCAGCGACAACGCGAGGATGCCGACGACGAGTTCCGGCAGAACGAAGCCGAGCCGGGGCAGGCCGAAATAAAGAAAATAGAGCTGCGCCAGCAAGGGCGTGGCACGCACCGCATCGATATAGGCCTTGGCCGGGGCGCGAAACAGCCAGCCGCGCTGCAGATTCATGGCGCACAGCACGATGCCGACGATGAGCGCGCCGACAAAGGACAGCGCCGACAGCCAAACGGTCGTGACCAGGCCCTGTCCGAACAACGGCAGGTATTCGACGATGGTGCGGAAACTGAAATTTTCGAGCATCGTTGGGTGAAATCCCCAGAGCGCAGGCAACGACAGATGAAACGAAATTCCGGGCGGCTTCGCGGCGTTTAAGATGCGCGCGAAACCGCCTGGATTTATCGCTGCTTAGTGATCCTTCTTCCAGGCGTCGGAATTGACCCAGTAGTCGAGGTTCTTCTGCAGGCGGCCGTCGATAGTGACCTGGTTGAGGAACAGGTTCATCCAGATCAACAGGTCCGGCTCATCATAGCGGGTGGCGAAGGCAAGCGGCTCCTTCGACAGAAGGTCCGGCATGATGGTGAAGGTGCCGGCCGGATAGGCGGTCGACTGGCCCTTGACCGCCGAGACGTCGTTGACGCCGCAGTCGGCCTGGCCGTTGTTGACGGCGTCGAGCAGCAGCGGACCGCCACCCTTGTAGCTCTTGATGTCGGCATCGGGGAAGGCGTTCTTGGCTTCCTTCTCGCCGGTGGCGCCGAGCAGCACGGCGATCTTGGTGCCCTTGGCCTTGCAGTCCTCGGTGGTCTTGAACTTGCTGTCGGCCTTGGTGAAGACGGTGCTGCCCGTGTACATGTAGGGCGTGGTGAACGCGACCTTCATGCCGCGCGCCAGCGTCGGTGTCATGTCGGCGACCAGCAGGTCGGCCTTGCCCGACAGCAGCGCCGGGATCAAACCATCCCAGTCGAAGTCGAGGAAGGTGATTTTCACACCCATTTCCTTGGCCATCAGTTCGGCCAGTTCGACCGAACTGCCGGTGCGTTCGCCATTGGCGCCGACCAGCGAGAAGGGCGGTCCCTGGGTCTGCACGGCGACGCGCAATTCGCCGCGCTTGGTGATGTCGTCGAGCGTACCCGCACTGGCCGCAGCGGTGAGCCCGGCGAGCGCAAGCCCGGCGATGAAAAGTCTTCCGGCGATGAAAAGTCTGGCAATCTTCATTTCGGTATTCCTCCCTGTTGTCGTTAATGTCTGCCCGCGGTTCTCCTTGGGCTCCTTTTTGAGCGGCAGCGCCGTTGCCGGCGGCAGCCACCGTTCGAAAATCTTTCGCCTCAGTCCCGTGCCACCGTCTCGGAAACCGTGATGCCACGCCTGGCCAATTCATCGAAGAACCTGATGTCGGGCACATCCAGCAGCGGGTTCAAAAAGCCGGGTCTGGTGATCTCGCCCCTCGCCAGCATCTGCGCCACGATGCTGGCGGGATAGCCGACGCCGAGGCTCATGCCGAACAGGCCGGAAACGAGATCGCGTTCGATGATCAGGTCCGACGTCACCGTCTTGGCGCGGCCGCCTTCGAGGCCGGAAAAGACATTGCGCATCACGCAAAGATCCTTTTCGCCGGGGCCGTATTGCAATTGCGGGCCGAGCAGCCGGCCAAGGAATTCGCGCGGGCTGTTGGAGGTGCCGGGCACCTTGTCCTCAGAGAGGAAACCGAGTTCCTTCAACGGCGCCCAGAAGGCCGACCATCCCGGCCAGCGCAGTGTGTAGCGGCCGGAGCGGCGCAGCCCTTTTGCGGCGTCCAGCATCTCGACATAGTGGAGCGCGTCGCCATTGGGGAAGGCTTCGAGCCTGCCGAGACCGGCAACCTCGATTTCATGGATGAACGGATTGTCGTGCTGCTGGCCGGCAGGCACCGCGACACGGTTCCCGTCCTCAATCATCACGCTGTCGCGGTTCTGGCTGACCAGGACCATGTCGAAATTCCAGCTCACCTTGTAGCACAGCGGCTTGGCCATCGCCTGCGGCTCGGGGATGCCGCCGCAATAGGAATCGATCGAAGAAATCGAGTCGAACTGCCTGGCGGCGCGCGCGTAGAGCACGAGGTCGATGCCGGGGTCGAGCCCGCATTCGGTCATGATCGAGACACCGGCCTGTTCGGCGGCCGGCGCCAGGTCGGCGATCGACTTGGCGTAATTGGTGGTGACCAGCGGCGTGCGCGTGGCAATCGCGGCCTTTACCGCCTCGCGCATCAGCGGCTGCGGCAACAGGTCGATGACGGCGTCGACATCATCAAGCACAGTGGCCAGGGCCTGGCCGATCGCGCCCTCAGGCACCACGAAGCGCACGCGGGCAAGATCGGTCAGGCCGGCAAGCCGGGCAGGGCCGTCCGGCGCGGTGTCGACGCAGACAATTTCCTCGACGCCGTCGCTGGCGACGAGGTCGGCGATTGCCGCCCGGCCTTGCAGGCCGAGGCCGCCGAGAACCGCGATCTTCATGCCGGCTCCTTGCGGTCGTCCGACCAGCAGCCTTCCGGCAGGCTGACCCATTTGTTGCAGGACGCCATGACGACGAAGGTCTCGCTGCGCACCACTTCGCCCGGCTCGCCGGCGCCGGGGATCAGTTCGCTGGTGACGCGGTAGAGATCGGCGACGTCACCGGCCACCGTCACGTCGACGATGATGTCGAAGCGTCCGGTGACCACCGAGGCCGAATTGACGAAAGGCAGTTCGGCAATGCGCTGCGCCAGTTCGCGGGCCCGGCCGCGCCCTTGGGCATTGATGCCGACAATGGCGGAGATCAGCTCGGGGCGCTCGGTCAGGTTCAGCAGCCCGACGATCTTGAGTAGGTTGCGGTCGAGCAGGTTGCGCAGCCGCGAGCGCACCGTCGGCACCGAAATCGCCAATATCTCGGCGATCCGGTTGATGCCCGGCTGGGCGTCCTGCGACAGCTGTTTGACCAGCCGCCGATCGGTCAGATCGAGATGTTCCCGCAAAGTCCCCGTCTTTCACAAAAGGAAAAAAGTTTGGCGATTTTTTTGCCAATGTGCAAACAAGCTACGTCACGAACATTTGAAAAGCAAGGCAATGATTCAGCGCTGATGGGGATAGGTGCTCGCTGTCCGGCTCACGCCAGCGCTGTCGCGAGCAATTTTGCCTGCGGTGTCAACTCGTCGAAGCGGCGGGCGCAGAGGTTGAGCTGGCGCGTTGCCCAGTCATCGGTCAGCCGCAGTGTGCGTAGCGTCCGCGCCGAGCGGCGGGCGGCACTTTCCGGCACGATGGCGATGCCGGCACCTTGCGCGACCAGCCGGCAGACATTGTCGAGGCCGGGAACGTGGATGCGGATATGCAGATGGCCGCCAAGGCGGGCCGCCTGGCGGGCGATGTGCTCCTGCAGCGCATGGCCGGTGCTGAGGCCGACGAAAGATTCGCCGAGAAGCTCAGTGAGGTTGACGGTGCGGCCTTCAAGGCCGGGCCGGTTTCGCGCGGCGATCACCACCAGCCGGTCGATGAAGAACGGTTTCTGCTCGAGGTGCGCAAGGCCGGCCCAGGTGGCGGCGATGCCGAGATCGGCCGCACCACTGGCCACGGCTTGCGCGATCTCATGGCTGGGGCGCTCGTCGAGCTCGATGTCGATGCCGGGATGCGCGACAAGGAAGGCGGGCAGGATCTCGCGCAGCAACTCGGCTGTGGCGGCGGTGTTGGCCATCAGCCGGACGCGGGCGCGCAGGCCGGTGGCATAGGCGGCGAGGTCGCCGGTCATCGCTTCGATCTGGTTCTGCACCGCGCGCGCATGATGCAGCAGCGCCTGTCCGGCCGCCGTCGGCACCACCCCACGGCGCCGGCGCTCCAGCAGCGGCGCGCCGAGCCGCTCCTCCATGCCCTTGATGCGGGCGCTGGCCGACGCCAGGGCCAGTCCGGCAAGCTCGGCGCCATGGGTGATGCTGCCGCGTTCGGCCACCAGCAGGAACAGGCGGAGATCGACCAGATCGAAGCGCATTCTCTTGCTCCTGCGAATATTCAGCGCCGGGAAGGCGGTCGGCCAACCAGCCTTCGTCGTGGCCGAAGGCTGGCAGCGCAACTTCCACATTGTGATCGGCCAGGATTTTCGTCAAACAGTTTCGAAGGAGAATTGCGATGAACGAACGAACATCAGGCCGGCTCGGCATTCTTGAAAGCACGGCGATCGTGCTGGCCATTGCGGTGGCCGGCCTTGCCATGGCGCGAGCGGGATCAGGCCTGCGGGGATGCGCGGCGACGGTCGTATCCACCAGCCGCGATGCGGCGCCGGCAAAGGCCGCCAGCCCGGATGCCGACGCAACCGATATGCTGCTGCATGACTGATCCGGCCCTGAAGATACGATCATGCTGAGCGCCGGCATCCTCGCCTGGATCGGCGCCGTGTTCCTCGCCGCCGGCTTCGTCAAGGGCGTCGTCGGCATGGGCCTGCCGACCGTTGCGATGGGCCTGCTGGCGGTGACGATGCCGCCGGCGCAGGCGGCTGCCCTGCTCTTGATCCCGTCGCTGGTTACCAACCTCTGGCAATTGCTGACCGGCCCGTCCTTCGCCCGGCTGTGCAAGCGGCTGTGGACGATGATGGCCGGCGTGATGCTCGGCACCGTTGCCGGCGCCGGCCTGCTGACCGGCACGCATACGGGCGCGGCCTCAGTGGGGCTGGGCGCCGCACTGGTGCTTTATGCGATCCTCGGCCTCGCCAAAGCCGGCTTCACCACGCCGGCGCGCCGCGAAGCCTTGATGTCACCGCTGGTCGGGGTGGCGACCGGGCTGGTCACCGGCGCCACCGGCGTCTTCGTCATCCCGGCGGTGCCCTATCTGCAGTCGCTGCGGCTGGAGAAAGAAGACCTGATCCAGGCGCTCGGCCTGTCCTTCACCGTGTCGACGGCGGCGCTCGCCATCGGGTTGTTCAAGGCAGGCGCCCTGGCGTCGCCGAGTGCGCAACTGGTGGGGTCGGTCGCAGCCCTTGTGCCGGCGCTGGCCGGCATGTTCGCCGGCCAGGCGCTGCGCCAGAAGATGAGCGTCGAGACCTTCCGCAAAGTGTTCTTCGCGGGGTTGCTGGCGCTTGGGGTCTATCTCGTGGGGGAGTTGGTGTTCTAGGCGCCGGACTTCCCCAGAGCACTGGCAGGAAGTCGTCAGCCAATGCTTTCGCTGAGATCAGCGAGCGTGACCATGAGTGTCAACGGCTCGACCGGCGAGGGCTCGAACCCGATGGTGATGTAGAAAGCTCGGGCATCGTCGGAAATCGCATGCACCACTATGCCTTTGATGCCCAGTATTTCAGCAGCCTGGAGAATTCGTAGACCGGCATCCCTTACCAGCGCCCGACCGATGCCCCGACCGTGATAGGCTTGGTCTACGGCCAACCTGCCTAGCACTGCGACGGGGATCGGATCGGGCATGTTGCGCCGGAAACGGCTGGAAGCTTCGACCATTTTCACGGCGCCGCTGGCAACGGCATAGTAGCCAATCACACGGTTGCCTTTGCAAGTCACATAGGTCCGGGATGCACCGCCCGCTTGATTGGTGCGAGCACGTTTTTTCAACCAATCGTCGAGCGCTGTAATGCCCGACGAAAATTCCCCGAGTTCGTGATGATCCGCGAGTGGAACCGGGACCGACAGCGTCACGCAGCTTCCCACGGAGCCTTTGTCGTCATCGTGCGGCGCAATCGGTCGTTGGGCTGCGGCGGCGCGTCGAGGCGTGCCAGAAACGCAGCGTAGACATCCGGTTCGACGGTAAACACGAGACGGTTGAGCAACGCTTCCTCAGCGGCGCGTTGCGAGGCTTCAAGCATGAAGTCGGTGCGATTCTTACCGAGCAATTCGGCTGCGCGGTCGATCAGATTGCGAACTTCCGGCTTGACGCGGATGTTGAGCGGAACGCTCTTCGGCACCGGATGATGTGACGTTGGCATGGACGGCTCCTTCGTTGCGCATATCTAGCACAGCGTAACGACATTGTCATTACCCGCTTCGATGGAGCATGCGATCCGTAGTAGCCCTACCGCACGACCAGCACCGGGATCTCCGTGTAGGACAGCACTTCCGCCGTCTGGCTGCCGAGGAGCAGCTTGCCTAGTCCGCGGCGGCCGTGCGAAGCCATGACGATCAGGTCGCAGCCCAGGGCCTGCGACAGTTCCAGAATGGCTTCGGCGGGCCTTTTGTCCTCGACATGCACGACCTCCGCCGAGACGCCGGCGGCGTCGGCCGATGCCTTGCACTTGTCGAGAACTTCCTTGGCGTATTTGCGCGCTTCTTCCTGATAGGCGGCCAGTTCATCGCCGGCGGCGTAGCCGGCCATGGCGCCGCCCCAGGCGAAGATCGGGAATTGTTCGGAGACGGTGATGAAAGTAACAGAGGCGCCGAGGCCCTTGGCCAATGTCAGGCCGTGGGTAACGCCCTTGTCGGCCAGTTCCGATCCGTCCGTGGCGATGAGCAAATGTTTGTACATGATGACATGACCTGTTGCGCAAGGGCCGATGCCCTTGAGGTGGCGGGAGCCTTGTGGAGGGCTGGCCTTGATATAGTTGCGGCCTCGGGCCGATCACAGGGCCGGCCCCGCCGCGGATCAAGGCCAGGCGACCACGCAGTCTTGTACCAAGCGGATTCCCCTTTGCCGCATCGTCGCCTAAGGTGCCGGTGACATTGAAAGGCAGTCCATGAGCAACCCGTATCCGCAAATCCATCTGGTCCGGCATGGTGAAACGGCATGGAGCCTTTCGGGGCAGCATACCGGCCGCACCGACATGCCGTTGACCCCGGTTGGCGAGGCCGCCGCGCGGGGTCTCGCGGACAGGCTCGAGGGCCTGTCTTTTTCGGCCGTATGGTCGAGCCCGTCGCAGCGCGCCTACAACACCAGCGTACTGGCCGGCTTCGGCGCGCAGAGCGTCAAGAAGGACGATCTGCAGGAGTGGGACTATGGCGCCTATGAGGGGCTGACGACAAAACAGATCCTGGCCGAGCGCCGCGGCTGGAATGTGTTTCGCGATGGGTGTCCAAAGGGCGAGATGGCGGCCGATGTCGGCGCGCGGGCCGACAGGATTATCGCTGGGCTGCGCGAGGCCAATGCCAGCATATTGGTGTTTTCCAGCGCGCATTTTCTGCGCGTGCTGGCGGCGCGCTGGATCGGGCTGCCGCCGGAGGGCGGCGCGCTGCTCGTGCTCGATACGGCCAGCATCAGCGTGCTCGGCTACGAGCATGATTTGAGCGAGCCGGTCATCCGGAAATGGAACCAGAAATAGAGCAGCTTCGGCCAGCGGCGCCGCTTACGCCTATCTGTCGAATTTCCTGATCGCCTCAGCGGTTACCGGCGTGAAGAAATTCACCAGATTGCCGTCAGGGTCGCGAAACAGCAGCGAGCGGTTGCCCCAGGGCATGGTGGTCGGCTTCTGCACAGTGATATTCCTGAGGAGGTCCGAGAGCCTGGCGAATTCAGCATCGACGTCGCCGACGCGGAACTCGATGATGGCGGTGTGGTTGTCGGCGGGGCGGGCGATGTCGCCGCCGAACAGCATCAAGGTGCGCGTGCTGCCGATCGCCAGCGTGCAGGTCGGCGTCGCCAGTTCGGCGAAGTCTTCCGTGTACACCGTCACGGGCATGCCGGTGATCTCACCGTAGAAGTGAACGAGACGCTGGACGTCCGACGTGATGATGCGGACGGAGACGAAATTCATTGCATTGGCTCCCTGATCGTTGAAGCCGTGGCCGGCTCCCATCCGACCTATAGGCCAGGCCTGCTGACAGCTTTCCGTCAGGAAGGATCGCCGTGCGCCTGCACCAGCGGCACGCCCTGCTTACCCCCTCAGCAGCGCCAACTCTTCTGCTGTCAAATGCCGTGCCGTACCCTTGGCGAGGTCGCCGAGCGGCAGGCGGCCGATAGCGATGCGGATGAGGCGCAGGACCTCGACGCCATGCGCGGCGAGCAGGCGACGGATGTGGCGGTTACGGCCTTCGTCGAGCACGATCTCCAGCCAGGCGGTGCGGCCGCCGCTGCGCAAGAGTTCGATCGAGCTGGCGGTCAGGGTCTCGCCGTCGACGGTCACGCCCGCGCGTAACGTCTCCAGCATCGCCTCGTCCGGCACCGTGCCGATCTGCACGTGATAGGTCTTGGGCAGATGCGAGGCCGGGTCCATCAGCCGGTTGGCAAACCGGGTGTCGTTGGTCATCAGCAGCATGCCTTCGCTGGCTTTGTCGAGCCGGCCTACCGGCGAGACGAAGGGCAGATCGAGCCCTTCCAGGCAGGCATAGACGGTGTCGCGCTGCTGCGGGTCGTCGCGGGTGGTGACCAGCCCGCGCGGCTTGTTGAGCATGAGGTAGACCTTGCGCTCGGCAACCACCGGCCTGTCGTCGACGACGATGCGGTCGCGGTCGAGGTCGACGCGCAGCGCCGCATCGCGCACCACCTTGCCGCCGACGCGCACGCGGCCTTCGGCGATCAGCACCTCGGCCTGTGTGCGCGAGCACAGGCCGAGCTTCGACAGCGCCCGGTTGAGACTGACGCCGGGCGCCCCCTGCCTGCCGCTCTGCCGTGTCTGCCGTGGTGTCATGGTGCCGTCTGCGCTGGTGGAGCCGACAGATGCCACGGGCTGCAATGGCTTCGCAAGCGTGGTGCTGTCTTCCTATACAGGGCAAGGGGCAATGGCGGCATCCGTACCGCCTGGAACAGCGATATTGTCGCCGCCGCATCCGCTATAATCTGCACCCCATGAGTGAGTCCGCTGCGCCGATAACCAAGACCGTCGTCATCGGTGCCGTGCCGGCCAAGGTCTGGCGGATACTAACGACGCCAGAAATGATCCCGCAATGGATGTCCGACGAGGAGTTGACCGTCAGCCTGCAAGGGCAGGCCGGCGGCGCGATCGTCATGCGCGGACTGCTGCACGGAATACCGTTCGAAAACCACGGCACCATCCGCACTTTTGAGCCGGGAATGAGCTTCGCCTACAGCTATTGGAGCACGCTGTCGGCCTCGCGTCTGGCGGACGTGCCCGAAAATCACACCGTGGTCAGCTTCGACCTGGCGCCGGCGGATGGGGGAACACTGTTGACACTGACGCTCAGCGACTTCGCCGAACCGGCGATCCGTCCGCACGCCAATCTCTACTGGGGACCGACCTTGCAGATCCTGAAGGCGGTCTGCGAGCGCGCTTGAGAGCGGGCGGGAGTCATCGCAGCGGATAGGTCGTCCCGCCCTTACTCTTTGGGGTGTCGGGTGAGGGCCAGCGTGCGAATACGGTCGGCGACGGCGCTGTCGACCGGGTTGTAGACGGTCAGGCTCAAATCCGGCCGGCCGTCGACCGCGAAGCCCGAATATTCCAGTTCGATATCGCCAAGTTCCGGGTGCTTCAGGCGCTTTGTCCCGTCGCCATGGCTGAGCACGCCGTTTTCCCGCCACAGGGCGGCAAACTCGGGGCTGGCGCTGCAGAGTTCGTCGACGAGTTCACGCACCTCGGAGACAGCACCGGCGCGTGCCGCATCGGCCCGGAACGCGCCCACCACGAAACGGGCGAGGTTTTGCCAGTCGTGCTGCCTGGCGCGGATATGGGGACTGAGGAACATGAAGCGCAGAATGTTGCGCTCGCCCTCGGGCAGGGTGCTGTAGTCGGTCAGCACGACCCTCGCGGCACGGTTCCAGGCAACGACGTCCCAGGTGGCGGTCCTGACTATGGCGGGGCTGGCATCGAGCGTGTCGATGAGGCGCTGCAGCCGGGGGCTGACGCCTTCGACGCCCCTGTAGCGGACCTCGGGCGGGCGCCCCAGCCCGAGCATGAAAAGATGTTCGCGCTCCGCCTCGGTCAGCAGCAGCCCCTTGGCGATGCGGTTGAGGACATCGGCCGAGGGTGCGCCGCCGCGGCCCTGTTCCAGCCATGTGTACCAGGTCGGGCTGATGTTGGCGCGCTGTGCGACCTCTTCGCGGCGCAGCCCCGGCGTGCGTCTGCGTCCGGAAAACCCGAATGATGCGGGATCAAGCCGGGTGCGCCGGTCTTTGAGGAACGCTGCTAGTGAGCCGGAATTGGAAGGCATCCTGTTAGCCATTATACCACGATAAGATCACTACTTTAATAGAATAATAGACCGGCAATATTACGCAGGCAACTGTACAGGAGATTTTGCATGCGTATCTTTCTCACCGGCGCGACCGGTTTCATCGGTTCCGCGATCGTTCCCGAACTCATCAAGGCAGGCCATCAGGTGGTCGGCGTGACCCGCTCCGACGCCGGCGCCGAGGCGCTGGCCGCCGCCGGTGCTGAAGTGCATCGCGGAACGCTCGAGGAGCCCGAAGGGCTGTGCGATGGCGCGGCCAAGGCGGACGGCGTGATCCACACGGCATTCGACCACGATTTTTCGCGGTTTGCCGAGAATTGCGAAAAGGACAAACGCGTCATCGCCGCACTGGGCGCCGCGCTCGCCGGCTCCGACCGGCCGCTGGTGATCACCTCTGGCGTCGGCATGGGCAGCCCCGGGCATGGCCAGTTGGCGATCGAGGACGTCTTCAACGCCAGCCATCCCAATCCGCGCATCGCCTCGGAGCTGGCCGGCAATGCCTTGCTGGACGCCGGCATCAATGTGTCGGTGGTGCGGCTGCCGCAGGTCCACAATCCGGTCAAGCAAGGCCTTATCACGCCGCTCATCGAGATCGCGCGTGAAAGGGGCGTCTCGGCCTATGTCGGCGACGGCCGCAATCGCTACTCCGCGGGCCACCTCCTCGATGCGGCGCGGCTTTACCGGCTCGCCGTGGAAAAGCGGCAGCCGGGCGCGCGCTATCACGCGGTCGGCGAGGAAGGTGTCGAAGTGCGCGCTATCGCCGAGGCGCTCGGCCGGGGTTTGAAATTGCCGGTGGTTTCCATTGCGCCGGAAAAGGCGGCGGAGCATTTCGGCTGGATGGCGATGTTCGCGCCGATGGATCTGCCGGCCTCCAGCGCTCTGACCCAGGCACGGCTCGGCTGGCACCCCACCGGCCCGACGCTGATCGCCGATCTCGACGCCATGCGGTATTGATGCGCTTAGCAACGCTCGAGGTGAGCCGAAGTCTCTGACTTCGTCAGCCCCGTCGCGGAGACCCTGGGCCACGCCGCGACCTTTCGGGATTATGCTCCAGGGCTGACCGCGTAGCGCAGATGGACGAGCCCATGCGCCAGCGCCTCGCAGCTCTTCAGGGACAGCTGCGTCTTGCCCGCCAGGCCGCTCTCGCCGAACTCGACGAAACCCTGATTGGCGGCCCGTCCGTCGATCGCGGGTGCAACGAGAAGGCTCAATTCATCGACGAGCCCGGCGGCGAGGAAGGAACCGTTGATGCTGGCGCCGCCCTCGAGCAGCAGCCGGCTTATGCCGAGTTCGCGTCCGAGGACCTCAAGCATCGCGGCGAGATCGATATCGCCGGTTTCCGCGACGATATAGGACACGCCGTCGGCGGCAAGCTCTGCCAAATGGCTGTCGGCAACGTCGCGCCCAAGCAGCACCACGACATGGTCGCCACCGATGTCGGGTTTGGAAAAATGAAGCTTGCCCGAGGCATCGAGCGCCACGGCATAACCCGCACCTATTTGCGCGAAATGATAGGGCCGGTCGACCTTGCCGGCATTGGCCGGCGGATGCGCGCCGGCCTTGCTCATCTCGGCCATGGTGACGCGCCCGACGATCCAGGCATCAGCCGCGAGATCATTATGGATATGCTCGTAGAGGCTCGACCACTCGGCCCGGGTGCCATCGGGGCTCGAGGTATAGCGGCTGGGGTGGAGGCTGCCGTCAAGGGATGCCAGCATATGGCAGATGATTTGCGGCTTCATGTTGTTCTCCAGTCGAGTGCTTTGGGTTCAGTCCAAAGTAGTGCCACGCCGGGAGAATGGAAGCCGCACGCCTCATGACGTACCCAGCCGTTGAGACGGCATGTGCCGGCAGGTATCATGACCGGATGTCCGCGAACATAATCCTGTTTCATTCGGTTCTGGGGCTGCGCGAGCACGAGCGGCATCTCGCTGGAAAGCTGGGCGCCGCCGGTCACGCCGTTTCGCTGCCGGACCTCTATGCGGGCGTGGCGACGGACGATCTCGAGCAAGGCTTCGCGATCAAGGCGCGGATCGGCTGGGAGGTCATTTGCCAAAGGGCGCGCGATGCCCTGGCCTCGACGCCCGGCGATACGGTGCTGGCGGGGATTTCGATGGGTGCAGGCGTGGTCGCGTCAGTCTGGGCCTTGCGGCCGCTGACGGCCAAGGTGCTGCTGTTGCATGGGCTGGCAACCGTGCCTGCGAACATCCGGCCCGGCCTGCCGGTTCAATTGCATGTCGCCGACACCGATCCGTTCTTCCCCGAGCCGGATGTCCGCGCCTGGCAGCACGCCGCCGAGGCCGCGCAAACCGATGTGCGGATCTTCCGCTATCCAAACTCGGGACATTATTTCTCGGATCCAGCTCTGCCCGACTACAACGACACAGCCGCGGCGCTGCTTTGGCAGCGTGTTCTGGCGTTCCTGGATTGAGAAGCAGAGGGGCGGCCTTGCATTGGAGGTCTTCCGACAAAGCGGCCCCCACGCCGGAAATCCAAAATCCGACAATTCCGATAATTTGCCTGGCACCGCTGTTATATCGATGTTGCACAAATGGTTGGCCCTGGGTTAGCATCCCTGCGCAGGCGTCGGTGGGAGGCTCTTTTTACAGCGGCGGCCAGCTGGAGCGGCATGCGTTTTCGGGCGCAGGGAGGATGCTCCACACTTTGAACCGACGCATGATCCTTCCTGAAACCGATCCCGGTTTTCGGGTCGTGCGTTCTTGTGGAGGAGGATCCCATGAACAGACGTGAATTCCTGCTGTCGTCCGCGGCTTTCGGCGCCATGATGGTTGCCGCGCCTTCTGTGTTTGCGCAGGACAAGCTCACTATCCTTGGCTCGGTGCCCAGTCTCGGCTTTCCGTTCTTCGTGCACATGCTGAACGAGATCAAGGCGGAAGCCGCCACGCAAGGCGTCAATCTGACCGAAAGCGACGGCCAGAACTCGGCCACCAAGCAGACCGCCGACATCGAGGCCGCCCTGGTGCAGAAGGTCAACGCCATCGTCATCTCGCCGCTCGACGTCAACGCCCTGGCGCCGGCCATCGAGGAAGCGGTCAAGGCCGGCGTTCCCGTGGTGACGATCGACCGCCGCGTAGACGGCGTCGAGGGCATCCTCGCCCATGTCGGCGCCGACAATGTGAAGGGCGGCGAGGCGGAAGCCAACGCCGTGGTGGCGGCGTTTCCCAACGGTGCCAAGCTGTTCCATCTGCAGGGCCAGCCCGGCGCCGGCCCGGCGATCGACCGCAACAAGGGCGTGCACAATGTGCTCGATCCTCTGAAGGACAAGTATCAGATCGTCTTCGAGCAGACCGCCAACTTCGCCCGCGCCGAGGCGCTGTCGGTGACCGAGGCTGGCCTTGCCGCCAACGGCAAACCCGACGCCATCGTCTGCGCCAATGACGACATGGCGCTGGGCGCCATGGAGGCTTGTGCCGCGCGCAACTTCACCGACGTCAAGATCTACGGCTTCGATGCACTGCCCGAAGCGCTGGTCGCCGTGCGCGACGGCAAGCTTGCGGGCACCGTCGAGCAATTCCCCGGCGAGCAGTCGCGCACTGCGGTGCGCATCGCGGTGGCCTTTGCCAAGGACAAGACCGAGCCGAAGGAGAAGCTGGTGCTGCTGACGCCAATCGTCATCGGCAAGGACAATCTCGACAAGGCAGAGCGGATTGGCGAGACGAAGTAGGGGTTTGGCGGGGATCGGCCGATTGGCAAAGCCGGCGGGACAGCGCCCCCCTCTGTCCTGCCGGACATCTCCCCCTCAAGGGGGAGATCGACTGTTCCTCCTGCTTTCGCCAGTTCCCAAATGTTGAAAGAAAAGGTGTCGCCGGTGACACAGCCAATCTCCCCCCTTGAGGGGGAGATGTCCGGCAGGACAGAGGGGGGCGTTCAAGCGCTGACAGGCGACATCAACTGCATGGAAGGAGCCACCCTTGCCGCCAGCCGCTGAAGCCGCCTCGCCCGAACCCATCCTGCTTGCCGTCGAAGGCATCACCAAGCATTTCGCCGGCGTGACGGCGCTCAGCGATGTCTCGCTCGATATCCGCCCCGGCGAGATCCTCGGCCTGCTGGGCGAAAACGGCGCCGGCAAATCGACGCTCTTGAAAATCCTGTCGGGTGTGATGCCGCCATCGGGCGGCCGCATCACTTTCGACGGTGCCGATTATCATCCCTCCAGCCCGCAGGATGCCAAGCGGCTTGGCATCGTCACCATCTATCAGGAACTGAGCCTGATCCCGACGCTGACCGTGGCGGAGAACATTTTCATCGGCCGCGCGCCGATCGGCCCGCTCGGGCTGGTGAGTTGGCGCAAGATGGAGGAAGATTCCCGCACGATCATCGCCCGCGTCGGTCTCTCCATAGACCCGATGACGCCGGTCTCGGCATTGTCCGTGGCCGAGCAGCAACTGGTCGAGATTGCTCGGGCGCTGTCGCTGGAAAGCCGGCTGATCATCATGGATGAGCCGACCTCGGCGCTGACCGAGACCGAGGTGCAGCGGCTGCTGTCGATCATGGACCGGCTGCGCAAGGACAGGGTCGCCATTATGTTCGTCACCCACCGGCTGGAGGAAGCGTCCGCCATATGCGATCGCATGACGGTGCTGCGCGACGGCAGGCTTGCCGGCCACCTTAACCGTGAAGGCGGGCCGATCGCGCTGCCCAAAATCATCGAGAAGATGGTCGGCCGCGCGGCGTCCGAGCTCTACGCCCGGCCGGCGCAACGCGCGGTGGCCGGCGATGTCGTGCTGTCGGTGCGCGGCCTGCGCACTGTGCGCGACCCCGAGGCGCCGCACGCCATCGTGCTCGACGGCGTCGACATAGACCTCAAGGCCGGTGAAATCCTCGGCGTTGCCGGGCTTGTCGGCTCAGGCCGCACCGAACTGGCGCGCGCTATCTTCGGCGCCGACCGCATCGCGGCCGGCACCATCACGCTCGACGGCAAGCCGATCGCCCCGTCATCACCCGCGGACGCCATTGCCCTCGGCATCGGCCTGGTGCCGGAGGACCGCAAGCACCAGGCGATCTTTGCCGCGCTGGGCATCCTGCCGAATTTCTCCATCGCTTCGCTGGGCAGCTTCAGCAACGGTTTCGGCTTCATGGCCGAGCGGCGCGAGCGCGATGCGCTGTCCGGGTTTCGAAAGATGCTGTCGATCCGCATGGCTTCGGCCGAGCAGGCGATCGAGGGCCTGTCGGGCGGCAACCAGCAAAAGGTGATCCTGGCGCGCTGGCTCGCGCGCGATCCGAAAGTGCTGATCGTCGACGAGCCGACGCGCGGCGTCGATGTCGGCGCCAAGACCGAGGTGCACCAGATCCTGGTGCAGCTTGCGGCGCGCGGCATTGCGGTGATGATGATCTCGTCCGAACTGCCCGAGGTGCTGGCGGTTTCGGACCGCATCGTCACCATGCGCCGCGGACGCATCACCGGCCAGATGCCGGGCGTCGAAGCAAACGAGGAAAGACTGATGGAACTGATGGCACTCGACCGCAAGGAGACACTATGAGCGTGGCGGGGGAGCAGGATCAGCGCGGCGGCATCAACTTCGCGCGGCTTTTGATGAGCTTCGGGCCGCTGCTGTTCCTGGTGGCGCTGATCATCGTCTTCACGGTGCTGAAGCCGAGCTTCATGGACCCGATCAACCTGTTCAACATCACAAGGCAGATCTCGATCACCGGGCTGATCGCGCTCGGCATGACCTTCGTCATCCTTACCGCCGGCATCGACCTGTCGGTCGGCTCGCTGCTCGCCTTCTGCGGCATGGTCGCCGCCGTGGTCGCCAAGGGCGGCACGGCCAACACGCTGTCGCTGTCGACGAGCGGCACGCAAGGGTTCGGCTGGTTCGCCGCGCTGCTGGCCGCCATCATCGTCGGAGCCGCTGCCGGCGGCGTGCAGGGGCTTGTCATCACCCGGCTGAAAGTGCCGCCCTTCGTCGTCACGCTGGGCGGGCTGACGGTGTTTCGCGGGCTGACACTGACCATCTCCAATGGCGGCCCGATCTCGGGCTTCGACGCCTCGATGCGCTGGTTCGGTACCGGGCTGATCGGCCCGGTGCCGGTGCCGGCGCTGATCTTCGCGGCGGCCGCCATCCTGTGCCACATCGTGCTGCGCTACACGCGCTATGGCCGCGCCGTCTATGCCGTCGGCGGTAATGCGGAAGCAGCGCGGCTGTCGGGCCTGCGCGTCGACCGCATCCTGGTCTCGGTCTACGTCATTGTCGGCTTCTTCGCCGGGCTCGCGGCCTTCGTGCTGTCGGCCAGGCTGAACTCCTCGGAAGCGGTGGCGGGCATCGGCTACGAACTGACCGTCATTTCGGCCGTCGTCATCGGCGGCACCTCGCTGTTCGGCGGCATCGGCTCGGTCGGCGGCACGGTGGTGGGCGCGGCGCTGATCGGCGTGCTGCAGAACGGGCTGCAGTTCAACAACGTCTCGTCCTACACGCAAAGCATCGTCATCGGGCTCATCCTGATCCTGGCGGTGGCGTTTGATCGGTGGCTGAAGTCGAGGGTAAGAAGGTGAGGGGGACGGTTCTCCCTTCTCCCTCTGTTGGAGAAGGGGAGCCCCATTCCTTGCAAAACAATCATGCTTTGCTAGAAAGGTTTTGGCGGGTGGCATCGTGAGAGAACCTCATGTTTGCCGATATCATCAGACCGATCACCCTAGGTTTTTCGCTGCTGCGGCGGTTCTGGCCGCAGCTCATGGCACTCGTGCTGGCCGGCGTGATGGTCGGCGATCTCCTCATGCTGCTGGCGGCGAAGGTGGCGCTGGCCAATCACTTCGCCGGGTTGGCGATGCTGACGCTGGTGGCGCTGGCGCAGCTGGTGGTGACGGTGGCAATGTTCCACGTGCTGCGCCCCGGCCTGCCGCATGTGGTGGCCGCGCAGCGCGGCGCCGACAAGGCCGCAACCACCGAGACGCAAACGAAGCCGGGTGCCGAGGCTGACCGGCGCGGCTCGCGGCTGGTGCGGATGATCACCATCGCGCTTCTGCCGTTCTTCGCCTATTATGCCGCCTGGGGATTTCTGGGCGACGTCGTGCGGCAGTATTCGCGCGAAACACTCGACCAGGCCGATTTCGGCCAGAGCGCTGATGTGCTCGACGTGCTCGACTCGCGCTGGCTGCTGGTCTCCGTGGCGGTGTCCTGGCTGATCCGCCGGCTGGCCAAATTCATGCAGGCTAAGACAGGTGCGGAGTCGTTCTGGCAGATCGTGGTGGTGATCTGCGAGACCAACTGGATCTTCGTCGGTCTCTACGTGATCAGCCGATGGAAGGATTCGGCCCTGCAATGGCTGATGAGCCGCAATTTCTGGTCGGCCCTGCAGGCATCGGTGGACGGGCTGGCAAACCCGGTGCCGATGGCCTCGGCCGCACCCATGGTGCCGGTCGAGATCTCCTCGATCGCGCCGTCGACGGCTGCGATCAACCTGTTCTTCTTCATGCTCCTGCCGCTGATCTGGCTGGTGATGGCGGCGCTGATCTACGGCTATGATGTGCGCGACGATGCTGCCCTGATGCGCGTGCATGGCCGGCTGGAGCGTGCCGGCCGGCGCTATGCCGGCCTGCCGAAATTCCTGCGCGATTTCGTCGAGCATTTCATCGCCGGCTACCGCTCGCGCTATCTGCCGATCGCCAACGGCGTGCGGCTGACGGTCAGCGCCAGCCTGGTGCTGTTGTGCACGCTGGTGGTCGGCTACCGGTTGCTCGACTGGGGCGCGGCCTGGCTGTGGCTCGGCGCGACGCGGCTGATCGGTCCACACGAGCTCGATATCTGGCAGATTTTTTCGCATGCCGTGACGCTGCTCTTCGGCAGCCCGTTCCAGGATTCCTCCACCGGCATCCTGATCGAGCCGCTGCGCATATGCTTTCTCGCCGCCGTGCTGGAGACGGCGTTTTCGATGGCGAAGCGGGCGGGGAAATGAGCTTTCTTTACGGGGAGAAGGATGCTGTCACTTCGGCGGCCGCTGAAAACGCAGGAACCAGGGGCGCTCGCTGCCCAGGCCAATGGCTGGGCGGATGGTCTCGATGGCATCCTCGGGCACGATGAAGGTCTCGCCGACGCTGATGATTTCGCCCTTTTTGGCGCCGGAGAAGATCGCCGAGGTGCAGTTCATCACGCCGTCCGGCAGGCTGACGCCGGAGATGAAGTCGGGCAGCCAGCGGCGGCCGGCGGCGTCGGTCAGCATCACCTTGCAGCCCAGCCACTGCTTTTGCAGATCGGGATCGCCGACCGTGACGGCGAAGGTGGCGATGACGGCCAAGGCATGCTCGGGCAAGCGGCCGGCCTTGCCGCCGCGCAAATCGGCCAGCCGCCATTCGCTGCCGCCGAACGGCGCGCCTTGGCCAAACTCGACATCCCTGGCGATGAGGTCCTCGCCATGCAGCCATTCACGGATGCTCTCATAGCTGGTTTCGGCCAGCGTCAGCGGCAGCAGGATAGCGAGCGCGGCAAGACCGCGCCGTCGCCATTTTTTCTCGCCACCGCCGGCTGGGTCGATGTCGGTTGAAACCGCGCTCATGTCTTGCCCTGCCGTGTCTGGCCCTGCCGTGTCTGGCCCTGCGGCGGTGCAGGAGCGTCGAGATCGTATAGCGGCAAGACATCCGCCGGTTGACCATCGGCACCGGTCGGAACGGCATCGAGGCTGATGCGAGCCTGGGCGTCGAGCGGGCCGAACTGACGTGCGGCGATAAGCAGGCTGGCGCCTCGGATCTGGTCGGCCGGCAACTCGAAGACGAACAGGCCGCTTCTCTCCAGCCCTGGATCGACGGCATGTGGCGGCATATCCTGGCGATAGCTGAGCCGCTCCGTCTGGCGGTAGCGCAGGCCGGTCGGGCCTTGCCAGGTGCCGTCGGCGACCGTGGTGGAGGTGCTGGTGGCGGTGAGATTGGTCGCTGCCACCGCCCACAGTCCGCTGGTGGTCAGCAGCCTTTCCTGGCCGAACTGGTTGGTCTTCAGCGTGCGCGCAAAGACCATTCTGTCGAGGCGGACATCGAAGCTGCGCGCCCGCACCGTGTCGTGCATGGCGCCATCAATGGGGATCGGCGCGGTGAGTTCGGCATAATGCGGCTTCGACACCTGCATGCCGTAGCTGAGCACCACGGTGGCGGCGACGATCAGGAGATTGCCGATGGCGCGGATCCTCATGAGCCGCTCTCGGGCAGGTCGGCGACCGGCATGGTGACGGTGCCGAGCCGATAGGAATTGAACCAGCCCGGCGTGCCGTAAAGATTGTCGCGCGGCTTGAAGATCTCGGCGGTGACGCCGAAGCTGAGATTTGCCGGCACGGCGGCGTTACCGGCAAGCGGCCAGACATAGGCCATGCGTTCGGTCATGCCGGGATGCAGTTCCGGCGTCAGCGTCGAATCGCGGGCCAGCGCGATCATCGGCGTGGAATCGGGCAGGTCGATCCCGTCCGGCTTGAAGACGTTGAAATAAGCCTTGTCGGATTGCGCCGTGCGATTGGTCAGATCGGCCTCCAACACCAGCGCCTTCTGGCCTGGTTTCAGCGCCACGCCATAGAGTTTGGCGCGGCTGACATAGGCGCGCGCGGGCTGGAC